>NZ_PXNU01000001.1:0-322564 GCF_041300735.1 Phaeobacter sp. SYSU ZJ3003 | reverse complement strand
GACGAGGAATGCTACAACTTCTTCAAGGCCGCAGGATACAAAACCGATTAAACGCGACACGCTCTAGGCAGTGTTTTGCCTATTCGTTACAGGGATGTTTCAATCCGTTACAAAGATTGAGTTGAGCCCGCGTGCCCGTTTCCTTACCTATCATCGGCAACACGGCCCCAGATGGCCGGACCCAGAAGAAAGAGGCACAAGGTGCAGAATACCCTGAAAGCATCGGTGACATTTGAAGGCGCAGGCCTGCATTCCGGCCAGCCTGCGCGGATGGTTCTGAAACCGGCTGCGGCGGATCATGGCATCCGTTTCAAACGGACCGATATCGCTTTGGGCAATTCTGTCATCCCGGCCCGCTGGGACTATGTGGAGCGCACCGCGCTGTGCACCCGTCTGGTCAACGCCGCCGGTGTGTCGGTATCTACCGTTGAGCACGTGATGGCCGCACTGGCTGGTTGTGGTGTGCACAACGCCCTGATTGAAATCGATGGACCCGAAGTGCCGATCCTTGATGGCTCCTCGGCGCTGTTTGTGCGCGGGATCATGCAGAAAGGCGTGCGTCGCCTGTCTGCTCCGGTGCAGGTTCTGCAGGTTCTGAAGGAGGTCAGCGTCGAAAAAGATGGCGCAAAGGCGACCATTCTGCCCTGCGACCGGCTGATGATCGAATTCCACATTGATTTCGCTGAACAGGCGATTGGACGTCAGAGCAAGACGCTGGACCTGCGCAATGGAGCCTTTGCCCGCGAGCTGTGCGACAGCCGTACATTCTGCCGCCGCGCTGATGTCGAGGCGATGCAGGCCAATGGCCTGGCTCTTGGCGGTGTGCCGGGCGAGAACGCTGTTGTTTTCGATGGTGAAGAGGTTGAAAGCGGCGAAGGTCTGCGCCATTCGGATGAGCCGGTCCGTCACAAGATGCTGGACGCGCTGGGTGACCTGGCGCTGGCCGGTGCGCCGCTGATGGGGCGCTATATCGGCGAGCGTGCTGGTCATGCCTTGACCAACACCCTGCTGCGGGCGCTGTTCGCAACCCCCGGCGCGGTGCGTCTGGTAGAGTGTGATGCGGCTATGGTGGCCCGCCTGCCGGGGCAGGGGCTGGTTTGGGGGGAAATCCCCGCAGCCATCCGCAAGGTCGCCTGATCCCTGCAGGGATCAGCGCAATCATCAGGACACCGATGGAAGACGGACAGGGGCACTTAGGTGCCCTTTTTCATTTGTACCTGTGGTCCGGCACCCACCGCTGGGGCGCCGCAGGCTTGACCCGGGCCGACAATCTCTGCCAAGTGAGGGCGAAGTGGGTTAAAGGCGTTTTGCACGCCAATTGAATGTGCTAGACCGGGCATAACCGGGGTGGACACCCGCGAGTCAAATGCGGTGAGGTAAGGCAAAGATGATCGGCATCAGGGCAGGAGCCAAATGGATCGGTGCGGTTGTTCTGATGGCTGCATTGTCGGGCTGCGGCGGCGACGGTGGCGCGGCCGAAAAGGCAGGCGCGCTGGACGGCTATACCCCCAAACAGATCTTTGAACGCGGCGAGTTCGAACTGGAACGCCGCCGGTCCAAGGACGCGGCCTTTTACTTCTCCGAGATCGAGCGCCTCTATCCCTATTCTGAATGGGCGAAACAAGCGCTGATCATGCAGGCCTTTTCCTATCACCGTGCCAAGGATTACGAAAACAGCCGCGCCGCCGCTCAGCGGTTCATCGATTTCTACCCGACCGACGAAGACGCCGCCTATGCGCAATACCTGCTGGCGCTGAGCTTTTATGACCAGATCGACGAAGTCGGCCGCGATCAGGGGCTGACCTTCCAGGCGCTGCAGGCTTTGCGCACCGTAATCGAGGTTTACCCCGACAGCGAATATGCCAACTCGGCAATCCTGAAATTCGATCTGGCTTTCGACCATCTGGCGGGCAAGGAAATGGAAATCGGGCGCTACTACCTGCGCCACAAACACTACACGTCGGCGATCAACCGCTTCCGTGTGGTGGTGGAGGATTTCCAGACCACCAGTCACACCCCCGAGGCGCTGCACCGTCTGGTCGAGGCCTATCTGTCGCTGGGTCTGGTGGATGAGGCGCAGACCGCCGGCGCGATCCTGGGGCACAACTATCAATCGACAGAGTGGTACCAGGACAGCTATAAACTGCTGACGTCGCAGGGTCTGAAGATGCGTGACCGGGGGAACAACTGGCTGAGCCAGATCTATCGCCAGTCGATCAAGGGCCAGTGGCTGTAACAGCGTTTGCAACGGAGCAAAGTAATGCTGCGCGCGCTTGATATCCGCGATATTCTGATCATCGACCATCTGGAGCTGAACTTTCAGGCCGGCCTCAACGTGCTGACCGGCGAAACCGGCGCTGGTAAATCGATCCTGCTCGATTCCCTTGGCTTTGTACTGGGCTGGCGCGGACGCGCCGAACTGGTGCGGCAGGGCGCCTCGCAGGGCGAGGTGGTCGCGGAATTCGAACTGCCCGAGGGCCATCCGGCCCATGCGGTTCTGGAAGAGGCAGGCCTGCCAGCCGGGCATGAACTGATCCTGCGCCGCGTTAATACCGCTGAGGGCCGCAAGACGGCTTGGGTGAACGATCGGCGCTGCTCGGGTGAGGTGCTGCGCGCGTTGTCGGAAACCTTGGTGGAACTGCACGGCCAACACGATGATCGGGGTCTTTTGAACCCAAAGGGGCACCGCAGCCTGCTGGATGCCTTTGCCGGGGTGCCGGATCTGCTGTCACAGACCCGCGCGGCCTGGACGACGGCCGCCAAGGCCCGCAAGACGGTTGAGGCCACCCGCGCAGCACTGGATGCGGTGCGCGCCGAAGAGGAATTCCTGCGTCACGCGGTTGAGGAACTGGACAAGCTGAGCCCGGAGCCAGGCGAGGACGAGACGCTGGATGCGCGCCGCCGCCAGATGCAGGGGGCAGAGCGGGTCCGGGGCGATATCGCCCGTGCTCATGCGCTGCTGAGCGAGGGGGCCGATCCGTCGCTGGGCGAGGCGCAGCGCTGGCTGGAAGGTGTTGAGGGCGCCGAGGAGATCGGGCTGACAGAGCCGCTGGCGGCGCTCAGCCGGGCGATGATTGAACTGGGCGATGCGCAAGATGGCGTCGAACGAGTTCTGTCTGCTCTCGATTTCAATCCCGGCGATCTGGAAGATTGCGAAGAGCGACTGTTTGCGATCCGTGCCTTGGCGCGCAAGCATGACGTTCTGCCCGATGATCTGGCCGCCTATGCCGATACCCTGCGCGAAAAACTGGCGGCACTGGATGCAGGCGATAAGGATCTGGCCGATCAGGAGGCCGCCCTGCGCGACGCTGAGGCGGCTTATGTAGCGGCTGCAGAGACGCTGAGTGCGGCGCGCCGCGACAGCGCGCTGGCGCTGGACACAGCGGTGATGGCTGAACTGGCGCCCCTCAAGATGGAGCGCGCGGTTTTTGAAACCCGGATCACCGCAGGCGCCCCGGGCCCGGAGGGCCACGACGATGTTGCCTTTACCGTGGCGACCAATCCCGGTGCCCCGGCGGGTCCGCTCAATAAGATCGCTTCGGGCGGGGAACTGAGCCGCTTCCTGCTGGCCCTGAAGGTCTGCTTGCGCGGTGAGGATCGCGACAAGACGCTGATCTTTGACGAGATCGACCGCGGGGTCGGTGGTGCCACCGCTGATGCGGTGGGGCGGCGCCTGAAATCCCTTGCCTCGGGCGGGCAGGTGCTGGTCGTCACCCATTCGCCGCAGGTCGCCGCCCAGGGCGCGCATCACTGGCGGGTGCAGAAACGCGTCACCGATGGCATGACCCTGTCCGAGGTGGTGCCGCTGAGCGAGACGGAACGGGTGGATGAAATCGCCCGGATGGTGTCGGGCGATACCATCACCAAAGAAGCGCGCGCCGCCGCCGGAGCCTTGCTGACCGGCTGACGCACGGGTCACGGTCCTGTGTGCTCAGTGTTGGTGGTTTGGCAATTTTTCTCTGCTTTGAGGGGGGCAGGAAACTGAAGGCGAACAATGAAGCATAATTCCCGGACCGGGGCAAAGGTGCTGGCGATGCAGGGTCTTGCATGGCTGCGCGATGTCTGGCGTATTCTTTTGCATCGCGGGCCAAGCCAGTTTCAATTCTGGATGATCGCCTTGCTGATCGGTATCTCGGCCGGTTTTGCGGCCTTGCTGTTCCGAAAGGGGATTACCGCCCTTCAGGCTTGGATCTATGGCGCCGAGGATATTCATTTTCTGCACAGTTTCGCGCAGGATCTGCCGTGGTACATGCTGCTGGTGATCCCCACCGTGGGTGGGCTGGTCGTCGGAATCATCCTGCACAATTTCACCCCCGATGGGCGGGTGCGTTCGGTTGCCGATGTGATCGAAGGGGCGGCAATGCGCAATGGCCGCGTCGAAATCCGCGCCGGGCTTGGGTCGGCCATGGCGTCCTTCCTGACGCTGTCGACCGGCGGATCGGCGGGGCGCGAAGGGCCAGTGGTGCACCTTGCAGGCGTCATTTCCAGCTGGGTCAGCGACCGGATCAAGGCCGATGGCATCACCGGGCGCGATCTTTTGGGCTGTGCGGTGGCAGCGGCAGTTTCTGCGAGCTTCAACGCGCCTATCGCCGGTGCGCTGTTCGCGCTTGAGGTTGTGTTGCGGCATTTTGCTGTGCATGCCTTTGCGCCCATCGCCATCGCCTCGGTCGCGGGCACGGTGATCAACCGGTTGGAATATGGCGATGTTACGGAATTCACGCTGACCACGCCGGGCGCCTTGCAGTTCTATGTCGAGCTACCTGCCTTTTTGATGCTCGGGTTGATTTGTGGACTGGTCGCCGTGGTGCTCATGCGCTCGATTTTTTGGGCAGATCGAGTGGGAACCGATATCCAGACAGCTCTATCGATCCCGCGCTGGCTGCGCCCGGCGGTCTCTGGCTTTCTTCTGGGGGCGATTGCGATCTGGTTTCCGCATATCATCGGGGTTGGCTATGAGACGACGGTGCTGGCGCTTACTGGTGGGTTGGTGCTGTCGCAGGCCATCCTGTTCACCGTGGTGAAAACCGCTGCCGTGGCCATCACCATGGGCGGGCGCATGGGGGGCGGGGTGTTTTCACCGTCGCTGATGATCGGAGCGATGACCGGCCTGTCCTTTGGGCTGATCGCGACATCGGTCCTGCCGGAAGTGTCAGGGACGCATACGCTTTATGCCTTTGCGGGCATGGGGGCGGTCGCGGCTGCCGTTCTAGGGGCGCCGATCTCGACCACGCTGATCGTATTCGAGCTGACCGGAGACTGGCAAATCGGCCTTGCGGTCATGGTTTCGGTCTCCCTGTCGACGGCGCTGGCCTCGCGGCTGGTGGACCGGTCGTTCTTCCTGACCCAGCTGGAGCGGCGCAATCTGCATTGCGCGGCCGGGCCGCAGGCCTATCTGCTGGCGCTGTTGCAGGTGGGTGGGTTGATGCGGCCGCTGGGGGATCCGCGCTGCGCCACGCCAGAGGACTGCGCTCCGCTGATTGATCAAGGACTGATGCTGCGCCCCGATCAGTCGCTGGAGGCGGTGCTGCCGGTGTTCGACCGGGCGGATGTGCCGTTCTTGCCGGTGGTTGCTCCGGATGACGTGCCCGCGCCGAGCGATGCTGAGCAGCAGGGCCGCCTTCTTGGGGTGCTCTACCACGTGGATGCGCTGAAGGCCTATAACCGCGCCCTAGTGGCAACGGCTGCAGAGGAACACAGCTAAGACCCGGGGGCGGTTCTGGTGTGCCTCAGCTGGCGGGCTGTTTCAGGGTTTCGGTGAGAATCTCACGTAGCCATGCCAATCTGGATGATCCATCGAACCGGCGATGCCAGACCAGATCAAATTCTGCATCCGGAACGCTCAGCGGTAGCGGAGAACTGCTGAACCCCCGGAACGCAGAATTTATTAGCATGGCCGGCAGGGTGGCAACCGTGTCGGTGCCACGGATCACCTCGGCCAGCAGCCAGACATTCGGCACGCTGACGGCAATGTCGCGTGACAGGTTGAGAGCCTCCAGCGCGCTCTGCACGGTGCTTTTGTAGGGGCCGCCGAAATCCAGCGTGGCATGGCTGGCGCCAGAGTAGTCGTAGACGTCCTTTATCGGTCCGCGCACCTCAGGATCGTAAAAGACCCGGAAGCCCTCGGAGAAAAGATGCGCATGGCACAGGGTCGCGGGATAGACTTCGGGGCGGGGGGCAATGGCAAAATCGGCAATCCCACGCTCCAGCAGGTTTTCGGCATTCGCGCTGGGGCCAAGCTCGCGGAACACCATGCGTTTTCTGGGAACTTCCTGCCAGATGCGCGTACAGGTTCGGTTGACCTCGGGGACAAGAACGCCGCCGTTTGTGGCGATCACAAACGGATCGGGGTCATTGGCGGGGACGTATTCCCCATGGTCCACCAGCGCATCCATCTGGGCCAACAGGCGTCGAACCTTGGGCACCAGGCGTTCCGCGCGTGGGCTGGGAACGATGCCGCGCCCGGCCTGCACGAACAACTTGTCGCCTATGATGCAGCGCAGTTTTTCCAGGTTATGACTGACGGTGGATTGGCTGATGTTCAGCTGCTCAGCCGCCTTGCTGACGGACATTTCATCGTAAACTGTTAAAAAGACCCGAAGCAGGCGACCACTCAACTGAGATGTATCTACGTCACGCATTTATTAATTTTTTCTTTCGCTGGATTGGATGAACCGCTTTTTTAAGTAAAGTTAACGGCAACGGGCGTAAATGGGGTGCGGAAGGGAAAATATGCGTACTTATAAATTCGACCCGAAAGAGGTCGAAGTACAAAACAAAACGAGCGAGCAGGACAAAGAACAGGCGGCCCTCGAAGCGTTGGTCAACTACGCAATCGAATGCGCCAGAGACGCAAATGTCTTTGGGTCGGGGGAAGCTCTGGAACAGGCAAAACGGCATTTGGTCCGTTCTGTACTGTTGTAGGGCTGATCTGCTTTCAGGCGGATGGGCCACTTTGAAATCCTGATATCGGGGCGGTCCTGATGGGCCGCTTTGACCGGCCGCGGGCGCCGGAATAGGTGCCGACCGTGATCTAGCTTCGAGCCCCTCATTGGCAAGGGCACGGAAGTATAGGCGGTCCAAAATTTTGTATAATTGTTAATGATACGCGCAGGTCGCGCGGTACCGCTGTCGGTCAGTTTAAATTTAATGATTGCTATCGGTTCTTAGTGGCTTTGAAAACGGCACAGCGCCGGTAAAACGCTGTGCCGCCTAGAAGCTGTGCCGTAAAAGGCGGCCCTGCTGACCCGGCAGATTCAAATCTGTTCGATCTTCACCGAGTCACTGGGATAAAACGCCAAATAGCCTTTTATTTCGCCCACGTCACTGATTGGGTCCTCATAGCTCCAGACAGCGTCTTCGGTCACCGAGGATTTGTTTACGATGGAAAAATAGGAGGCATCGCCCTTGTGCGGGCAATGCGTCGTCTTGCTGCTCGGATCGAGAAAGGCCATGGCGATGTCTTCGCGTGGGAAATAGATGACCGGCGCATGACCCTCTTCGCTCAGCTCTAGTGCGCGGCTGGTTTCGCCCAGAACGGCCCCGCCCGAGCGCACCACCCAGGTGCCATCTGCCTTGCGAATTCGGATCTTGCTCATGTTATTTTCCCCATCTCGTCATTGGTATGCATGTCTTGCCCCGGCAATGTAACAGCCGGGTATCAGATCGCCGCAGTCGCCACGTCCAGCCAGGCCTGTGCGGCAGGGCTGATCATTGGGCGGATTTTCTGGGCGACCTGCGCATGATAAGCATTCAGCCAGTCGCGTTCTTCCCTTGATAGCATATCTGCGTCAATCAGCCGCCGGTCGATCGGGACAAAGGTCAGGGTGCGCCAGTCCAGCATGTCCCGCTCTGCGTCGCCGCCGGGCAGGGCAGGGGCCTTTTGCGCGACGATCAGGTTCTCGATCCGGATGCCAAAGGCACCTTCGCGGTAATACCCCGGTTCATTGGACAGGATCATACCTGGCTGCAGCGGTACCGCAGAGGCACGGCTGAGGCGCTGCGGGCCTTCGTGTACGCTGAGGTAGGCGCCGACGCCATGGCCCAGACCATGATTGAAATCCTGCCCGGCCAGCCACAGCGGCATCCGCCCGATGGCCTCGATGTCGCGCCCGGCCAGTCCCTGTGGCCAGCGCAGGCGCGAGATTGCGATCATGCCCTGCAGCACGCGGGTAAAGGCGGCGCGTTCCTCGGCTCCCGGGGCGCCAATAGCAATGGTGCGTGTGATGTCGGTGGTACCATCCAGATACTGCCCGCCGCTGTCCAGAACCAGCAGATCGCCGTCCTGCAGTACCGTGTCGGTCTCGACCGTGACTCGGTAGTGGATCACGGCGCCATTGGCCCCGGTGCCCGAAATGGTGTCAAAACTGATATCGCGGAGCTTGTCGTCGCGGCGGCGCAGCGTTTCCAGCTGCTTGACCACGTCGATTTCTGTGATGCTACCCGGCGGCTGGTCGTCGAGCCAGGCCAGCAGTTCCACCACGGCGGCGCCATCGCGCAGGTGGGCGGCGGCGCTGCCTTCGATCTCTGCCGCGTTCTTGCAGGCCTTGGGCAGGGCGCAGGGGTCGCCTGTCGGCTGAAGACGGGCGCCCAGAGTCTCGGCAACGATCTGCGGCAGGCTGTCCCGGTCCACCGCCACGGCGCCATTGAGCGCGCCCACGGCATTCAGGAAACCGGCAGGTGGATGCACGGTTACGCCTGCGCCCAGGTGATCCGCCAGCCCCTCCAGTTTCGACGGCTCCATGAACAGGTCCACACGCGCATCACTGTGCAGGATGGCAAAGCCATGGGCGACCGGATTGCGTGGAATGTCCGATCCGCGGATGTTCAGCAGCCACATGATGCTGTCGGGTAGGGTGATCAGGGCGGCCTCTTGTCCGGCCTCGCGCAGGTCCTTGGCCAGCCGTCCGCATTTGTCGGCGGCGCTTTCCCCGGCGTACGCCTCGGGGTGGGCGATGACGGGCTCTGCGGGCGGTGCAGGCTGGTCCTCCCAGATGCGGTCCACCAGGTTTTCACAATCGACAAGCATGATGCCGCTGCCGTCCAGCTGTCTGCGTAGGTCGGCGATCTGGCCGGTGGCGTGCAGCCATGGATCAAACCCGACGCGACCGCCATCCGGCAGCTGTTTCTTCAGCCAGTCGTGCAGCTGGACCTCGGGCCAGGGCACTGGGGTATAGACATCAGCGACCTGCTGTTTCACCTGCGTGCGGTAGCGTCCGTCGATGAAGACACCCGCGACATGGGCCATGGCCGCGCAAAACCCTGCAGAGCCGGTAAAGCCGGTCAGCCAGGCAAGCCGGTCGTCCCGCGGGGCGACGTATTCACCCTGATGCGCATCGGCGCGGGGGACAAGGAAGCCATCCAGCGCCTCCCGATCCAGCTCTGCGCGCAGTGCCTGCAGCCGGGGCGGCCCCTGATCCGGGCGGGCGGTGACGTCGAATGACTGAAACATGGGGAGCCTCCTGCGTTGGCGGGTGTCAACCGCGCCAGAGAACAGCGAAGCGGGGCCGGGTGCAACCCGGGAAATTCAGGCCGCGCCGACAGGTGGGTTCTGAAAGGTGGTGTCGGGGAAGGGCTGGCGCAGGCCGAATTCCAGCAGTTCCAGATGGTCCTGTCCGTAATAGGGATCCCCATCCAGCACATAGGTCGGTGAGCCGAACAGATGCATCCGCAGGGCCGCATCGGTATTTGCCTGTAGAACCGCCTGCACATCGGGCGCCATCGCACCTGCAAGCAGCGGTTCGGGGTCAAGCCCGGCGTTTCGTGCAGCCTGTGACAGCTGCTCGGGGTTCATCAGGTCGATGTCATCGCGCCAATGCGCCTCAAGCAACGCATGGGCAAGGGCATCAACGTCCTGCCCCAGACGTTCGGCCATGATCACCATGCCGCTGGAAAGGGTCAGGGCGTTGTCATGGTAGGTCGGACGGTAGGTAATGATCGGAACACCGCGATAGGCGGCCCAGCGTTCGATCTCGCGTCCGAAGAAGTAATCGACATGCGCCTGACTGCGCCCGGCAAAGGGACGCCCGCCTGCCTGCTCCACCACTGGCGACAACAAAAAGGGGCGGTGGATCAGTTGGCAGTCATGGGCCGCGCAGATTTCTGCCAGCCGCCTGGAGCCAAGATAGGCATAGGCGGAATGGGTGGAGTAGAAATATTCGATCTTGCGCTGCGCCATGCCGGGGCTCTCTTAACTGGCCTTCTTGATGCCCATGACACGGGCGCGGGCGCGCGGGTCGCTGTCAAACAGCGCCGCCAGCTGTTCGGTCATGGCTCCGGCGAGTTGTTCGACATCGGTAATGGTCACCGCGCGGTCGTAGTAGCGCGTGACGTCATGGCCGATGCCGATGGCCAGAAGCTCCACCTGCTTTTTCTTCTCCACCATGGCGATCACATCGCGCAGGTGTTTTTCCAGGAAGTTCGCCGGGTTCACCGACAGGGTAGAATCATCTACCGGCGCGCCGTCGGAAATCACCATCAGGATCTTGCGCGCCTCGGGACGGCCGACCATCCGGCGGTGCGCCCATTCCAGCGCCTCACCGTCGATGTTCTCTTTCAACAGGCCCTCTTTCATCATCAGGCCAAGGTTCGGATGCGCCCGGCGCCAGGGCACATCGGCGCCCTTGTAGATGATGTGGCGGAGATCGTTCAGGCGCCCGGGCTGTTGCGGGCGGCCTTCGTTCAGCCAGGCCTCGCGCGCCATGCCGCCCTTCCAGGCGCGGGTGGTAAAGCCGAGGATCTCGACCTTCACGTTGCAGCGTTCAAGGGTGCGGGCGAGAACGTCGGCGCAGATCGCCGCGATCGAGATCGGACGCCCCCGCATCGAGCCGGAGTTGTCGAGAAGCAGCGTCACCACGGTGTCGCGGAACTCGGTATCCTTTTCGCGCTTGAACGACAGCGGGGTGGTCGGGTTGGCGACAACGCGCGCGAGACGGCCTGCGTCCAGAATGCCCTCTTCCAGGTCGAACTCCCAGGAGCGGTTCTGCTGCGCCTGAAGACGGCGCTGCAGCTTGTTGGCAAGGCGGGAAACCGCGCCTTTCAACGGTTCCAGCTGCTGATCGAGATAGGCGCGCAGGCGCTCCAGCTCGGCTGGTTCGGCCAGATCTTCTGCGGCGATTTCCTCGTCGTGGGTGTCCAAGAACACCTTGTAGTCGGGATCCGCTTCTGAGGCAGGCGGCGGCGGGGGCGGGTCCAGCGGCGCCTCGCCATCGGGCATTTCGGTTTCTTCCGACAGCTCGTCCTCAGCCATCTCGTCCATCGAGACCTGGGCCTGGCTTTCGTCTTGCTGCTGCTCCTGCGCCTGTTCGGCATCCGCATCGGCCTGTTCGTCGTCGGAATCATCTTCGCCGGAACTGTCGGGATCCTGCTGCTCTTCGGCGTCCTCTTCGGCCTGGTCTTCCTGATCCTCATCCGGCTGATCGGGGTCATCGCCCAGCTGGTCGCCATAGCCGAGATCGGTGATAATCTGGCGGGCAAAGCGGGCGAATTCCGCCTGATCGGCAATTTTCTCTTCGAGGTCGCCGAGCGTTTCACCGGCTTCGGCCTCGATATAACCGCGCCACAGTTCGGCCACGTTGGCGGCACCTTCGGGCAGCGGGCGGCCCGTGGCCATCTGCCTTACCAGATAGCCCGCAGCAGCAGCCAGCGGCGCCTCGGTCGAGGATTTCATCTGATCATAGCCGCGCCGGATCGCCTCGTTGCGGATCTTGACGTCGATGTTGGAGGCGGTGCCCGGCATGTGGCGCGCGCCCATCGCCTCGCAGCGGGCGGTTTCCATCGCCTCGTACAGATCACGGGCCATCTCGCCTTGCGGTGCGTATTTCGCGTGGACGGCATCGTCGTGGAACTTGTGGCGCAAAGCGAGCGCATCCGCAGTGCCGCGGGCCAACAGCACTTCCTCGCGCGTCATCCGGCGGGAGACCTGCGGCAGGCGCATGGAATCGCCCGAAAGCCCGGCCGGGTCGACCGTGTAGCTGACCGACAGTTCGGAATCGTCGGCCATCACCTTGGTCGCTTCGGCCAGCGCCTTTTTGAACGGATCTGCCGGGTTGTCGGTCGGTTTGCTCATATTTTCGCTCTCACTTCATCGAGGTCGGCTTCATCGGCCGCCAGCCGCGCCAGCAGGTCCACATGCACATCCAGCGCATCTACCACCCTATAGCCCGGATCCTGCCCGTCAAACGCCAGGTTGAGATCGGTGCCCGCCAGCACGATGGCATCGGCGCCTAGACCATCGACCATCCGCTGTCCTGCATCTAGGAACAGCGCCCGCTTTTGCGGCGTGCATACCCCGGCGACGGCCATGTCCTGATAGCTTTGGCCCAGGTCCTCGATCTCATCCTCCAGCGCCACGGCGCGGGTTTTCTTCAATTGCCCATAAAGGCCCGTCTTCATCACCACGCGGGTGCCCAGCAGACCGACGGTGTTCAGCCCCTGTGCCGCAAAATAATCGTCCAGCGGCGTGACGGCCGAGACCAGCGGCAGGGACGACAGCGCCACCGTTTCGTCGAAACAGAAATGCCCACCCAAAGAGGTGATGGCAACGCAATCGGCCCCGGCGCCGCGCAGACGGTCGATCAATCCTGCATAGATTTCGGCCTGGGCCGCGCGGTTGTCCGACAGGTTGTTGCGGATCAGCTCCTGCACATCGGCGTGGACGATGGTCAGCTCCAGCGGCAGGCCCCGTGCGGCCATCGCCGCCGTCAGCCGCTGGTAATAAACCACCGTGGCCGCAACGCCGATTCCACCGATCAGGCCGATATGCATGGGAGTGTCCTTACCGGGTTCAGGCGACGTTTGCCGCGCTTTCGGGCAGTTCCTCGTCAAAGCAACGCTGATAGAACTCGGCCACGGTCTGACGTTCCAGCTCGTCGCATTTGTTCAGGAACGACAGCCGGAAGGCATAGCCCACGTCGCGGAAAATCTCGGCGTTCTGCGACCAGTTGATCACGGTCCGCGGCGACATCACGGTGGACAGGTCGCCGTTCATGAAGGCGGTCCGGGTCAGATCCGCAACGGTGACCATCTGGCTGACGATCTTGCGGCCCTTCTCGGTGTTGTAATGCGGTGCCTTGGACAGGACGATGGCGGTTTCGGCATCGTGGCTGAGGTAGTTCAGCGTGGAGACCAGCGACCAGCGGTCCATCTGGGCCTGGTTGATCTGCTGGGTACCGTGGTAAAGGCCCGTGGTATCGCCCAGACCGACGGTGTTCGCGGTGGCAAACAGGCGGAAGAAGGGGTTCGGGGTGATGATCTCGTTCTGATCGAGCAGGGTCAGCTTGCCGTCATGCTCCAGAACCCGCTGGATCACGAACATCACGTCGGCACGGCCCGCATCGTATTCGTCGAATACGATGGCAACCGGATTGCGCAGCGCCCAAGGCAAGATGCCTTCGTGGAATTCGGTGACCTGCTTGCCGTCGCGCAGTTTGATCGCATCCTTACCGATCAGGTCGATCCGGGAGATGTGGCTGTCGAGGTTGACGCGCACCGAGGGCCAGTTGAGGCGGGAAGCGACCTGTTCGATGTGGGTCGATTTACCCGTGCCGTGATAGCCCTGGATCATCACGCGGCGGTTGTGGCTAAAGCCCGCAAGGATGGCCAGCGTGGTGTCGGGGTCGAACTTGTAGGTCGGATCCAGCGCCGGCACCCGGTCAGAGCCTTCGGCAAAGCCCTTGACGGTCATGTCGGTGTCAATCCCGAACACATCACGGACCGAAATGGTCTCGGTCGGTTTCGCATTCATATCCAGCATGCCGTCGCTCATAGCAGTCGATCCTTATCTCTGTGCCCCGGCGGTCTGGGGGCGTAATTCGGGGGATTGGTGCCCGATCTGACGGAGAAGGGCAAGCGAAAGGTATGTGAGCGGTACAATTGCGCGACGTCTCACCGCGGTGGATGCATGTTTGGCGGGCTGTGGCAGAGGCTATGAGCGTATACGGGGAGCGCTGAAACGGGCTTAGAGCGAAGAATGTACGACGGCCAGATCCTGCACGAAAAAGGGCCCCGGTGGGGCCCTGATCTCAAAATGCGCAGATCGGTTATTTGAAGCTGCGGCTCTCTTTCAGCTGGTCCCAGGCCCAGACAACCTCTTGCAGCTGTTCTTCCTGACTGCGGTCGCCGCCGTTCATATCCGGGTGCAGAACCTTGATCAGTTTCTTGTAGGCCTTGCGGATCTCGGCCTTGGACCAGTCGTCACGGGCTTCCAGGATTTCCAGTGCGCGGCGCTCGGTGGCGGGCAGGCGGCGGCCGGATTTCGCGTTCTTGCCGGGGTTGCGGGTGGCATTGGCCCCCAGCACCTGATGCGGGTCCTCAATGCCCAGGCGCGCCCAGGCGCGGGCCTCGGGGTCGCCCATCGGGCGGGTCTGACGTTCCCAGACCTTGTCTTTGGAGGCCTGTGCGTTCAATTCAGCCTCGGTCGTGCCCTGGAAGAAGTTCCATTTCTGATTGTATTCCCGGATATGTTCCTGACAGAACCAGACGTATTCATCCAGCACATCGGGGGCTTTGGGGGCGCGGAACTTGCCGGCTTCCTCGCAGCCTTCCTTGGCGCAGGTTCGCACCGATGTTTCTGAGGCTCCGGATACGGCACGTCGCCCGCGTGGGTTTTTCTTTTTCGCGGAGCGGACGGACATATCGAAACCAAAGGGATCTGATTTGCTCATGGGGCGCACCTTCTAGACGGATCTGCTCGACTCGGAGCAAGCAGTTTAGTCTAAGGGGCAGAAGATAGAAGGGGGGAGGGGAAATTTTTATGAGAGTGAGCGGAAAATGAGCGTGAAGAGCGAAATGGAAATGCGCCTGCAAGAGGCGTTCCAACCCAGCCATCTGGAGGTCGTGGACGACAGCGACAGCCATATCGGACATGCCGGTCATGACGGCGCAGGCGAGAGTCACTTTAATGTGAAAATCCGCGCTGCGGCCTTCGCCGGGATGAACCGGGTTCAACAGCACCGCGCGGTGCACAAGGCATTGGGCGATATCGTGCCGCGTATTCACGCGCTGGCGCTGGATATCGGTAGTTAAGCACGGCTTATTGCGCCCCAGGCGGGCGCGGTATCCTCAGCGGGTTCCGGAGTCGTCTTCGGAATCGCCTGCCGGTTTTTCAGGCAGATCGCGCGTCGCTGACAGGCTGGCCCGGGTTTTGAGCGCGGTCGTCACGCCCGAAACCGGACTGAGTTCTTCGACACCATCGTCGCCCTGCATCTGCGCCGCGCCGGGACCAGGAACCGGGGTTGCGCCTGTGGGGGCTTCGGGATCGCCAGCGGTGGCCGTCAGCGGCGGGGCGGCCGCGCCTGTGTCCTCCGCCGGGGCCTGCTGCACGGGGGCAGGGGCCAGCGCACGGCGGAAGATCAGCACATTGCGCCAGTTGGTTGTCGATCCGGTCAGCCCGGAACGTTCGTCCGAGGGCAGCAATTCTGCGCGCTGGTATTCCCAGCCTTCGGCGGCCATCTGGTTGAGCGTGATCTCGACCGAGTTGGCAAAGCGATCCTCGGGGGTTTTCACGCCCTTGGCCTTGGTGCCCTTATGCGGGGCGGGAACCACTTTGTATTCATAAGGCTGCATGCCGGTCTCCTGACGACTGGACCGCAGGTTTAACGCATGCTGGCGAGGGGTCAAGCTGCGCCCCCGGGCCGGGGCGCAGGTCGTGACATTCTCTCTACATCTGCGACGGCGACAGGGCGCCGCGCGGAGGGGCGGTTACGTCTTGGCGGCCAGCTGCGCCAGGGTCAGGCAGACGTTGGTCGCTGCTGCCATATCCTGTACCGAAACCCATTCCAGCGGGCCGTGCACGCATTGCATGCCGCAGAAGATATTCGGCGTCGGCACGCCAAGCTCGGTCAGGCGCGAGCCATCGGTGCCGCCGCGGATCGGGATCGAGATCGGCTCGATCCCATTCGCCTTGCAGGCCTCTAGCGCCAGATCCACCGGGGTCATGTCTTCCTCCAGCCAGTAACGCATGTTGCGATACTGCGGGTAGATCTCGCAGGTGATCTCCGCGCGCGGCTCGCTTGCCTGCACGGCGTCGCAGACCTTGCGCAATAGATCGCCCTTGGCGGCCAGCCCGTCCCGCTCGAAATCGCGCAGGATCAGCTTGATCTCCATCTCGGAGGAACCACCGTTCATGTCGGTCACATGCAGGAAACCCTCGCGCTCATCGGTCGTTTCCGGCGTCATCGTGGCCTGGGGCAGGGTCTGGATGATCTTGGAGGCCAGATGCGCTGCGTTGACCATCTTCTCCTTGGCCCAGCCGGGGTGGATCGACACGCCCTTGATCGCCACCACGGCGCGGTCAGCCGAGAAGCTTTCATAAATGATCTCACCCACATCGCTGCCATCCAGCGTATAGGCGAAATCGACGCCAAGTTCCTTGGGCAGTTGCGGATCGACGCCGCGGCCGATCTCTTCGTCCGGGGTAAAGGCGATGCGGATGGGGCCATGGGGGATGTCTGGATTGTCGATCAGGTGCTGCGCCAGCGTCATCACCACGGCAACGCCCGCCTTGTCATCGGCGCCGAGCAGGGTGGTGCCCGAGGCGGTGATCAGGTCATGCCCTTCCTTGCCCGCCAGATAGGGGTGGTCCTTGGGCGAGAGCACCAGATCGGGATTGTCGGGATATGTGATGTCGCCGCCATTATAACCCTTGATCACGCGTGGCTTGACCCCTGTGGCGTTGAACTGCGGCGCGGTGTCCACATGGGCGAGGAACCCCACGGTCGGCCCCTCTGCCGTGCCGGGCACGGTGGCGAGTACCGTGCCGTATTCGGTCAGCTCCACATCCTGCGCGCCGATCTCTTTCAACTCCTCGACCATCAGGTTCAGCATATCGAATTGGATCGCGGTGCTGGGGGAGGAGGGCGAGGTCTCATCGCTTTGACTGTCGATGGCGGCATAGCGCACCAAGCGGTCCTGAAGGGCCTGATCGAATTGGGTTTTCATGGGGTGCTCCGTAGAGAGGTGTTCGTTGGGCGGCAGGCTGGGCCAGAGCGCGGCGAGGGTCAAGGGTAGGCTTGCAACCGCAGGGGGCTGCGGGCAGGGTGGAGGTATTGCAGGGCAGGGATTGGCAAGGGGCAGCGCATTTGGACGTCAGCGAGATTGTAGACCGGCAGAGTTTTAGGGATTGGCTGGAGGAACCGCCGGAGGGACGATGTCGCTGCCTTGTGGTGGCTTTGGCAACGAGAGCGGCTCTCAGAATGCTTCCAAAATGGGTCGGAACTACTCGCGATGATTAACTTGATAAAACAGACTGTAATTCCCTTGAGTTTGATAGCGTCTGGAGCATCGGCTCAAACAAACCCACCTCAAAATATCTTCTTTGGCTTTGACTTCTTCTTGAAGCCGATCGCGATCAAGTGGGCGTGCGGAGGGCAGCGAGATCACGACTTAGCGGCTATCGAAGCGCTCATTGCAGCCTTTCCCAAGGACGCGGAGCGTGCTGGCGTGCAGGCTCACATTGATGCAATGACTGAGGTGTCAGAGGGGAAGGCGGGCTTGTCTGAAGTTCTAGGAGCCGAACTCGCCAGTGATCAAGCAGAACGTCTGTGTAGCTCGGCGAAAACCCTCAGCATCGCCTGGGCAACGCCAGAGCAAATTGCCAATGATGATGAAGAAGGCATTCCTCCTGAACAGCGAGCCGCATGGCAAGAGTTTTGGAGAGTCGTTGAAGGCCTTCAATGATCGAAGGGGGGGCGTAATTCGACAGGGGCATGCGCGAAAATAACTTTCGCTGATAAGCAGCCGATTGTGAGGGTAGGGTCGAACTTGTATCCGACCTAGGTGGGGCGCTGCCCTTGTGGGGTAAACGCGACGAAAAAAGGCGCCCCCAGTTGGAGCGCCTTTTGATAGGGTTTGATTGGCTCAGCCCAGTTTCTTGGCGACCAGCTCGTTCACCGCCTTCGGATTGGCCTTGCCGCCGGTGGCCTTCATCACCTGACCGACGAACCAGCCCGCCAGTTTCGGGTTCACCTTGGCCTTTTCCACCTGCGCGGGGTTGGCGGCGATGATCTCGTCCAGTGCGGTTTCAATCGCGCCGGTGTCGGTCACCTGCTTCATGCCGCGCTCTTCGACGATCTGTTCCGGATCACCACCTTCGGTATAGACGATCTCGAACAGGTCCTTGGCGATCTTGCCCGAAATGGCATCCGAGGAAATCAGATCGATGATCCCGCCCAGCTGCGCCGGGGTGACCGGGCTGTCGGTGATGTCGTGGTCTTCTTTCTTCAGGCGGCCGAACAGCTCGTTGATCACCCAGTTGGCGGCCAGCTTGCCGTTGCGGCCCTTGGCGACCTCGTCGAAATAGGCAGCCGATTCCACGTCTGCGGTCAGAACCGAGGCGTCATAGTCGGTGAGGCCGAAATCCGCGATGAAGCGGGCCTTTTTCTCATCCGGCAGCTCGGGCAGGTTGGCGGCAATGTCATCCACCCAGTCCTGTTCGATCTCCAGCGGCAGCAGGTCGGGATCGGGGAAATAGCGGTAATCATGCGCCTCTTCCTTGGAGCGCATCGAGCGGGTCTCACCCTTGTCCGGGTCGTAAAGACGGGTTTCCTGCTCGACCTCTCCGCCAGCTTCGACGATGGCGATCTGGCGGCGGGCCTCGACCTCGATTGCTTGCTGGATGAAGCGCATGGAGTTCATGTTCTTGATCTCGCAGCGGGTGCCGAGATGCGAGAAATCCTGGGTTTCCTGGTATTTCTCATAGGCGCCCGGCAGGCAGATCGACACGTTGACGTCGGCGCGCAGGTTGCCGTTCTGCATGTTGCCGTCACAGGTGCCCAGGTAACGCATGATCTGGCGCAGCTTGGCGATATAGGCGGCGGCCTCTTCGGGGCCACGGATGTCGGGGCGCGAGACGATCTCCATCAGGCAGACGCCGGTGCGGTTGAGGTCGACAAAGGACATGTTGGGGTCCATGTCGTGGATCGATTTGCCCGCGTCCTGCTCCATGTGGATACGCTCGACCCGCACATTGCGCGCGGTGCCGTCGCCCAGTTCAACCAGCACTTCGCCTTCGCCGACGATGGGGTGGTAGAGCTGCGAAATCTGATAGCCCTGCGGCAGGTCGGGGTAGAAGTAGTTCTTGCGGTCGAATGCGGACCAGAGGTTGATATCGGCCTTGAGGCCCAGCCCGGTGCGCACCGCCTGTTCGACGCAATATTCGTTGATCACCGGCAGCATGCCGGGCATCGCCGCATCCACGAAAGAGACGTTCGAGTTCGGCTCGGCCCCGAATTGGGTCGAGGCGCCGGAGAACAGCTTGGCATTGGAGCTGACCTGGGCATGCACCTCCATGCCGATGACCAGTTCCCAGTCATGCTTGGCGCCCGAGATCACCTTGGGCTTGGGGAGTTCATATGTCAGGTCGAGCATGAGTGCCGGCTCCTAATATCTGGTTTGCCCAGCGTTCTAGGGCTGCCGGGCGCGAGGAGCAAGAGGCAATGGCGGCAGCGCCCCTGTGGCCTGCAGTTTAGTTCAAAGTGTCTCTTTTAAATGTCCGGCCCGGATGGACGCGGATCGTGCCCATCGCTTCGGGCCGTGGCTTTCCCGCCGGGATAACAAAATCAGGGCTATTCGACGCCGGGAAGGAGCCTCTGCCCAGATGACCACCTCGCCCTAAGCGAAAAATTGGAAACATCAAAGACTCGATAAGGTTGTTTTGACGAGTGCAAATGCATCCTGTGCGAGTTTTTGCTGACGCATGGCAAATACCATATTCAACAGAGGACACCGGCGATATGGCGAATATTAAAACTGGAACAGACGCAGACGATATCCTTTTCGGAACCGCTTACGATGATGTGATCGATGGCGGTCTTGGCAACGACACCCTCTACGCGGGAAGTGGCTCTGACAGGCTGACTGGCGGTGCTGGTGCTAACCATTTTGCCTTCCGCTCCGGCGATGGGATGGACACCATCACCGATTTTGTCGACGGACAGGATACGCTGGAAATTCGCGGTGCGGCCTGGTCTGACGTCACGATTGCCTCGGTCGAGGGCGGTACCCTTGTGACCTATGGCGAAGGTGACAGTGTCTTCCTGCAAAACGTCGATGCCGCCAATATCGACCAATCGGACTTTACCCTGGTGGATCCCGATAGCGCTGATGTGATCGAATACAACACGCTTTACGGGCCTCTGAACACCGTCGTGATCGGCAGTGCCGGGATCGACACGCTGAGGTTCGCTGGCCCCTACAGTGCCTCCATCGGTGCGAATGCGCAGCTGATCGACATCGAGCAGATCCAGCTGGGCGATGCAGAGACCCCAGGCCATTTGCGGCTTGAGTCCGGAGGCTCCTACAATTTCAGCGCAATTACATTCCTCGACAGCACCGGCGATATCTTTGTCGATGGCACGTTGGCGACCAAGGTCACCGGCAGTGCCCAGGACGATAGTATCATCAGCAGCTACGGTGACGACACATTGGATGGCGGCCTTGGCGATGACTACATCTGGGGTGATGCTGGCGATGATCGCATCTTTGGACGCGATGGCGATGATCACCTGGTTGGCAGCTCTGGCGACGACCTTCTCTCCGGCAGCAATGGTAGCGACACTCTGGATGGTGGTGAGGGCCGCGATTCCCTGTACGGCGGCGGCGGCGATGATCTCATCCTGCACGAGACGGCGGACGGGCGCCTGGATGGCGTCGTGAGCGGTGGCTCCGGGATCGACACGCTGAAATTCACCGGCAGCGACAACAACCGCATCAGCGCGGATGCAGAGCTGCGCGGTATCGAGCAGATCCAGCTGGGGGTTGCCGGGCAAGACGAAGGCCTGCACCTGGAGGCCGGCGGCAGCTATGACTTCAGCGGGATGACCTTCCTCTACAGCAACCGCTTCATCACCATCGACGGTATCGAGGCGAGCAGCCTTATCGGCAGCGCCCAGGATGACATCATCTCCAGCAACTATGGCGCTGACACGCTGGATGGCGGACTTGGCAATGACTACATCTGGGCCGATGGCGGCGACGATGTTGTTTATGGCGGATCGGGGAGTGACGAGCTGCTGGGCAACTTTGGCGAGGATGCGCTGTTTGGTGGCGCGGGTCATGACAGCCTTGACGGGGGTGTTGGACACGACACGCTGGATGGCGGGGCAGGCGATGACAATCTGCTTGGCGGGGATGGTAACGACGTTCTCACGGGTGGTGATGGCTTTGACTACCTGATTGGCGGTGACGGCGACGATGTGATCAGCGGCGGTGCCGACTTTGACTATTTGGCTGGCGGTAATGGCAATGACATCCTGAGCGGCGGCGTCGGTTTCGATGTCTTCGCCTTTGAGCAAGGCGGCAACGCTGACCTCATCACCGATTTCGAAGTGGGTGTCGACTTGCTGGAAATGCAGGTTGTGACCCAGGGGGACGTCACCATCACCTCGGTGGTCGATGGCACGCTGGTTGGCTATGGCGCGGGCGATACGGTGCTGCTTGAAAATGTCAGTGCCTCTGAGCTCAGCTGGGATGACTTCATCTACTTCTGAGCGCCCTGACGGCTGAAAAATGGCGGATGCGCGCAGGTGCATTCGTCACCCCCTTGGCGGCTCCTGTCGCCAAGGCTAAGAAGGGTCTCCCCGCGCCATGACCGCGCCAAGGAAGAGGACCCCGCCCGTGGATACATCGCCCGAGATCAGCGCCCGCATCGCCCAGACCATCGCAACCGAAATCGGCGCTGCCGCCAAACAGGTCAGCGCCGCCGTGCAGTTGTTGGATGAGGGTGCGACGGTGCCCTTTGTCGCCCGCTACCGCAAAGAGGTGACTGGTGGGCTGGACGATACCCAGCTGCGGACCCTGGACGAGCGCCTATCCTACCTGCGGGAGCTGGAATCGCGCCGGGGAACCATTCTCGAATCGATCCGCAGTCAGGACAAGTTGACCGACGATCTGGCAGCCAAGATTGCCAAGGCCGAGACCAAGGCGCAGCTTGAAGATATCTATCTGCCCTACAAACCCAAGCGTCGTACCAAGGCGATGATCGCGCGGGAAAACGGGCTGGAACCATTGGCGGAGGCGATCCTTGCCGACCGCAACGCTGAGCCCGAGGCGTTGGCCGAAGGCTATATCACCGAGGCGGTGGCGACGGTGAAGGATGCCCTGAACGGTGCGCGCGATATCCTGACCGAGCGCCTGACCGAGAACGCCGACCTTCTGGGGCGTCTGCGGGAGTTCCTGCAACGCGACGCCCTGCTGACCGCACGGGTGGTCGAAGGCAAGGAGCAGGAAGGCGCCAAATTCTCTGATTACTTCGATCATCGCGAACGCTGGGCCGATGTGCCCTCGCACCGGGCGCTGGCGATGCTGCGCGGCTCGAACGAAGGCGTGCTGACGCTGGATATCGGCCCCGACCCGGAAGAGGGCGTGGCAAGGGCCGAGGCCATGGTGGCCGCGGTTCTGGGGGCTGGCGGCGATGGGCCCGGCGACAAATGGCTGCGCAAGGTCGCAGGCTGGACCTGGAGGGTGAAACTGTCGCTGTCGATGATGCTGGAACTGATGGGCGATCTGCGCGCCCGGGCGCAGGAGGATGCGATCCAGGTCTTTGCCCGCAACCTCAAGGATCTCCTCTTCGCAGCGCCAGCCGGTGCGCGGCCGACCCTCGGGCTGGACCCGGGCATTCGCACCGGCGTCAAGGCGGCAGTGGTTGATGCGACCGGGAAGTTGGTGGCCACAGAGACGCTGTATCCGTTTCAGCCCAAGAACGATTTGCGCGGGGCGCAGGTATCCATCCTGAAGCTGATCGCGGAGCACGGCGTCGAGCTGATCGCCATCGGCAATGGTACCGCCTCTCGCGAGACCGAGCGGATGGTGGCCGAGGTGCTGAAGAACCTGCCGGCCAAGATCAAGGCGCCGACCAAGGTGGTGGTCTCCGAAGCGGGCGCCTCGGTCTATTCCGCCTCCGAACTGGCGGCGCGGGAATTTCCCGATCTCGATGTTTCCTTGCGCGGCGCGGTTTCCATTGCCCGCCGTCTGCAGGACCCGTTGGCCGAATTGGTGAAGATCGAGCCCAAGAGCATCGGCGTTGGCCAGTACCAGCACGATGTCGATCAGCACAAACTGTCGAAATCTCTGGAGGCGGTGATCGAGGATGTGGTGAACGCCGTCGGCGTTGACCTCAACATGGCTTCGGCGCCGCTTCTGGCGCATGTCTCGGGGCTTGGCCCCGGGCTGGCCGAGGCGATCGTGGCGCATCGGGATGCCGCCGGGGCGTTCCAGTCCCGAAAGGAGCTGCTGAAGGTTGCGCGGCTTGGCCCCAAGGCTTTTGAACAATGCGCGGGCTTCCTGCGTATCCGGGACGGCAAGGAGCCGCTGGATGCATCCTCTGTGCACCCCGAGGCTTACGGCGTTGCGCGCAAGATTGTGACGGCCTGCGGGCGGGATATCCGTCAGATCATGGGGGACAATACCGCCCTGCGCGGCATCCGCGCCGAAGACTTCGTCGATGAGAGCTTTGGCCTGCCTACGGTGCGCGACATCCTGAGCGAGTTGGAAAAACCCGGCCGCGATCCGCGCCCCAGCTTTGTCACTGCTTCCTTTACCGACGGGGTTGAGGAGATCACCGATCTGAAACCCGGCATGGTGCTGGAAGGTACGGTGACCAATGTCGCGGCCTTTGGCGCCTTCGTGGACATTGGCGTGCATCAGGACGGCCTGGTGCATGTCAGCCAACTGGCCGACCGGTTCGTGAAGGACCCGCACGAGGTGGTGAAAGCCGGGCAGGTGGTGAAGGTCACCGTGACCGAGGTGGACGTGCCGCGCAAACGGATCGCCCTGACGATGAAAAAGGACGGCGGCGCGTCGGCCCGGGAAAACCGCAAGGAACGCGGCGCTGGTCCGGGGCAGGGGTCGGGCAACCGTCGCGGTGGCAAACCGCCTGCGCGGGGGAAGATGACGGCTGGCCCCAAGGGGAAACCGGCGCAGGATAAAGGTGGCGCTACCGGCGCGCTGGGCGCAGCACTGATGGATGCCTTCAAGAAAACCTGAACGCCGGATGAAGCCGCAACGCAAAAGGCCGGGCATGTCCCGGCCTTTTCTGTGTCTGTTGACAGTGCTGCGTTGCCCGAGGGCGCGCGCCTAGCCGGTGGTCACATGCAGCCCGTCCGGTGTGATGGCGATCTTCTGGCCATGGGCGATCTCATCTCGGAAAATCTGCGCGATAAAGCTCATAGCCTGTGCCTGCCCGCGGGCCGAGAAGCGGCGCAGCGAGGTAACTCGGGCGCTGTTGTCAAACCCGTTCGCCGCATGGGCCCAGATCAGGGGATGTACTTCGCGCAGGTGGTCGCGGATCAGCCAGATGGCGGCGCTTGCGATTTCCTGCCGGGGCGTCTGCGGCGTCGTGCCATCCATCTGCGCGCCGCCCAGTGCCACCGCGCAATAGGCGCTGAGAAGGTTCGCCATATCCTGCGAGGGATGGGCGGCCAGGATGTCCTTCAACCCGTCGATGAAAAACTGCGGATCGACCAGGGCCCCGGCTGCCGAGTCGGTGGCAAGGGCGTCGAAATAGACCCAAGTGTAGCCACCGGAGCCCCAGATATCCTGCGTGCGCGAAGCGGTGCGGCGGGCCTCCAGCTCCAGCGCCGGATAGGAACCGGAGCAGCGTGGCAGCATCTGAAGCCCAAGGGCGCGCATGGGGCGGTGGTTCTGCGGTGCCAGATCGATCAGCCGGGCATAGGCATCGGCCACATGCAGCGTTTCGGCGCGGCGGGCGGCAAAGAGCGCGCAGTCCGCCGCTGCAAGGAAGGCGCTGCCGGGCAGACCGGGCGCGATGCCCGATAGCAGCGTGGCAGCGCGTTCAAAATGGGCGGCGCAGCGCCGCAGGTGTACCTTGGAGACGGTTTCCTCAAGTCCCGGACCTCGCCAGACCCAGCCGATATCGATATGGGCCAGCGCGATCAGCGCGGTCAGATAGGGATCTTTGCGGTGATCCTTGCGGATGGCCTCTAGTGCCATCACCCCGTCGATAAGCTGCCGTTGATCGCGGGGCTGCCCATCGTTCAGGGCATGTTCCACCGCGTTGACCACATCGGCGCGTGCGCCATAGGCCAGAAGCTCGGCCTCGGGCATGCCGCCGGGAGTGGTGAACCGTGCCTGATCGGCCTCTGCGAGCCTGTCTGACAGCTCCTGCCAGCGCTCTTGCCGGGCAAGGAACTGCCCCTCCTTCTGCAAGGCACAGCAGGCGGTATCCTCGTCGCTCTCGGTACAGATCGAGATCGACAGGCTATCCTCCGGACGCGCATAGTGAGCCGCTGGCTCAGCGCGCACTGAGGCCGGTGCCGCAACGGCGGTCGTGGCGTCGCGTCGTTTCAGCCGGTCAGGCAGGGAAACGGGGAGGCGGGACAGGATATCCAAAAGTTGAAAGGGGGATCTTGGCATTCTCGTTTCCGGCGAATTGGTACTGCTTCGTCCCTCGCAAACTGATGGCGCATTGCGGCGCA
The DNA here is from genome assembly GCF_041300735.1 of Phaeobacter sp. SYSU ZJ3003. NCBI lineage: Bacteria > Pseudomonadati > Pseudomonadota > Alphaproteobacteria > Rhodobacterales > Roseobacteraceae > Phaeobacter > Phaeobacter sp. SYSU ZJ3003. The sequence continues at coordinate 297,137 of NZ_PXNU01000001.1, read as the reverse complement.
AAAATGGCAGCTCTGGGGAACTGAAGGAGCCGATCCGGAAAAACGGGAGAGGTCCTTTCGAAAAGGTATAATGAACAGGGTAAACCTGTAAAATAATACTAAAAAAGTGAGAAATGATGCCGCTCATGGGCGATGCCGCGCTGATCCAGCGCGTGGGTCAGCTCGGCCACAGGCGGCACGACGGGCTGCGGCAGTCGCAGCTTGTTGCCCGTTGTCAGGATCAGAGTTGCGCGGATCGAAAGATCCAGCCGGGTATCAAGCCGCAGCCGCGCGATGCGTGACAGCGGCAGGTCCGTCTGCTCGCCGCCGGTGAACCAGACGATCTGCTCCGCCGTCACATCAAGGCCGGAGCCCGGGTTCTTTACCAGATCGAACAGGCCGGGAATGACCGGCAGGAACAACAACGCAATCAGCCATGGCGTTGCCTGCGCATAGAAATACAGCCCGGCCAGCGCCGCAAGCCAGGCTGTCAGCGCCAGAACCAGTGCGGGAGACCGCCCCTTCCGACGGAAGTGATAGTCTTCCACAGGGGCGGTTTCTGGCATGAGAGGAGTGTTCCCCTTAGGCATCCAGGATCCGGGTCACCATTTCGGTGGTGTCACGGCTCAGCCCCTCGGTGCCCGCGATCCGCTCCAGCTCCGTCCGGATCAGCGCCTGACGGTCTGCGTCGTAGCGTTTCCAGGTCTGGAAGGCGGCGCACATCCGGGCGGTGGTCTGCGGGTTCAGCTTATCAAGGGCGATCAGGTTCTCGGCCAGCAACCGATAGCCCGCGCCCGAGGCATGGTGGAACCCGGCGTGATGGCCTGCCAGTGCCCCCATCACCGCGCGGAACCGGTTGGGGTTCTTCAGGGTGAACAATTCATGCTGGGTGAGATCGCGCGCAACGGACGCAGCGGTTTCCGGCGCTGCAGAGGCGATCTGCAAGGCAAACCATTTGTCCATCACCAGCCGGTCGCCTTTCCATTGGTCAAAGAAGGCCTTCGATTGGGCATCACCTTTTTCAGCCTTCAGCAGGCAGGCCAGGGCGGCGTATTGCTGGGTCATGTTGTCAGCATCTGCAAACTGGCGCGCTGCCTGCTGACCGCCGTCAAGCCGGGTCAGAAGCGACAGGATGCGCCCGTTGAGATCACGCTTGCCGCTGCTTATCGCATCCGGGGAATAGGCGCCTGAAACGGTGGTGTCCGCATAAAGCCTGGGCAGGCTGTCGGCGAGTTGCTGTGCCAAGGTCTGAGCAAAGGTTTCCGCCGCATCAAAGATCTTTTGCGGATCCGGCACATGGCCGCGCTCAAACAGGGTCTGGGCGATGTCGGACTGGCTGGGCGGCGACAGTACCAGCGCGCGAAATGCCGGATCCTGACTGTCGTCGCGAAGCAGTTTCTGTAGCGCATCCAGGTAATCGGCATCCGGCGCGGCGCCTTCGAGCACCATGGAAACCCGCGCTTCGCGGGCAAGCGCATTGCCGGCCTCCCAGCGGTTGAAGGGATCGGTGTCATGGGCCAGCAAAAAGGCGCGCTCGGCGTTGGATGTCTCGCGCTCCAGGATCACCGGCGCCGAGAATTCGCGCAGGATCGAAGGAACCGGCTTTGCGGCCAACCCGTCGAAGGTAAAGCTTTGCTTTGTCTCGGTCATTTCCAACACCCGGGTGGCGCAGACTTCATCGCCGTTCGGACCGAGCAGGCCGACCGCAATGGGGATCACGCGGGGATCCTTGTCCGGCTGGCCGGGGGTGGGGGGCGTGCTTTGCTCAAACGTCAGCGTGTAGGTGCCATCGGCATAGTCTTCCGACACTTTCAGATGCGGCGTGCCTGCCTGGCTGTACCAGCGTTTGAATTGCGACAGATCGCGTCCGGTGGCGTCCTCAAAAACTTTCAGCCAGTCTTCGATAGTGCAGGCCTGCCCGTCGTGGCGGTCAAAATACAGCGTTACCGCCTTGGCGTAATCTTCATCGCCCACCAGACGTTTCAGCATGCCGATCACCTCGGCGCCTTTTTCATAGATGGTGGCGGTGTAGAAGTTGTTGATTTCCTGGAACTGTTCGGGGCGCACCGGGTGGGCGAGCGGACCGCCGTCCTCGGGGAACTGGCGGGCGCGCAGGTCGATCACGTCCGAAATCCGCTTGACCGGGGCCGAGCGCATATCGGCGGTGAACTGGGCGTCGCGGAAGACGGTCAGACCTTCTTTCAGGCAGAGCTGGAACCAGTCGCGGCAGGTGATGCGGTTGCCGGTCCAGTTGTGGAAATACTCATGCGCGATGATCGCCTCGATGCGTTCGAAATTGGCATCGGTCGAGGTCTCGGGCGAGGCCAGCACACAGGAGGAGTTGAAGATATTGAGGCCCTTGTTCTCCATCGCGCCCATGTTGAAGTCATCCACGGCCACGATGTTGAAGATATCTAGGTCATATTCGCGGCCATAGACATCCTCGTCCCATTTCATGGACTTCTTCAGCGCCTCCATGCCAAAGGCGCATTTGCCTTCATCCCCCGGGCGCACCCAGATGTTGAGTTCGACCTCCTTGCCGGACATGGTGGTGAAACTGTCGGGATGGTTGACCAGATCGCCCGCCACCAGAGCAAAGAGATAGGCAGGTTTGGGCCAGGGGTCGTGCCATTCGGCCCAGCCCGCACCGTTGGCGGTCGGGTTGCCGTTGGAAAGTTTTACCGGCTCATCCCCTTCGATGCGGACCTTGAAGGTGGACATCACATCCGGGCGGTCGGGGTAATAGGTGATCTTGCGAAATCCCTCGGCCTCGCATTGGGTGCAATACATGCCGTTCGACATATAAAGCCCTTCGAGTGCGGTGTTGCCCTGAGGATCGATCTCGACCTCGGCCTCCCAGACAAAGGGCTGGTCTGGCACATCGCAGGTCAGACCTCCCTCGGTAAGCGTCGGGGTCACGGGGGCGCCGTCCACCGCTGCGCTGATCAGGCTCAGCTGTTCGCCGTGCAGGAAGAATTCGGGGTTTGCCGCGCCGGGCTTCGGGGCAAAGTGGATGCGGCTCAGAACCCGTGTCGCCCCGGGCGCCAGCCGGAAGGTCAGCTCGACGCTCTGCACCTCGAACCCGAAGGGCGTGTAGTCCTTCAGATAGAATGTCTCGGGCGCGGTTTCGGGTGCGGCATCTTTCATGGCGGGCTCCTGTGGATCTGTGGCGCGGCGCGTTTCCTGCCTGGATTGTTTTGAACCGGCAGGCAGGGGCGCGCGTATCTTGAGCATAGTGGTATGCAATGCAGCCCGGAGCAGCAAGCGCAGAGCGCGCAAATCGCGCCCGGCCCTTGGCGCGGGGCAGCAGACAAGGAGGCGCCGCGCCGCAATGACAACAATCCTGTGGTTCAAACGCGATCTGCGCATTGAGGATAATCCGGCGCTGGCGCGTGCGGTCGCTTTGGGCGGGCCGGTTCTGTGCCTATATGTTGTCGAACCGGAATTGTGGCGGCAGCAGGATGCCTCTGCCCGACAGTATGATTTCCTGCGGCAAAGCCTGCCCGGCCTGCGTGAGGCGCTGCGCCGCCGGGGCGCGGATCTGGTTCTTCGTTTGGGAGATGCGGTTGAGGTGCTGGAAGGGCTGGCGGGGCAGTACGCTGTCGACCATCTGGTCAGCCATGAGGAAACCGGAAACGGTTGGACCTATTCGCGTGATAAGCGTGTCGCGGGGTGGGCGCGGGCGCGCGGCATCCGCTGGACCGAGTTGCGGCAATGCGGAGTGGTGCGCGGTCTGACGGCGCGGGACGGCTGGCAGCGGGCGCGGAACGGTTTCATGGGGCAGGCGCCGGTCAGTGCGCCCGATCACGTCGAAGGGATACGCTGCGACAGCGATCCGATGCCTGCGGCCGCAGACCTTGGTCTGATGCCTGACGGGATTGTCGATGCGCAGCCGGGCGGACGCCGGGCGGGGTTGCGCTGCCTTGACAGTTTTTTGGACCATCGCGGCCAGCACTATCGCCGCGCCATGTCATCGCCTCTGGAGGGGGCGACCGCCTGTTCCCGCCTGTCGCCGCATTTCGCCTTTGGCACGCTCTCCGTGCGAGAGGTGGTGCAGGCCACGAAAGCCCGGCAAGAGGTGGGGCGCAAGGCCGGTTGGTCCGGGTCGTTGAAATCCTTTCAGGCGCGTCTGGCCTGGCGCGATCACTTCATGCAGAAGCTGGAGGACCAGCCTGATATCGAACACCGCTGCCTGCATCCGGCGTTTGAAGGGCTCAGGCCCATGGAGCCGGATGCTGCTCGACTGGCGGCCTGGCAGAGGGGCGAAACGGGGCTGCCCTTTGTTGATGCCTGCATGCGGAGCCTGACCGCCACCGGATGGCTCAATTTCCGTATGCGGGCGATGGTGATGTCGGTAGCCTCTTATCATCTGTGGCTCGATTGGCGGGCAACCGGCCGACATCTGGCGCGCATGTTCACCGATTACGAGCCGGGCATCCACTGGAGCCAGGTGCAAATGCAGTCAGGCACTACGGGTATGAACACCCTGCGGATCTACAACCCGGTGAAACAGGGGCTGGATCAGGACCCCACAGGCGCCTTTACCCGGGCATGGTTGCCGGAACTGGCCGAGGTGCCGGACCGGTTCCTGCAGGAGCCGTGGAAGTGGCAGGGTGCTGGGCGGCTGCTGGGGCAGGCATATCCGGCCCCTATCGTCGATGTGCAGACGGCGGCGCGGGCGGCGCGCGATGCGGTCTGGGCTGTGCGGCAGCAGGACGGATTTCGCCCCGTCGCCCGCCGCATCGTCAAGAAACACGCCAGCCGTAAATCCCCGCCCGCCCGGGGCAGGCAGGTAAAGCAGCCTGCGAAGGGCGCTGATCAGCTGAGTTTTGATTTCTGATGGCGCGTATGAGAAAGAAAGCAGAGCTGCCGACGAAGACCTGCCCGGTTTGCGAGCGACCCTTTGCCTGGCGGCGCAAATGGGCGCGGGACTGGGAGCAGGTCATCTACTGCTCGGCCCGTTGTCGCGGCATGGCAAAGGGCGCATCTGCAAAGAAGATTTGAAACAGCTGCGCTTAAATTGGTAAAAAAGGTTTACCACCCTTGTTGCCGATAGGAAACTTTTCCTGTATCGGGGAAACTGACCAACGTTTACCTGCGAGGAGAGAGCCGATGGCAGACATGAAAGACATTCACGGGATGCAGGTCGCATCCGAGCTGGCTGACTTTATCGAAGCCAAGGCTTTGCCGGGTACCGGTGTCAGTGCCGAGGCTTTCTGGGCGGGGCTGTCCGGCCTTGTGAATGGCATGGGCGATGAAAACCGCGCCCTGCTGGCCAAACGCGAAGACATCCAGGGCCGCATCGATGCCTGGCACGTTGAGCGCCGGGGCCAGCCGCATGACGCTGTGGCCTATACCGCCTTCCTGCGCGAGCTGGGCTATCTTGTGCCCGAAGGCGATGATTTCGAGATCGAAACCGAGAACGTCGACCCCGAGATCGCCCATACCCCGGGCCCGCAGTTGGTGGTGCCGATCACCAATGCGCGCTTTGCGCTCAATGCGGCGAACGCCCGCTGGGGTTCGCTTTACGATGCGCTTTACGGCACCGATGCCATGGGCGATCTGCCCGCAGGTGGCGGTTATGATGCGGCGCGCGGCGACCGGGTGATTGCCTGGGGAAGGGCGTTCCTGGATGAAACCTTCCCGCTGGCCGCGGGCTCCTGGTCCGATATCGACGCCCTGTCGGTTGCAGATGGCGCGCTGGTTCCGGCGCTGAAGGATGCCGCGCAATTCGCGGGCCACGTCGGCGAGGCTTCGGCCCCGTCGCGGATTTTCCTGAAAAACAACGGGTTGCACGCGATTATCGAGATCGACGCCACCGGCAATATCGGCAAGGGCGATAGCGCAGGTATCAACGACATCACTCTGGAATCGGCGCTTTCCACCATCATGGATTGTGAAGATTCCGTCGCCTGCGTCGATGCAGCGGACAAGGTACAGGCCTATTCCAACTGGTTGGGCCTGATGAAACGCGATCTGGCCGAAGAGGTCAGCAAGGGCGGCAAATCCTTCACCCGCGTGCTGAACGATGACATCTCCTACACGACGCCCGCGGGCGAGGCGGCTGTGCTGAAAGGCCGCTCGCTGCTGCTGATCCGCAACGTGGGCCACCTGATGACCAACCCGGCGGTTCTGGACAGCGCAGGCCGCGAGGCAGGCGAGGGCTTCCTGGACGCCATGATCACCGTGCTGATCGCCATGCATGACCTGAAGTCCGAAGGCGGCAACTCGCTGCACGGCTCGGTCTACGTGGTGAAGCCGAAGATGCACGGCCCCGAAGAGGTCGCCTTTGCGGTGAAGATCTTCGACCATGTCGAGGACGCGCTGGGCCTGCCGCGCAACACGGTCAAGATCGGCATCATGGACGAGGAACGTCGCACCTCTGTGAACCTCAAGGAATGCATCCGCGCCGCCAAATCCCGTGTCGCCTTTATCAATACAGGCTTTCTTGACCGGACCGGCGACGAGATCCACACCTCGATGGAAGCAGGCGCCATGCTGCGCAAGGGGGAGATGAAATCGACCCCTTGGATCGCCTCCTATGAGGATCGCAACGTCGATATCGGTCTGGCCTGCGGTCTGAAGGGCCGCGCGCAGATCGGCAAAGGCATGTGGGCCATGCCCGACCGCATGGGCGAAATGCTGGAGGCCAAGATCGGCCATCCGCAATCCGGCGCCACCTGCGCCTGGGTCCCGTCTCCCACTGCTGCGACCCTGCACGCCACGCACTATCACAAGGTCGACGTGTTGGCGCGTCAGGACGAACTAAAGGCAGGCGGTGCCCGTGGCAGCCTTGCGGACCTGCTGACCATCCCGGTGATGGAAGGGCAGAACCTGTCGGATGATGAGATCGCCAAGGAAATCGAGAACAACGCCCAGGGCATCCTGGGCTATGTGGTGCGCTGGGTCGATCAGGGCGTTGGCTGCTCCAAGGTGCCGGACATCAACAACGTCGGTCTGATGGAAGACCGCGCGACATGCCGGATTTCCTCTCAGGCGCTGGCCAACTGGCTGCACCACGGCATCGTGGATGAGCCGCAGGTGATGGCGGCGATGCAGAAGATGGCTGCCGTGGTCGATGGGCAGAACGCCGGTGATCCGGCCTATCGTCCGATGGCGCCTGGATTTGACGGCATCGCCTTCCAGGCGGCCTGCGATCTGGTCTTCAAGGGCCGCATCCAGCCCTCTGGCTATACCGAGCCGGTGCTGCACGCCCGTCGGCTTGAGCTGAAGGCGGCTGGCTGACCCACACGGATTGATCGGACCGGGGCCTGTCCCCGGTTCTTTTCTTTGAAACACACTCATCAGAAGGAAACCGCAGATGACGATTTCACTCAGACGCGCACGTACCATCATCCGCAAGGCGCTGGAAAAGGGCCGCGAGCTGAACCTCAAACCGCTGTCGGTGGTGGTGCTGGATGCGGGCGGGCACGTCCAAGCCTTTGAACGCGAAGACGGTGCCGCACCGGGCCGTTTTGCAATCGCTCACGGCAAGGCCTATGGCGCCGTCATGCTGGGCATGTCCGGTTCGGCGCAGATGGCCCGGGCTGAACAGCAGGCCTATTTCATGGCGGCCGTGAACGGTGTTTACGGCGGTCAGGTCGTGCCTGTTCCCGGCGGCGTTCTGCTGCGCGACAAGAAGGGCGCCGTGCTGGGCGCCGTGGGCGTCACCGGCGATACCTCGGACAACGATGCCGCAGCGGCGCTGGCCGGGATCGAGGCCGTGGGGCTGGTCGGCGAGGCTTGATCTGCCGCCTTTGTGCAATGGCGAACAATGAACCGGCCTGTACCCGTTCCGGGGTGCGGGCCGTTTCGTTTTGACGCGGCGTTACCGCAGGATTGCGTTAAAAATCACCGCTTTGTCCCCTGTGCGCACCTGAACAAGCGCCTGCGCCACCCTGACGAGTTGAATGCCCGGCGCTGCCCCGCTAGGGTCACCAAAAGGCAACAACTCGCGAGTGGATCATGGCGCGGCCCAAAGTTGGCATTATCGGCAATTCCTATCTGATGAACGATCAGTACCCCACCCACGCCGGTGGTACTATGAACTCCGAAGCGGTGGCCGACGTGTCCGGCTGCATGCCGCTGCTGATCCCCTCGGATCCGCGTTTCCTGTCGGTGGAAGAACTGCTTGAGACCTTTGACGGTTTCCTGCTGACTGGTGGGCGTCCGAACGTGCATCCCAACGAATACGGCGAGGAAGAGACCGAAGCCCACGGCGCCTTTGACCGCGCCCGCGATGCCATCGTCCTACCGCTGGTGCGCGCCTGCGTCGAGCGGGGCCAGCCCTTCTTGGGCATCTGCCGCGGCTTTCAGGAGGTGAACGTCGCCATGGGTGGTACGCTATACCCCGAGATCCGCGATCTGCCGGGCCGGATGAACCACCGCATGCCCCCCGATGGCACCCTGGAAGAGAAATTCGCCCTGCGCCATTCGGTCAAGCTGACCACGGGCGGCGTGTTCCACCGCCTGTTCGGCGCTGAAGAGGTGATGACCAACACGCTGCACGGGCAGGGCATCAAACAGCCGGGCACCCGCATCGTGATCGACGGCTACGCCCCTGATGGCACGCCCGAGGCCATCTATGTCGAGGATGCGCCCGGATTTACCCTCGCGGTGCAATGGCACCCGGAATGGGACGCAGCGAACGACCCAGTGTCGCGCCCTCTGTTCCAGGCCTTTGGCGAAGCGGCAAGCGACTGGGCAGGAGGCGCCCGCCCAAAGCCGCTGCAGCGGAGTGCCTGACGGAGGCTGCCGTTCTTAGGCTGGATGGCCATGGCCAATGTGATGTTTGGCCTTATAATTCAGCGTAGCCATCGAAAAGCTTTTGAAGTTCTTCGAGGGTGGCGGGGAACCGAGAAAAGCTATGTGTCGCGGGCACATATGCCCACGGTATTTTTTCATCGGTCATCAATTCGACAAACGGCTCGAACAGCGCGGCATCATCCAGAATCGATGTCCGCAGATTTATCCTTTGGTGGGTGCCATCGATTTCAGAGCAGATGAAGTTCAGGCATGACTTGCAGAAATAGTGCCGCCGCCCGCGAGAGCCGCGTCCCCCATTGAACACCTCACCAGTGAGCGAAAAACTGTCCTTTGGAAACATCGTGGTGAGGGTATACGCGCTTGCAGAGAGCTTTTGACAATCGCGACAGTGGCAAGCCAGGGTAAGGAGCGGGCGTGCTGAAACGCTGACTTGCACGGCGCCACAAAGGCAGCTGCCTGAATATGGATGTGTAGGAAGTGCCATTGGCATACTCCGTTTTTGAGAATGCCCAACCCTACCGGACGAACTGTTGCCTTCAAGTGCGCCCAACCTTTTGCAGTATAGGCCTATGAAGGAAGGTCGTACGATTAAATAAAGAAAGCCCGCCGCTGGTCCGGCGGGCTTTCTTTGTTCATGGGATTGCACTTGGAAATCAGACCAACAGATCGAACTCGTGCATCAAGGGCAGGCGGCGGGCGCGTTTGCCGGTGAGGTCGAATAGCGCATTCGCCAGCGCCGGGGCCGCCGGGGGCGTGCCGGGCTCGCCCGCGCCGCCCATGTGGGTCTGGTTTTGCAGAACCGCGACCTCGACCGCTGGCATGCTGTGCATGCGCATGGCGTCGAAATCGGGGAAGTTCTGCTGCTCTACCGCGCCATCCGCAAAGGTGATCTCGCCAAAACAGGCGGCTGACAGACCGTAGGCGAGGCCGCTGAACATCTGCGCCTCCACGTTGCGCGAGTCGATGGCGCGGCCGATGTCGGCGGCGATCCAGGCCTTGTTGATACGGATCTGGCCGTCTTCATCGACCACCTCGATCACCTCTGCCACGGGGGTGCCGAAACTATAGGCCAGCGCCACACCGCGTCCGAGGCCCTCGGGTGTTTCGCCGGTCCATCCGGACATCTCGCGCACCTTTTCCAGGACCTTGGCCGCTGGTTCCCATTCTGCGCGGGCCAGCTCCAGACGGAACTCCAGCGGATCGCGGCCTGCGGCATGGGCCATCTCATCCAGAATGGTGTCCGAAAAGAAGCCGTTGAACGACGCCGCAACCGAGCGCCAGAACCCGACCGGGATCATTGGTTTCACCAGATAGCCTTCGACGCGGAAATTCGGGATCGCCAGCGGTTGGTTAAAGGCGGCATCGACGTGGCCCTTGTCCGGTCCACCCATCGGCAGACCAAGCATGCGGCCTGCGCCCTCCACCGTGGTGGACTGGGCGGCGATCTTGCCATGCACCATCAATGCCTTGCCATCCTTCACCGCCGCGCGATAGCGCGCCACGGCGCCGGGGCGGTAGAAGTCGTGGGTCATGTCTTCTTCGCGGCTCCAGGTCAGTTGCACCGGGGTGCCGCGCATCTGCATCGCGATCTCTACCGCGCGGTTGGTGTAATCCACCTCGATCCGACGTCCGAAACCACCACCCAGATAGGTGGTGTGGACCTGCACGGCTTCTTTCGGCAGGCCAGCGAGGTCGGCTGCGGATTTCTGCACCACTGTCGGACCCTGATTGGGGGCCCAGATTTGCAAGGCGTCACCGGTATAAAGCGCGGTAGCATTCATCGGCTCCATGGTAGCATGGGCCAGATAGGGCAGGCGGTATTCGGCCTCGATCACCTGCGCCCCCTCGGGGAGGCTGTCGACATCGCCATCGTCGCGCAGGACGGAGTTTGAGCTGTCCTCGAATGCGCGGTCGATTTCGGCAAAGATCGCATCAGTGGTTTCAGGGTAGGGGGCGGGCTCCCATGTCACGTCGATCGCATCCACGGCCTGTTGCGCCAGCCAGGTGTTGCTCGCCACCACGGCAACTGCATCGCCCAGATCCAGAACCTTTTCCACGCCGGGCATGGTTTCTGCGGCGCTGGCATCAAAGGCGGTCTTTCCGGCGCCAAAATGCGGGCTTTGCCGGATGGCGGCGAACTTCATGCCTTCAAGGCGCACATCGACGCCAAAGCCCGCGGTGCCGGTCACCTTGGGAACCATATCAAGGCGCGGCATGTCCTTGCCGACGTACTTCCACTGCGCCGCCGGACGCAGCTCGGCCTCTTGCGGGTCGATCCCGGCGGCTTCCACCGCCAGATCGGTATAGGGGATTCGGCTGCCGTCCGGGGCGATCACATGGCCGTCTTCGGTATCCAAAAGCGCGCGCGAGGTGCCAAGGCGCTGGGCCGCAGCCTCTTTTAGGGTTTCACGCGCGGTGGCCCCGGCCATCCGCATGCGGTCGAACCCGTCTTTCATGGATGAGGAGCCGCCGGTGACCTGCAGGTCGAGGAATTTCGACATATGGCCGACGATCTGCCCCAGCGAGTGCTGGAAGTTGCTGGCGTCATAGCCGCGCCCGGGCAGGGCCTCGGCCATCATGGCGCTGTTGTAATAAGCCTTGGCGGCGGGGCCGTGGATGACCTGCACCGCTTCGGGGCGCACATCCAGTTCCTCGGCGATCAGCGCTACCCAGGAGGTGCGCACCCCCTGACCCATTTCGGCGCGGGGGGCGACCAGGGTCACGCCGGACTGATCCACCATCACAAACGGGTTGAGTGCGGCCTGACCTTCTTTCGGCGACAGGGGATTGGGCGCGGGCTTATGGTACTTGTAGGTGCCAAAGGCCACACCACCAAAGATGGCGGCCGAGCCGATTAGGAAACTGCGGCGGGCGATTTTCTTGAAGCTGGCCATGGATCACGCCTCCTGCAGCATTTTGGCGGCGGTATGGATGGCAGCGCGGATGCGGGGGTAGGTGCCGCAGCGGCACAGGTTCCCCTGCATGGCGTCGTCGATATCGCTGTCGCTAGGCGCCGGGTTCTCGGCCAGCAGGCTTGCGGCCTGCATGATCTGCCCGGACTGGCAATAGCCACATTGTGCCACCTGATGATCGACCCAGGCTTGCTGGATTGCAGCCATGGCTTCGGGTGTGCCGACGCCTTCGATGGTGGTGACCTCACCCCAGACATCGCCAAGCGCCACCTGGCAGGAGCGCGTCGCCACCCCGTCGATATGCACGGTGCAGGCACCGCAGGCCGCAATGCCGCAGCCGAACTTGGTGCCCGTAAGGCCGATTTCATCACGCAGGACCCAGAGCAGGGGTACATCCTGCGGCAGATCCACCTCGTGGTCGCTTCCGTTGATCCTGAGCGTGGTTGGCATTGGGCTGACCTCTGTTTGTGGATGTTGTGACAAAATGCGTCAATTGTGTCAGTGTGTCAATTGACAAAATCAGGCAATAGTGTCAGTAGCCTTGGGTATGAACCGTCTTACCGCTGATCCCATGTTGTCCGACCCAAAGGCCCAGACCATACTCGAGTCTGCCTGGCAGGCTTTTTCGGCCTATGGGTTCCGCAAAACCTCGATGGACGACATAGCGCGTGGGGCAGGGATGTCCCGTCCGGCGGTCTATCTTCACTTTCGCAACAAGGAAGCGATCTTCACGGCTCTGGTCGAAGCCTATTACCGGCAGGCGCGCGAAGACATCCGCGCGGCGCTAGAGGGAGAGGGCACTCTGGCCGACCGCGTTGCGCATGCCTTTGCCGCCCATGGCGGCGCGACGATGGAGGCGATGATGTCCTCGGCGCATGGCTTGGAGCTGTTCGAGGCTGGTGTGAGCGTCGCGCCAGAGGCCATCGAGGCGGGCGAGGCGGCGCTGGCTGGGGCCTATGCCGAATGGCTGCAGAAAAGAGATCTGCCTGAAGCCGTCGGAACGGCCGCAGAGGTGGCGCAGGTGTTTTGCGCCGCTCTCAAAGGGATCAAGCATACGGCGCCCGATTACCCAACTTATCGCGTGCGTGTTTCGCAGCTTGCCGCGCTGATGGCACGGGCGCTCGAAGGCCTTTAATAACAGATGAGCAATCGCGGGGTGTGCTGCAGAAGGAGCAGGAGGCTCCCGCGGCTGACGCAGACCCTGCCTCTGGCAGAGCCCGCTTACAGTCTTGGGCCCGGCGCCGCGCCTATGGCGCGGCGCCGGGCCCAACTGGTCGAGGGTTTCGCATGAAATCCGAGGCCGGGCGGGAGAGCTCCCTGACCTGCGGTGGGGACCGGGCTTACAGCTCGGTGCGCAGGTGCCAGAGTTCGGGGAAGAGCTCCACTTCCAGCATGCGTTTCAGATAGCTGACGCCGCCGGTGCCGCCGGTACCGCGTTTGAAGCCGATCACTCGTTCCACGGTGGTCACATGGTTGAACCGCCAGCGGCGGAAGTAATCCTCGAAATCGACTAGTTTTTCGGCCAGCTCATACAGCTCCCAATGGGTCTCGGGGGCCTGATAGACAGTGGTCCAAGCCTGCATAACCGCGTCGCTGGCTTGGTAGGGCAAGGAGACATCCCGGCTCAGTACCTGGGCGGGCAGCGGCAGGCTGTTCGACAGAAGCCGCAGTGCCACATCGTAAAGCGAGGGCTGCGACAGTTCATTCTCCAATAGGGCTGTCACATCCGCATCATGGGCGTGGGGGCGCAGCATGGCTTTGTTCCGGTTGCCCAGCATGAACTCAATCAACCGGTACTGATAGGATTGAAAGCCCGAACTCTGCCCCAGTGAATCCCGGAAATGAGTGTAGTCCGAGGGCGTCATCGTGCGCAGCACATCCCAGGCCGAATTCAGCTGCTCAAAGATCCGGGCCACCCGGGCCAGCATCTTGAACGCCTGCCGGGAATCACCGGCCAGCAGGCAATCGCGGGCGGCGTTCAACTCGTGCACCGCAAGGCGCATCCACAATTCGCTGGTCTGATGCTGGATGATGAACAGCATCTCGTCATGGGCGTCGCTCAGCGGCTTTTGCGCTGTCAGGATCGCGTCCAGCGACAGGTAGTCGCCATAGGACATGCGCCCGTCAAAGGACATTTCGGCGCCGTCCTCGGCCGGGTCAAAGGGAGAGTTAAGAGGGCATTTGCTCATTGGATCTTTCCTGTTCCTTGGTCTTTTATACATCAGGGAAAGGAAAGCGTCCTCCGGTTTAGCCGGCAGCACTGAGCCAGGCGGCGCCAGAGCGCCACCCAGCCCGCAGGCCTGCACAAAGGAAGGATATGCGTCGCCCCACTCACGATCAGGTCACGGCGGCGCGCTGTTTGTAGGCTTCATTGTCCCACAAATCGTTGGTCATCACGTCTTTCACTATCGCCACGGCGGCGCGCACGTCATCGGCGTCGATGTAAAGCGGGGTAAAGCCAAAGCGCATGATGTCCGGGGCACGGAAATCACCGATCACGCCGCGTTCGATCAGAGCCTGCATCGCGGCATAGCCTTCGCGGAAGCGGAAGGAGACCTGGCTGCCACGCTGGTTGCCATCGCGGGGCGAAGCAAGCTCCAGCTCGGGGCAGGCGGCTTCGATCTCGGCGATGAACAGATCGCAAAGCTCGATGGATTTTGCCCGCAGATCCTGCATGTCGACCTGGTCCCAGATGTCCATGGCTGCTTCCAGCGAGGTCAGCTGGATCACCGGCGGGGTGCCGACCCGCATGCGTTCGATGCCGCGGCCTGGGCGGTAATCAAGATCAAAGGCAAAGGGTGCCTCGTGTCCCAGCCAGCCAGAGAGCGCCGGACGGGCGACCTCGGCGTGGCGCGGTGCCACATAGATGAAGGCAGGGCCGCCGGGGCCGCTGTTGAGGTATTTGTAGGTGCAGCCGACCGCGAAATCAGCCTTGCAGCCTGCCAGATCCACCGGCAGGGCACCTGCGGAATGCGCCAGATCCCAGACGGTCAGGGCGCCTGCCTCATGGGCCTTGGCGGTGAGGGTCTTCATGTCGTGCTTGCGTCCGGTGCGGTAATCCACCTCGGTCAGCATCAGCACAGCGACATCATCGGTGATGTTCTCGGCCACCGCCTCGGGGTCGACGACGCGCAGTTCATACTCGGCGCCAAGCGATTTGAGCAGCCCTTGCACGATGTAGAGGTCTGACGGGAAGTTGCCGTTGTCCGACAGAACCACCTTGCGGCTCGGGTTCATCTCCAGCGCCGAGGCGACGGCCTGATAGACCTTGATCGACAGGGTATCTCCCATGATTACGTGATTTTCTTCGGCGCCGATCAGTCGGGCAATGCGGTTGCCGACAGCCGTGGATTTCTGCATCCATCCGGCATTGTTCCAGCCGGTGATCAGCATCTTGCCCCATTCCTCGGTCATCATGTTGGCGACGCGGTCCTTGGCGGCGCTGGGCAGGGGGCCGAGTGAGTTGCCATCGAGGTAGATCACCCCTTCGGGCAGGTCGAACATGGCCTTGGTAGCGGCAAAATCGGTCATCGGAACCTCGTCTGGCGGGCTGAAAAGAAGGGCCTGAACTGTTTCAAGCTTGAAGGTTTCGGATTTTGTATCCGATATTCAAAAACCTGTCCAGTGCGTGTGGTATTTCTGTAGGACACGCAAAAACGCCGCCGGAAATCCGGCGGCGCAATCTGGTGCGAGGCTATTGCTGCGATCAGGTCTGGCCGCCGGAGATTTCGATGGTCTGCCCGTTGATGGATTGTGATCCGGGACCGCAAAGCCACATGGCCGCAGCCGAGACTTCTTCCGGCTCGATCAGACGCTGGTGGCGGTTGGCGTGTGTCATGATCTTCAGCGCTTCATCTTCGCTGACACCGGCGCGGGCCGAGATCGAGGTGATGTTTCGCTCCACGATGGGGGTATCTACGTAGCCGGGGCAGATCGCGTTGAAGGTGAAGGCCGTGCCGAGGTAATCTTCGCTCAGCGCGCGGGTGAGGCCGATCATGCCGTGTTTGCTGGCGGAATAGCAGGCACCGCCCTTGAGCCCGCGCAGACCCGCAATCGAGGAAACGGTGATTACCCGGCCCCAATCGGTTTCGCGCATGGATTTCAGACACTCGCGGATGGTCAGGAAGGCACCGTCCAGATTGGTCGCCATCATGTTGCGCCAGAAATCGAGCGTGGTCTTGTGTAGCGCTTTGCCTTCGGCAACGCCGGCATTTGCGACGCAGATCTGGATCGGGCCCCGCGCATCGACGGCGGCCTGGATCTTGGTTACGATGTCGTCTTCGTCGCGCACATCCATCGCCATGGGGTGCAGCCCCTTGGTGGCGACCTCCTCCAGCACTTCCTGGCGGCGCCCGGTGATGGTGACTTCGGCGCCTTGCGCGGCCAGTGCGCGGGCGATGGCCAGGCCGATCCCGGTGCCGCCGCCCGTGACCAGCGCATGTTTTCCTGCCAGCGATGTCGTGTCTTGTGATGTCATGTTGTTCGGTCCTCCCGTGTTTGCGTCCAGCCTAACGGCATGCCGGGGCAGGGCAAGAAAGCCGTCCCGTCACAATTCCGTGTCGGTACTCTTGGGCAAAGGTTTTCCACCGGGACCATTTACAATCATATTCATAAGTGTGAATTATTGCGCAGCTGTTTTGGGAGGACACCATGAAACCGATTTTTTCCGCTGCATTGATTGCGACATTTAGCGCAGGCGCCGCATGGGCCAGCGAGGACATTGCCGATCAGTACCCACAAGCCGAGCTGTACTCTAAGCCGGTCGAGGTGATCCCGCATGTGTTTTCCGCCATCGGAGCCACCGCGCCGCCGACCTACGAGAACTCAGGACACAACAACAATTTGTCATTTATCGTGACCGACGAGGGCGTCGTGGTCATCAACGGCGGCGCTTCGGTGCGTCTGGCGGCGGCGCTGCACGATGAAATCAAGGCGGTGACCGATCAGCCGGTGGTTCTGGTGATCAATGAAAACGGCCAGGGCCATGCGATGCTTGGCAATTCCTACTGGGTCGATCAGGGCGTCGATATTCTGGCGCATGTGGATGCGATCGAAGCCTTCACCGAAGAAGCCGATTTCATCCTGCAGGGCATGGAGCGCTACAACCGCGACAAGGCCGAAGGCACCCGGATCGTGACGCCAAACCTAAGTTTTAAAGACAATTACGACCTGACTCTTGGCGGGGTAGAGATCAAGGTGATGCACATGGGGCCCGCGCATGACCCGGGGGATACGCAGGTCTGGCTGCCGCAATGGAACATGCTGATCGCCGGTGACATGGCCTTTCACGAACGCATGCTGCCGATCTTTGAGGGGACCTGTACCTCCTGCTGGCTGGAAACCTGGGAGACCAAGATGGAGCCGCTGAACCCGACCTATGTGATCCCGGGGCACGGCCATCCGACCAACCTCGCGCAGGTGCGCCGCTACACCTACGACTACCTCACGGATCTGCGAGCGAAGATCGGCGCCCATATCGACGAGGGTGGTGATCTGGCTGGCGCTTACTATGTGGACCAGGAACGCTGGAAGGGGCTCGATACCTTCGAGGAACTCGCCACCAAGAACGCCGGGCGGGTCTTCGAGGAAATGGAGTGGGAATGACCCCGCACCCGGTCAGCATGCAAAAGTATACGTAGGAAAGCCCGTAGAATTGTGCAGGATCATGCCGCATCCCGGAACAGATTCGCCGTTTTGGGGCCATTTTGGACATTTTGTCCTTTTCTTTGCGCACAACGGCGCCGCGGGCTGGACCTGTCGGCCGGATAAGAGGACTTTGCGCTCGATGAACTTGTACTCTGCCCCGGATATCGCGATGGTGTGCGCCTGATGCGCTGGATTGATATGCCTCCCGTCTGGTTGTTTGCCTGCCTTATCCTGGCGTGGCTGCAGGCCAGCTATCTGCCCTATGGGCTGACCTTTGGCGGGGCGTGGGCGGATTTCCTTGGTGGAATATTGGTCGGGGGGGGCATCCTTCTGATGCTGCTTGCGGTGGTCGAGATGCGGCGCCAGCACACCACCATCATTCCCCACCAGACACCAAGCCGCTTGGTGCAATCGGGGATCTTCAGCCGCAGCCGCAATCCCATTTATCTGGGCGACATCCTGGTTCTGGCCGGGCTTATCCTTCGGTTTGACGCGGTGCTGTCCTTGCCGCTGGTGCCGATATTCGTCTGGATTCTGGAACGGCGATTCATCGAACCCGAAGAAAACAGAATGCGGCGGACATTCCGTCAGGACTGGGCGCGCTACGAAGGAAAGGTACGCCGCTGGGTCTAAAGTTCATGCGGCGTCGCGGCAAAATGATGCGGCGACGCGGCGAAACGCTTGCGCAAAAATGTTGCGCAGGATAATCAAAATATTTGCGATCCGTACCCGGTGCTTTGCTGGCACGGGCAAGACGAGGGGGACCGACAAGGTGAGAATAGGTACACCAAAGGAAGTAATGAAAGGCGAGGCGCGCGTCGCGATGACGCCGGACTCTGCCAAGCAACTGCAAAAGCTCGGCTATGACTGCGCCATCGAAACCGGTGCCGGTCAACTGGCTGGTTTCAGCGATGCCGCCTATGAAGAGGCTGGCGTCGAAATCGTGAAAACCGCAGCCGCGCTGTGGAAGACATCGGATATCGTCGCCAAGGTGCGCATTCCGACTGACACTGAATTGAAGCGGATGACAGCGGGTAAGACCCTTATCTCCTTCTTCAATCCCGGTGGCAACGAGGAAGGCCTGGAACTGGCGCGCTCCAAGGGCGCCAATGTCATCGCCATGGAAATGGTGCCGCGCATCAGCCGCGCGCAGAAGATGGACGCGCTGTCCTCGATGGCGAATATCGCCGGCTATCGCGCCGTGATCGAGGCGGGCAACAACTTTGGCCGCTTCTTCACCGGTCAGATCACCGCTGCGGGCAAGGTACCCCCGGCCAAGGTCCTGGTCGTTGGCGCAGGTGTGGCCGGTCTGGCAGCCATCGGCGCCTCCACCAGCCTGGGCGCTGTGACTTATGCGTTTGACGTGCGCCCCGAAGTGGCAGAGCAGGTCGAATCGATGGGCGCTGAGTTCGTCTACCTCGATTTCGAAGAGGAACAGCAGGACGGCGCGGCGACCGGTGGCTATGCGGCTGTCTCCAGCCCCGAGTTCCGCGAAGCACAGCTCGCGAAGTTCCGCGAACTGGCCCCCGAAGTGGACATCGTGATCACCACCGCGCTGATCCCCAACCGCGAAGCGCCCAAGCTCTGGCTTGAGGACATGGTTGCGGCGATGAAGCCGGGTTCGGTCATCGTCGACCTTGCAGCCGAAAAGGGCGGTAACGTCGAAGGCACCGTGATGGATGAGAAAGTTGTCACCGACAACGGCGTCACCATCATCGGCTACACCGACTTCCCGAGCCGTATGGCCGCGCAGTCCTCGACACTTTATGCGACCAACATCCGTCACATGATGACCGACCTGACCCCTGAAAAGGACGGTCAGATCGTGCATGACATGGAAGACGACGTGATCCGCGGCGCAACGGTGACTTTCGACAAGGAAATCACCTTCCCGCCGCCGCCGCCAAAGGTTCAGGCCATCGCGGCGCAGAAGAAGCCCGAGGCGCCGAAAGAACTGACCGCGGAAGAAAAGCGCGCGCAGGAAATCGCAGCCTTCAAACAGCAGACCAAGCAACAGGTCACCCTCTTGGTGATCGGCGCAGCGCTGCTCTTGGGCGTGGGGCTCGTGGCTCCGGCCAGCTTCATGCAGCACTTTATCGTCTTCGTTCTGGCGGTCTTTGTCGGCTTCCAGGTGATCTGGGGCGTGGCGCACAGCCTGCACACACCTCTGATGGCGGTGACCAACGCGATCTCCTCGATCATCATCCTGGGCGCGCTGATGCAGATCGGCTCCGGCTCCTTCCTGGTGATCCTGCTGGCAGCGCTCTCGGTCTTCATGGCCGGTATCAATATTTTCGGCGGCTTCCTTGTGACACGGCGCATGCTCGCCATGTTCCAGAAGTCTTAAGAGCGAGGGAAAACAGATGGAATACGGATTTACCACGGCGGCCTATGTGGTCGCGGCTGTTCTCTTCATCCTCTCGCTGGGTGGTCTGTCGGGACAGGAAAGCGCAAAACGTGCGGTCTGGTACGGGATCGCGGGCATGGCGCTGGCGGTTTTCGCCACGCTGATCGGCCCCGGTTCGGGCCTGTGGCTGCTGTCGCTGGTGCTGATCGCTGGTGGCGGCATCATCGGCTATTTCCTGGCCAAACGGGTGCAGATGACCCAGATGCCGGAACTGGTTGCGGCGATGCACTCGCTGGTCGGTCTGGCGGCGGTTTTCGTGGGCTTTATCGCCCATGTCGAACTGGGCCGCGTTATGGCCATGGACGACAGCGCCAAAGCCTCGCTTGATGGCTTTGCCAAGCTGCTGGCCAAGAAGGACGGCGTCGAGATCGCTATCCTGCGTGTCGAGCTGTTCCTCGGTATCTTCATCGGTGCTGTGACCTTTACCGGCTCTGTCATTGCCTATGGTAAACTGGCGGGCAAGGTTGGCTCGGCAGCGACGAAACTGCCCGGCGGTCACATGCTGAATGCAGGCGCGGCGGCGATCTCTTTGCTGGCTCTGATCTGGTACTTCAACACCGGCGCGCTGTTGCCGCTGTTCCTGATGACCCTGATGGCGCTGTTCATCGGCTACCACCTGATCATGGGCATCGGCGGCGCCGACATGCCGGTGGTTGTCTCGATGCTGAACAGCTACTCGGGCTGGGCTGCGGCTGCGATCGGTTTCTCCCTTGGCAACGACCTTCTGATCGTTGTGGGTGCTCTGGTTGGCTCCTCGGGTGCGATCCTCTCTTACATCATGTGTAAGGCGATGAACCGCTCCTTCATCTCGGTGATCCTGGGCGGCTTTGGCGGCACTTCGGGTCCTGCGATGGAAGTTGAGGGCGAACAGGTTGCGATCGACGCCGACGGTGTTGCGCAGGCTCTGGAAGAGGCCGACAACATCATCATCATCCCGGGCTACGGCATGGCCGTTGCACAGGCACAGCAGTCGGTTTCCGAACTGACCAAGCGTCTGCGCGCCAAGGGTAAGAACGTGCGCTTCGCGATTCACCCGGTTGCGGGTCGTCTGCCGGGCCACATGAACGTTCTCTTGGCCGAAGCGAAGGTGCCTTATGACATCGTTCTGGAAATGGACGAGATCAACGAGGACTTCCCGGAAACTGATGTGGCCATCGTTATTGGTTCCAATGACATCGTGAACCCTGCTGCGCAGGAAGACCCCAACAGCCCCATCGCCGGTATGCCGGTTCTGGAATGCTGGAAGGCGAAACAGGTCTTCGTGTCCAAGCGCGGCCAGGGCACCGGCTACTCCGGCATCGAGAACCCGCTGTTCTACAAAGAGAACACCCGGATGTTCTACGGCGATGCGAAAAAATCGCTGGACGATCTGCTGACCAAGATCAGCTGATCAGTTCCACAGGCCTGCGGGCTGTAACACTCGGGAAAGGCGTCTCTTGTGGGGCGCCTTTTCTGCATTCTGCGGCTAGCCTGTGCTGCATCCGGCCGCGTTGTATACTGTTGTATCCTGCTAAGGCATTGAATTACATACATTCTTTACAGGTCTTGTGGTTTTGGCTATGGTCGCCCTGTACCAGTGGAGACCGTGATGCCCCCGATCCAGGATCACCCGTTGCGCTATCAGCTTGCCAATGAGCTGCACGCGCGTCCTTTTCCGACCATGAAAAGCCCAAGCACCGTGATCTATCTGGCGGTGAAACAGCCTGAGGAAGCCGTGCACCGGGACCGCGGCTTGGATCTTGCGCATCTGATCGATCTGCTGGACCGCCACGGCGCGCCGCACCCGAAACCGGGCGCCACCCATCATGCGGCCCGGCTGGGGCGCCACACCCTGAAGTGGGAACAGCACACCGAATTCGTCAGCTACACGCTCTACAGTGACGGTGTCAGCGAACGGCCCTTTGACCCGGTTGATTTCGAGGTGTTGCCTGGCGATTGGCTGGAACAGGCGCCGGGGCAGCGGATCACCTCACTGATGCTCCGTGTCCTGCCACGTCCGGACACGGCGGAGATCAAATCAAAGCTGCAGGACTGGCTGGTGCCCGAAAGCATGGCGGTGTCGCAGGTGCTGGACGACAATGCGGTGGTGGCCGGGGATTTCCGGATCGATCCGGCGGGGCACATGCGGTTTGCTGCCTTCGTGAACCGCGAAACCGGCAGCCGCAGGATTGGCCGCATCGTGCAGCGCTTGTGCGAGATCGAGACCTATCGCGCCATGTCGATGCTGGGCTTTTCCCGCGCACGGGGCCTGTCGCCCACCATCGGCGGGCTGGACACCCATCTGAGCGAAATCATGGCGGAGATGACCGGCAGCAGCGTCCCGGCAGAACAGACGCTGTCGCATCTTCTGACCGTCTCGGCCGAGCTGGAGGCGATGGCCGCCCGCGCCGCCTTCCGATTTGGTGCCACCGGCGCTTATGAGGCGCTGGTGAACCAGCGGATCAGGCTATTGCGGGAGGAACGTCTGGAAGGTTTCCAGACCTTCGCGGAATTCATGCTGCGCCGCTATGAGCCGGCCATGCGTACGGTGAAGTCCACCGAAAAGCGGCTGGTGACGCTGGCTGATCGGGCACGCAGGGCGGGGGAGCTTTTGCGCACCCGGGTGGATGTGGAGCGCAGCGCGCAGAATCAGGCCTTGCTGGAAAGCATGGACCGCCGCGCCGATATGGCGCTGCGGCTTCAGCATACGGTCGAGGGGCTGTCTGTGGTGGCAATCAGCTACTATGCGGTGTCGCTGGCGTCCTATGCGCTTTATCCCCTTGCCGGGCCGCTGGGGCTCAGCAAGGGGATGATGACCGCGCTGATCACTCTGCCGGTTGTGGGGCTGGTGTGGCTCGCCGTCCGGCGGATCCGGAAGGGTCTGCACTGAGCAGCGCTTGGGTGAGGCTGCCGCCCAGCAGGATCGACAAGATCGCCAGCAGGGCAGCCACGCCAAGGGTGGGAACCCCGGCCAGACCGGCGCCAACGGTGCAGCCACCGGCCAGCACGCCGCCGATGCCCATTAGCACGGCACCTGCCAGATAGCGTCCTGTCTGGGCGGGGCTTTCAAAGCTCTGCCACTTGAACTGTCCAGTCAGCAGGGCCGCAACAAGTGCGCCGACCAGAACGCCACCCACCAGACCGGTGCCAAAGCTGCCGGAGACGGCGCTGGAGGCGACGACGTAGAACAGGGTGTCAGCAGACGGCGCGGTGAAGGACAGGCTTTCCATCGCGATGGGATCGAATTCGTCAAACAGCACAAAGCCAGTGCCGACCCAGGCCAGCGGGACCAGCAGGCCAATCACAGCCGCGCCAGCCAGCACAGGGATACGGTTGCCAGAGCGCAGGGCAATGGCAAGTGCGGCGAGCGCAATCAGCAGGCCCCAGACGAGCGCGCCGCCGGGCAGGGCCGCCAGCGTGGCGTAATCGCCAAGCGGAACAGTGACGGCGCCTAGGCTGGTGCGCAGTGGCGCCAGAACACCCTTCAGCGTGGCATGGGCGGTGATCGCAAAGACCGAGATGACCAGCAGGGCGCGCAGGTTGCCACTGCCGCTGAGAACCATCAGCCGGGACACGCAGCCCCGGGTCAGGATCATGCCGGCACCGAACATCAGACCACCGGCGATGACGGCCAGCACCGGCAGATCTGCGGCGAGTAGGCGGTGATCGTCAAAGCTGATCCAGCCCTGCAGGACAGCGGCCTGGGTGCCGAGCACAGCAATGGCCAGCGCCATGGCCCAGACGCCAGCGGCTTCGCGGCGGTCACTGCCGTCGATGGTGCGACGCAGGCAGAACCGGGTCAATTGCGCCAGCGCACCAAAGACAAGGCCCAGCCCCAAGGCGAACAGGACAGAAGCCTGGCGTGCGGTGGTCTCTTCAAAACCGAACGTTTCGAACATGATACTCTCCATACCGGAAATCGGAACTTTTTCCCGAAATGGCGCGAAATATCCAAGCGAGCAAGGCCAGTATCGCAGTTGTCGACGGGTATCTGCAGGACAAAGTTCCCGGTAGCGGAGGGCTGGCAGAAAATGAATCCAGATGGGGCGGGGTGCCCCAAAACAAACCGGCCGCCCTGTTGGGGCGGCCGGTGGTTATGTTCTTATTTGAATATGTGCGGGTGTGTCCCGTCTGGCTTGCGGCTCAGCGGCCCCGGATACGCGGATCCAGCGCATCACGCAGACCGTCACCCAGATAGTTGACGCTGAGAACGGTCAGCGAGATCGCCATACCGGGCCAGAACACGCGCTCAGGGTACTGCTGCAGATAGTCGGTGGCATCAAACAGCAGGCGGCCCCAGGTTGGGAAGTCCGGCGGGAAGCCAAGGCCAAGGAACGACAGCGAGCTTTCGGTGATGATCGCGGTGGCGATCCCCAGCGTCGCGGAGACCATGATCGGCGACAGCACGTTCGGCAGGATGTGTCGGGTGATAAGCTTGCCATCCGAGGTACCGATGGAGCGGGCCGCCAGAACGAATTCACGCTCCTTGATGGCCAGCACATCGCCACGCACGATCCGCGCCGTGGGCATCCAGCTGGTCACGCCGATCGAGGTCACAATCAGGATGAAGATCCCCTGTTCGGGGCCAAAGGCCGCGTTCAGCGGTTCGCGGAACAACAGCATCATCACCAGCAGAAGCGGCAGCAGGGGCAGCGCAAGGAACAGGTCGGTGAGACGCATCAGCGGCCCGTCCAGCTTCTTGAAAAAGCCCGCGACAACACCCACGAAGGAGCCCAGGAACAGCGCCAGCAGCATGGCCGTCAGACCCACCGAAACGGAGGTCGATCCACCGGCCATCATCCGGGCCAGCATATCGCGGCCCAATTGGTCGGTGCCGAAGGGATGCGCCCAGCTTGGACCCTGGTTCCGCGCGCGGATATCGATCCGGGTGGCTTCGATATCCCAGAACATGGGGCCAAGATACACGGCCAGAATGATGAACAGGAACAGCGCCCCACCCATCAGGGCGCCACGGTGAGATTTGAACTGATCCCACACGTCCAGCCATTGGCTGCGCGGCGGGTTGCTCGGGACAGGATTGCTCAGCTCAGTCATAGCGGATCCTTGGGTCAAGAATGCCGTACAGTACGTCGGCGATCAGATTGAACATCACGATCAGCACCGCGAAGATGAAGGTCAGGGTCTGCACCATCGGCAGGTCATTGGCCTGAATGGCGCCGATCAGAAGCTGACCGATTCCGTTCACCTTGAACACCTGCTCGGTGATGATGGCGCCGCCGAAGATCGCTGGGATCCCCAGTGCGATCACAGTGACAACCGGGATCATCGAGTTGCGCAGCACGTGCACCATGACCACGGTATATTCGCTCAGACCCTTGGCACGGGCGGTGCGCACGTAGTCCTGATTGAGGTTGTCCAGCATCGAGGCCCGCATGAAGCGGCTCAGCTGGGCGGTGATCTGCAGTGCCAGCACCATGACTGGCATGATCATCTGTTGCAGCTGTTTGACGAAGGCGTCCCAGCTGTCAACGACCAGGGTGGTGTCATAGATCGACGGGAACCATCCAAGCTGCACCGAGAAGATCACGATGACCAGCACGCCGGAGAAGAACGGCGGCACGGAGAAGCCGACCATGGACACGAAGGTGCCCATCTGGTCGAACCAGCTGTATTGGCGGTAGGCCGAGTAGATCCCGATGGGTAGGGCGATCAGGATTGCCACCACATAGGCGGTACCGACAACCCACAGGGTCTGCGGCATACGCTGGATCACGATGTCCATGACGGGCGAGCGGGTCTGCCAGGAGATCACGCGCAGATCGCCTTCGGAAAAACTGGAGCCGAAGTAGTGGTCAATCATGACCTGCGGCTCGATCCAGAAGAACTGCACAAGCCACTTCCAGAACCGGATATGGGCGGGTTGGCCAAGGCCAAGGGCCTCGCGCATCTTTTCTTTTACTTCGGGGGGGACGGTCAGCGGAACCTGCGCCATGGGATCGCCAGGGGCGAGCTCCAGCAGCAGGAAAATCACGAGGCTGATGAACAGCAGCGTCGGAACCGATAGGATCAGTCGCCTGATTGTAAAGGTCAGCATCAGGTGGGCGCCTTTGATGTTCGATTTCAGAATTAGGAAGCAGGGCCGGAGGCCTCGGGTCCATTATGCCCGCGCGCTAAAGCGGATCTGGGCGTAAATGGCAAGAGGCCCCGGTGGAACACCGGGGCCTCAGGAGAGGCTAGCCTGCCTTACTTGATGCGGTACCAGTCAGCCGCATCCCAGAGTTCGCTGTCCCAGACGTTCAGGACGTGGCCACCCAGGGTGTTGGATTGACCGGACAGACGACCACGGTGAACCAGCGGGATCATGCCACCTTTTTCGAAGATCATCGTGTTCAGCTGCTGGCCGATTTCGGCGCGCTTGCCTGCATCGGCAGTCTTGGTCAACTCAGCATGCAGAGCGTCGAACTCTTCGTCACAGAAGCGGGAGATGTTCTCACCCTGCCACTGGGATGCCGGAGTCGGCGCCTTGTCGCACAGGCCGTTGCCGAAGTAGGACTGCGGGTCGGTGCCGTTGAAGGTGTTGGCGTACATTTCCACGTCCGCGTAGAACTTCTGGAAGGTGTCCGGGGAACCCGGGTCGCCACCGAAGAAGACGGATGCGTTCACGTTACGCAGTTCGGTTTCGATACCGATCTCGCTCCACCACTGTTTGATCAGGGCCTGGAAGTCCTGACGCACGGCGTTGGTCGAAGTCTGGTACAGAACCTTCATTGGCTTGCCATCCGGAGTTTCGCGAACGCCGTCACCGTTGGTGTCTTTGTAGCCTGCTTCGTCCAGCATCTTGTTGGCGCCAGCGATGTCCTGAACGTCACAGCCAGCAATATCTGCTGCGTAGACGGCAGGTGCGGGAACCCAGTTACAGGTCACTTTACCGGCTTTGCCGTAACCGATTTCAACCAGCAGCGGGCGGTCGATCGCCATGGACATGGCTTTGTAAACCGCAGGATCGCTCAGGAAGGGGTGCGGGCGAACAACCGAACGCTCGTCCGGGCCAAGCGCCGGATCAGGGTTGGTGTTGTTCAGCATGATGCGCTCAACCAGCGGGCCAAAGCCTGCCACAGCAACGCCTTTGCCGCCTGCTTCCATCTGGGCAATCACATCGGGTGCCAGCTGCAGGTTCCAGGCGTAATCGAATTCGCCGGTTTCCATTACGGCACGACCGGCCGCAGTTGCGTCGCCGCCACCTTTGAACAGTACCTTGGCGAAGGCCGGTTTGGCCGGGTCACGGTAGTTCGGGTTGGCCGACAGGGTGATCACGTCGTTCGGTTTGAACTCGTCGACCACGAAGGGACCGGTGCCGATCGGGCTGAAGTTGGCCTCGGTGCACTCGGGGGCTTTGGCGCCCAGGCATTCGGCGAACTGAGCGGCCTGGATGATCGGGCTTTCACCGCCAACGAAGGGGCCGTAAGGGAAGGGGGTCGGGCCTTCGAAAGTGACCTTGACGGTCAGATCGTCGGGGGTTTCGACCGAGGTCACGCCTTCGAATTTGGTGACCTGCGCGCAGCCGCCTTCGGGATGGGTGCAGTAGTCGTAGGTGAACTTCACGTCTTTGGAGGTGAAGGGGGTGCCATCAGACCAGGTGAGACCCGCCTTGATCTTCCAGGTGATGGAAGTCAGGTCTTCGCTCACACCGCCATTGGCGACGGTCGGGATCTCTTCGGCCAGGAAGGGAACCATTGCACCGTTGGGGTCGTAGCGCGCCAGAGGTTCGATGACCAGCGAGGAGGCTTCAACGTCTTTGGTGCCGCCCGACAGGAACGGGTTCATGATCGAGGGCGCCTGCCAGTAGATGATGTTCACCTGACCGTCGGCGCCGCGCTCGGCAAACGCTGCCGGAGCAAGCGCTGCAGAAGCAATAGCCCCCATCAAAAGGGTCTTGAGTTTCATTTTCACACTCTCCTTGTCGAACACAGAAACGGTGTTCTTGTGTCTTTTTGCGGCCGGGCGATGCGTGGCCCAGCCTGTTGCCGCAAGATTGCGGATGGTTTGTCGTTCCGCCCCACGCGTTAAACGATTGAAATCTAATGCGCCAGCTTCGGCCATGGCCGGTCCTGCGCGCCAGATTGCCCGGGCAGACACTGGGAGGTATCGAAACAGAGTTTGCGGAAATTGCAAGCCTTCGGATCCAAAATTTCGCTTAACGCCGCCCATTGGTTTGACGAAGCTTCAATGATCAGCTTACATCTCGGCCTTGAAAGACTGCCAACGATGCAGCGGATAACGATTTACCGATAAGGGGACGACTGGGGTGCTGGACCAACCAATTGCACAAATTAAGGGCTTGCGGGTCGAATTTCAGACCAAGGACGGCCCGGTCGTCGGGGTTGAGGATGTCTCGTTTGACGTCAACCCGGGCGAAACCGTTTGTATCGTGGGCGAATCCGGTTCGGGGAAATCGGTTTCTTCCCTCTCCCTGATGCGTCTCGTCGAGTTCGGCGGCGGCGAAATCGCGGGTGGGGAACTGCTGTTCAATGGCCGTGGCGGTGAAACCACCGACCTGGCCAAGGCCGAACAGGAGATGATGAAGCAGATTCGCGGCAACGAGATCGGAATGATCTTCCAGGAGCCGATGACTGCGCTCAATCCGGTGTTCACTGTGGGGCGCCAACTGACCGAAGGTCTGCGCATCCACAAGAACATGACTAAAAAACAGGCAGAAGAGCGGGCGCTGGAACTTTTGCGTCAGGTGCGCATCCCCGAACCCGAACGGCGCCTGAAGCAATACCCGCATGAGCTGTCCGGCGGTATGCGTCAGCGTGTGGTGATCGCGATGGCGATGGCCTGTGAGCCGCGCCTTCTGATTGCGGATGAGCCGACCACCGCGCTTGATGTGACCATTCAGGCCGAAATTCTGGCCCTGATGGACCGGCTGAAGCGGGAAACCGGCACTGCAGTGATGTTCATCACCCACGATATGGCGGTTGTGGCGCAAATGGCGGACCGCGTGGTGGTTATGTTCCGCGGCAACAAGGTCGAAGAAGGCACCGTCACCGAGATCTTTGAAAACCCGCAGCACGACTATACCCGCGCCCTGCTGGCCGCCGTGCCAAAACTTGGCGAAATGATCGGTAAGGACTACCCCGAACCGATGAAACTGATGGGCGTCGAGGACCAGAAGATCGAACCGATCAAGGGCACCGATGAGGTGCTTCTTGAGGTTAAGAACCTGACCACCCGTTTCCCGGTCAAAGGCGGGGTGCTGCGCCGTACCGTTGCCAATGTGCACGCGGTCGAGGACGTCTCGTTCAAGGTGTTCAAGGGCCAGACCCTGTCGCTGGTCGGCGAATCCGGTTGTGGTAAATCCAGCGCCGGACGCTCGATTCTCCGTCTGGTCGAACCCATGTCGGGGCAGGTAAATTTCGAGGGGCGCGATATTCTGGGGCTCAGCAATTCGCAGATGCACAAGGCGCGTCTCGACATGCAGATGATCTTCCAGGATCCCTTTGCCTCGCTCAATCCGCAGATGCAGCTCTTGGATCAGGTGGCTGAACCGATGCGCAACTACGGGCTCGCCTCGGGCTCGGAACTGCAGGATCGCGTTGCCTCGCTGTTTGACCGTGTGCACCTGCCGCGCAGCTTCATGCGCCGCTATCCGCATGAAATGTCCGGTGGTCAGCGGCAACGAATCGCCATTGCCCGGGCGCTGGCGCTCAATCCCAAACTGATCGTCGCGGACGAGGCTGTCTCGGCGCTGGACGTGTCGGTGCAGGCGCAGGTTCTGAACCTGATGATGGAACTGCAGGCCGAATTGGGGCTGTCCTTCCTGTTTATCAGCCACGACATGGCCGTCGTCGAACGCGTCAGCCATCAGGTGGGCGTGATGTATCTGGGTCGGATCGTTGAAATCGGCCCGCGCGACCGTGTCTTTGCCAACCCGCTGCACGCCTATACCCAGGCGCTGATGAAGGCCGTGCCTATCGCCGATCCGCGCAAGCGTAAGAGCGAGAAAGATCTGAACTTCAAACCGATTCCCTCGCCCATTCACGGCACGGATTACAAGCCGGAGCCGTCAGAGTACCTTGAGCTTGAGCCGGGCCATTTCGTTCTGACCACCGACAGTGGGTATTGATCCTGTGGCTGATATTCTGACGCCGCTGGAGCTGATGGAGAAACTGGTTTCCTTTCCCACCGTCAGCCGGGACACGAATCTGCCGCTGGTCGAATGGGTCGAAGAGTACCTGAGCAGCCATGGCATCACGCCGCACCGCTGGGTCGATCCCGATCAGCCGCACAAGGCTGCGGTCTTTGCCCATGCCGGACCGATGGTCGAAGGGGCGGTGGTCCTGTCCGGCCATACCGATGTGGTGCCGGTCGACGGCCAGCCCTGGGACAGCGATCCTTTCACTGTGGTGGAGCGTGACGGCAAATACTACGGGCGCGGCTGCTGCGATATGAAAGGCTTCGACGCGCTGGCGATCTGGGCTCTGGTCGAGGCGCACCGGCGCGGCGTAAATCGTCCGCTGCAACTGGCGCTTTCCTTTGACGAGGAAATCGGCTGCACCGGCGCCCCGCCGATGATCGAAGCGATGCAGCCCGTGCTGCCCAAGGGCGGCGCGGTCATCGTCGGCGAGCCGTCGATGATGAAGGCGGTGACCGGCCACAAAGGCGGCATTGGCTATGACACCCATCTGATCGGCTTTGAGGTGCACAGCTCGCTGATGCACACCGGGGTCAGCGCGGTGATGCAGGGGGCGCGGTTGATCGACTGGGCTAACCACCGTAATGCGGAAAATGCGGCTGCCGAGCCGGAGGAGATCCCGGCGATGTTCACGCCGCCCTATACCACCTGCCACGTCGGCATGATCGAAGGTGGCACGGCTCATAACATCACCGCCAAGGATTGCCGGTTCGTGATGGATTTCCGCGTGGTGCCCGGCGAAAACGCTGCCGATTGGGAAGAAGCTTATCTGGCCGAAGTGCGCCGCATCGAAGCCGAGATGCAGGCGGTGCATCCGGAGGCGCGAATCGAGATCGAAAAGAAGTTCAACGTTCCGGGGCTCGTCCCCGAACAGGAGGGCGCAGCGGAAACACTGGTGCGGATGATCACCGGGGACAATGGCACCCACGTTGTCAGCTATGGCACCGAAGCGGGGCAATTCCAAGAAGCGGGCTATTCCGCTGTCATCTGTGGCCCCGGCGATATTGCCCAGGCGCATCAGCCGAATGAATTCATCACCGTCGCCCAGTTCAACGCCGGTCACGATTTCATGCGGCAGTTGGTGGACCGGCTGGCGGCCTGATCCAAGGGCGCGGTGCTTGTGCGCCTGATGCATATTCTGAACACGGACGGGCTGTATCGCAGGGCGATGCAGCCCGTTTTCATTAGCCCACTCCCTGGGCCGCTATTTTGTGCAAATACAAATATTTTTGCGGGGGCGAACCAATGCAGTAGTGCAAATCTGCAAATTGGTTCGGGTTAAGTTATTGATTTAATGGGGGCGAAATTTCGGAGGCCAAAATTGGTTCGCTTTGACGCGTTTTGCATGGCAGCTCGTCTGCTTGTGATACTTGCTAACGCAACTTAATTGACTGACAGTGCCCCGGAACCGCAGCCGTGCGGGCACAACGCAAGAGGAACAGGATGCCAGTCAAAAACCGTTTTGCCGATCTGCAGGATGAAATCACCAAATGGCGCCGCCACCTGCATGAGAATCCGGAACTGATGTACGAGGTTCACAAGACCGCCGGATTTGTGGAGGAACGGCTGAAGGAATTTGGTCTCACCGATATCACCACCGGCATCGGCCGCACCGGCGTCGTCGCGGTGATCGAAGGCAAGACCAACACCTCGGGCCGGGTCATCGGATTGCGCGCTGACATGGATGCGCTGCCCATTACCGAAGCCTCGGGTGTCGATTATGCCTCGAAAACGCCAGGCGTGATGCACGCCTGTGGCCACGATGGTCACACCTCGATCCTGCTGGGGGCGGCGAAATACCTGTCCGAGACGCGCAACTTTGATGGCAAGGTCGTGCTGATCTTCCAGCCTGCCGAAGAAGGTGGCGCTGGCGGTAAGGCGATGTGCGATGACGGGCTGATGGAGCGCTGGGGTATTCAGGAGGTCTATGGTCTCCACAATATGCCGGGCCTGCCCGTCGGGCAGTTTGCTATCCGCCCCGGGGCCCTGCTGGCGTCCTCGGATGAATTCGAAATCACCGTGACCGGCAAGGGCGGCCATGCGGCGGCGCCGCATGATGCCATCGACACGACTTTGGTGGCGTCGCAGATCGTGGTGTCGCTGCATTCCATCGTGTCGCGCAATGTGAACCCGGTGAAACGCGTGGTCCTGACCGTCGGCACCTTTGAAACCGACAGCACCGCGTCGAACGTGATTGCGCATTCCGCCCGTCTGCAGGGCACCGTGCGCACACTCGATACCGAGTACCGTCAGCTGGCCGAAGGCTGGGTTCGCCAGATCGCGGAAAACGTTGCTGCCGCCTATGGCGCCGAGGCAAAGGTCGAATGGTCGCCGGGCTATCCCGTCACCATCAACACCGAGGAAGAGACAGGTTACGCCGTCGAAGCTGCCCGTGCAGTCTCTGCCGATGTGGTCGACAACACCGACCCGATCATGCCGTCCGAGGATTTCGCCTATATGCTGGAGGAGCGCCCCGGCGCCTATATGTTCCTCGGCAATGGCGACACCGCCATGTGCCACCACCCGGCCTATGTGTTTGACGACAATGCCATCCCGCTGGGGTGCAGCTGGTTCGCCGAACTGGTCGAACGACGTATGCCCGCCGCCTGAGGAGATCGAGAATGCCAGTCAAGAACCGCGCCGCAGAGTTTCAGAAAGAGGTCGCAGCCTGGCGCCGCGACATCCACGAAAACCCCGAGATCCTTTACGATACCCACCGTACCTCTGCCCTGGTGGCGGAAAAGCTGAAAGAATTTGGCTGTGATGAGGTTGTGACGGGGATCGGCCGCACCGGCGTCGTTGCGGTAATCCGGGGCAAGAGCGACAGCAGGGGGCGCGCCATCGGTCTGCGCGCCGATATGGACGCGCTGCCAATGCAGGAACAGACCGGCCTGCCGCATGCCTCCAAGATCCCCAACGCGATGCACGCCTGCGGACATGACGGTCACACCGCAATGCTGCTGGGGGCAGCCAAATACCTCGCGGAGACCCGCAATTTTGACGGTACCGCTGTGATGATTTTCCAGCCTGCCGAAGAAGGCGGCAATGGCGGCGAGGCCATGGTCAAAGACGGGATGATGGAGCGTTTCGGCATCGACGAAGTCTATGCCATCCACAACAGCCCCGGCATCGAAGCAGGAACATTTGCCATCCGTCCCGGGCCGATCCTGGCTTCGGTCGACGAATTCACCCTGCATCTGAGCGGGCGTGGCGGCCACGGGGCTAAGCCGAACATGACCGTCGATACCACGGTGATGATGTGCCATATGATCACCGCGTTGCAGACCATCGTGTCGCGCAACATGGATCCGGTGGAGAAGGCGGTAATGTCGCTGACCAGCGCCGAGACCTCTTCCAAGGCGTTCAACGTGATCCCCGACAAGGCAGAGGTCCGCGGCACCATCCGCACCCACTCCGAAGACGTGCGCGCGATGATCCCAAAGCGGATCAAGGAAATCGCCGAAGGCGTGGCGCAGACCTTTGGCGGCTCGGTCGAGCTGGAAATGCGCATCGGCGTGCCGGTTACCATCAACGATGATGCGGCCACGGAATACGCCCGCGCTGCGGCGCAGGCGGTTGGTATCTGCGAGGATGTGCCGATCCTGATGGGCGGTGAGGACTTTTCCTTTATGCTGCAGGAGCGCCCCGGGGCGATGATCCGTCTGGGAAATGGCCCTAGCGCGGGCCTGCATCACCCAGAATACGATTTCAACGACGAGATCATCCCGACCGGCATCAGCTGGTTCGCGGAAATCGTCGAAGGCAGAATGCCCGCGGCCTGATCCGGCCGCGGACCCTCGCGGGTGCCTATGGCGCCTGCGACAGCAAACCCGGCGGCGCATGTGGCGCCGCACATGATAAAAACAAGGAGTGACACTATGCCGGTCAAGAACCGTTTTGCTGAACTTCAGGAGGAAATCACCGCCTGGCGCCGTGATCTTCACGAGAACCCCGAAATCCTGTTCGAAACCCACCGCACTTCGGCGCTGGTGGCAGACAAGCTGAAGGAATTCGGCTGCGACGAGATCGTCACCGGCATCGGCCGCACCGGCGTTGTCGGCGTGATCAAGGGCAAGTCCGACACCTCGGGCAAGGTCATCGGGTTGCGCGCCGATATGGACGCGCTGCCGATCCACGAGCAGACCGGGCTTGAGTATGCCTCCAAAACCGCCAATGCCATGCACGCCTGCGGCCATGACGGCCACACCGCGATGCTGCTGGGCGCTGCCAAATACCTGTCCGAGACCCGCAACTTTGATGGCACCGTTGTGGTGATCTTCCAGCCCGCCGAAGAAGGCGGCGGCGGCGGCAAGGAGATGTGCGACGACGGCATGATGGAGCGCTGGAACATCCAGGAAGTCTACGGCATGCACAACTGGCCGGGTAAACCGATCGGCAGCTTCTCGATCCGCCCCGGTGCCTTTTTTGCCGCGACCGACACCTTTGACATCACCTTTGAGGGACGCGGCGGCCATGCGGCGAAACCGCATGAGACCATCGACACCACCGTGATGACCGCTCAGGCGGTTCTGGCGCTGCAGACCATCGCATCGCGCAATGCCGACCCGGTGGATCGCGTGGTTGTCTCGGTGACCTCGTTCGAGACCTCTTCCAAGGCATTCAACGTGATCCCGCAGCGGGTTCAGATCAAAGGCACCGTGCGCACCATGTCGAAAGAGATGCGCGATCTGGCCGAAAAGCGGATCAAGGAAATCTGCGCAGGCGTTGCAGCGACCTTTGGCGGCACGGCCGACGTCACCTACAACCGCGGTTATCCGGTCATGGTGAACCACGAAGAGCAGACCGAATTCGCAGCCAAGGTTGCGTCCGATATCTCCGGCAACTGCGATGAAGCGCCGCTGGTCATGGGCGGCGAAGACTTCGCCTATATGCTGGAAGAGCGTCCCGGCGCCTATATCCTGGTTGGCAACGGCGACAGCGCCGATGTGCACCACCCAGAATACAACTTCAACGACGAGGCCATTCCGGCCGGTTGCAGCTGGTGGGCCGGTATCGTCGAGCAGCGCATGCCCGCCGCCTGATAGAGGCTGAGTTTTTTGAAAGAAGAAGGCCCGGCAGATCGTCGGGCCTTTTTCATGTTCAGCCTGCGGACCAGAGCGCCTGATAGACCGCCTCGATCCCATCTGCTTCAGCGCGGGCGCTGAAACTGTGCAGGGCGATGTCGCGGGCATCCCGTGCCATCTGGGCATGGCGCGCCGGATCGCTCAGGATCGCGCGGGCAGCTTCGGCTGCGGCTTGCGCGGCCTCAAGCGGTACGATCACGCCGCTTTTGCCCTGGGCCGAAAAGGCGCGGTAATACCCAGCCTCGGCCCCCACAAAGGGCACGCCGCTGGCCATACCTTCCAGCGGAGCCATGCCGTAGCCTTCGTAGCGGGGCAGTTGCATCACCAGTGACAACGCCCGCATCAGCGGCGGCAGATCTGCGGCGGGGATTTCGCCGGGAAACAGGATACGATCACCTAGACCCGCAGCAGCGATGCGGGATTTCAAATCCTTTAGAAATCCCTGATGTTCGCGCGCCGCGCGGCCAATCACCAGCGCGACCGCGCCGGGCAGGTTGGGCAAGAGGTCGATCATCGCATCGACAAAAACATCGGTGCCCTTTTCCGGGCGGATACGGCCAACCGTAGCGATGCCGCGGGTTCCGCCATATCCCAGCGCCGCCCAGGCGGTGTCGCGGTTGTCTGCTGGCTGGAACAGATCGGTGTCTACCCCATGCGGTACCACCGCGCGCACGTGCGGAACGAATTCAGCAGCCTTGTCCGTGGTGGCCACCACCGCATCCATCCGGCTGATCAGCCAGCGCGGCAGGGCCGAATGCCGCCGCTGCGCCGCCGAGGTAAAGACGATGCGGATCGGAAGGCGCAGCACATCCCGCGCCCAGATCGCCGCGCGCATTTCCGTATTGCGCCGCACGTGCCAGATGGCGAAAGGTTTGCCGTCCGGGGCGTTCCTGCATAGGCGCCGCGCCTCGGCCGTGGTAATCGGGGCCGGGCAGCCGGGCAGGGGGCGGCCCACTAGCCGCAGATCATGGGTGTTTGCCTGCTGGCGGATCACATTGGCGGCGGTGGCCGAAACCCCGGTGAAATTCCGGTTGAAATTGGTGACGAAGAGCTCAGGCATCGGGATGTGTCCCTTTGGCCCCAAGCCCCAGCCGGTCGATCAGAAGATCCGCCACGCCATCCAGCTCCTGCGCTTGTGATCTGGCAAAGCCGGAGGCAGCCGTGCAGGCGGTCTGCAGGGCTTTGGGGTCATCCAGCCAGTGCTGTACGGCATGCGCAAGTCCGGGTGCGTCCTGCACTTCAACCGCACCGCCAGCGGCGATCAGCGGCGGGAAGGTCTCGGTGAAATTACTGGTGCCGGGACCGGTGATCACGGCGGCGCCTGCCTGTGCCACTTCAAACGGATTATGCCCGCCAATGGGCCGTAGCGAGCCGCCTAGAAACACCAGCGGCGACAACGCGTAGAATGTGCCCAGCTCGCCCAGCGTGTCGGCCAGATAGACCTGCGTCCGCGGGGTGATCGCTTCTCCCTTGCTGCGCCGCGCGAAGGTCAACTCGGCGTCGCGGATGAGTTCGGCAACCTTGTCGCTGCGTTCCGGGTGGCGCGGGATCAGCACCAGGCACAACTCGGGAAAACGGTCCAGCAGGGTGCGATGCGCTGCAAGAATAGTCTCTTCCTCGCCGTCGTGGGTTGATGAGGCAATCCACACCGGCCGCGCGCCGACCTCGGATCGCAGCGCCTCCACCGCCGCCGCGTCAACCGGCAGGGCGGCAGCCCCGGCCTTGAGGTTGCCACCGGGCTGCACCCGCGCGGTATCGGCGCCAAGCGTGATTAGGTTCTGTGCCATGTGATCGTTCTGGCTCAGCAGCAGATCGAAACGCGACAGGATGAAACGGGCGGTAGCGGCGCGTTTCTGCCAGCTGCGGACCGAGCGGTCGGACAGGCGGGCATTGACCAGCGCCAGCCGGGTGCCGCGCTTATGAGCGGCGCTGAGGGTGACAGGCCAGAGTTCGCTTTCGACGAAGATCCCCGCATCGGGCCGCCAGTGATCGAGGAACCTGCGCACCGGTCCGGCCGCATCCAGTGGGGCGAACTGATGTATCGCGCCCTTTGGCAGCCGCTTTTCAGCCACCGCAGCCGAGGTGGCGGTGCCCGAGGTCAGAAGGAAGCGCGCGTCGCTGCGTTTTTCCGCGAGCCGGTTGATCAGGGTGATCGCGGCCAGGCTCTCCCCGACCGAGGCGCCGTGAAACCAGATCAGCGGCGCACCGGAGGGCAGGGTGGGGCGCGACACGCTGGCATGGCCCAGACGCTCGCGCTGGCGCTGCGGGGACACACCCTGCGCCGCCAGTTTTGCGGCAACCTTGCGGTAGGCAAAGGGCGCAATCAGCGCGGTGACGGCCCGGTAGGCGTGAAACAGAGCCGTCGCCTTGCCGCCAGAACCTTGGCTGGTCATCTCAGCCGCCGGTGTGGCTCATGTGGCGGGACATCTGGCCGCCGGGCGTCTGCCGGGAGTAATCGAAATCATGGCCCTTGGGTTTGAGGTTGATCGCGGCGCGGATCGCCTCTTCGAGCGGGGCCTCGCTGTCCGGGTGGTCGCGCAGGGGCGCGCGCAGATCGGCCATGTCTTCCTGACCCAGGCACATGTAAAGCTCACCGGTGCAGGTCAGGCGCACCCGGTTACAGCTTTCGCAGAAATTATGGCTAAGCGGGGTGATGAAACCGATCTTCTGACCGGTCTCTTCCAGCCGCACATAGCGGGCCGGGCCGCCGCTGCGTTCCGCCAGATCGGTCACGGTATAGTGATTTTCGTATTTGCGCCGCACGTCCTTGAGCGACCAGTATTGGTCCAAGCGGTCCTCATTGCCGATGTCGCCCATCGGCATGACCTCGATCCAGGTGAGGTCAATATCACGCGAGGCGCACCAGCGGGTGATCTCGGGCAGCTCCGGTTCGTTAAAACCTTTCAGCGCCACGGCGTTGATCTTGACCCTTAGGCCCGCTTTTTGCGCCGCATCGATGCCACGCATGACCTGCGGCAGGCGGCCCCAGCGGGTGACTGCCGCGAATTTCTGCTCGTCCAGCGTATCGAGCGAGATATTGACCCGGCGTACCCCAGCATCAAACAGATCCTGGGCGTATTTCTCCAGCTGCGAGCCGTTGGTGGTCAGCGTCAGTTCCTTGAGGGCGCCGCTGTCCAGATGCCGGGTCATGCCGCGGAAGAAGGTCATGATATCGCGCCGCACCAGAGGCTCACCGCCGGTGATGCGTAGCTTTTCCACGCCCATGCCGACAAAGGTCGAACACAGCCTGTCCAGTTCCTCCAGCGTCAGCAGTTCTTTCTTGGGCAGAAAGGTCATGTTTTCCGACATGCAGTAGACGCAGCGGAAGTCACAACGGTCAGTAACCGAGACGCGCAGGTAGGTGATGGCGCGGGCGAAGGGATCGATCAGCGGAGCAGTCATGACTGCATAGGTAAAGCGGCGCCTTGCCTGCGACAAGAGGGGAGTGCATTTTCCTGCTGGTAAAGATCTGTGTGCGCCAATAGATTTACGGCCATGCGTATCACAGTCTCATGCTCCGCCGCCCTGCCATTGTCCCTGTCCCTGCTGCTTGCCGGTTGCGGGAATTTGGACTTTCCCGACCTGCGTGGACAGGCCGCAAGCAGCACCCCGGCGCCGACCGCAGCGCCCGTGACTGGCGCGCCGCTGGATGCAACCGGTGGCGCCCTGACGGTGCCGGATGCTGTGGAGGAGGATATGGTGTCCGAGGCTGAGGCGCCTGCGGCGTCCTCAATCTTCACCGGCACCGAGCAGGTGGTCGCCTCGCTGGGGGATCCGGCGGTTCCGGGACTGTGGATGGAGACATCTTTGGTCGGCACCGAGCAACAGGCGGTATTGCGCAGCGCCAGCGGTGCAGAGGTGCAGGTGACGCTGAAACCGGCGGCAAACGGGGGCAGCGCCCGGGTGTCCATCGCTGCAATGCGGGCGCTTGGTCTGCCTTTGACCGAGCTGGTTGAGCTACAGGTGCGCCCGGCCAACTGACGGGCCAACTGACCGGCCAACTAAACCATCGGATTAGCCTGCGTCTGGCGCGTTGTCCCGCAGGTATTTCCCGGCTTCCTTGCGGGCAAAGGGTTTCATCGCATCGCCATGGGTCGCCAGAAAGATGCGGGTGGCCTCTGCATCGTGTTTGCTTAGATCGCGCAGCCACCAGGCGATGGCTTTCTGAATGAACCAGTCGCGGTCTGGCACATAGCCTGCCGCCCATGTGATGATCCGCGCCCGCCGGGCCTGATCGGCGGGTTTGAGATTGTTCATTTTGGCCCAGGGCAGGGTGGCGACCAATGCGGCCCGGCGGGTCCACATATGTTCGGACTGCGTCCAGGTCTCAACATCGTCCAGCCGGGCCGGATCCGCCACCAGCCGTTTCTGCGCCGCCATGCAGGCATGGTCGGCGATGGCCCAGCTATCGAACTGCGGCACCCAGGAACAGATCAACGCCCAGGCGGCGTCGTCGCCCTTGATCCGGGCCTGGGTTAGGAGTTTGGCGGCAGCGAGGCGCCCCTCGAAGATGTTCGTATTCCACAGGGCATCGGCAAGGGCTACGCGCTCTTCCACCGTGAGGGTCTGCCGCCAGCCCTTGGTCAGCTCGTTGAGCGCCGGGTTCGGGATACCCAGAACCTCCCGGTTCTGCTTGTGATAGGCCGCCATCTGCTCGGCGCGGCCCGGTTCGATCAGGGCGCGCAGCTGCGCCAGCGCCTCGTCCAGCGTCATCGGATCATTCCACCGTCACGGACTTGGCGAGGTTGCGCGGCTGGTCCACATCGGTGCCCTTGGCCACGGCGGTGTGATAGGCCAGCATCTGCGCGGGCAGGGCGTAAAGGATCGGCGACAGGCTGTCGTGGACCTGCGGCATGCGGATTGCCTGCCAGACCTCGTCCCCCGCCTCGGCAAGCCCTTCGGCATCCGAGACCAGCAT
The DNA here is from genome assembly GCF_041300735.1 of Phaeobacter sp. SYSU ZJ3003. Classification (NCBI taxonomy): domain Bacteria; kingdom Pseudomonadati; phylum Pseudomonadota; class Alphaproteobacteria; order Rhodobacterales; family Roseobacteraceae; genus Phaeobacter; species Phaeobacter sp. SYSU ZJ3003. Next base: position 257,290 of record NZ_PXNU01000001.1, on the reverse strand, counting down.
CACCTTGCCCTTGCGCGCCATGACTTCCTGCATGTTGGAGACCGATTTGTCGAAAAGATCGTCCCGCGGGGCGAGAACCACGACCGGCATGTTGTTGTCGATGAGCGCGATGGGGCCGTGTTTCAATTCCCCCGAGGCATAGGCTTCGGCGTGGATGTAGCTGATTTCCTTCAGTTTCAATGCGCCTTCGAGCGCCAGCGGGAACATCAGCCCCCGGCCCAGGAACAGCACATCCCGCGCTTCGCTGAGCTTCAGGGAGGCCTGACGGATCGCCTCGTTCTGCTCCAGTGCAGCAGACATGACGTTCGGAAGCCCACGCAGAGCGGAGACATGCGCCTGCAGTTCCTCTTCGCCGATTTCGCCCCGGTCGGTTGCGGCCTTGAGGGCCAGCATCAACAGCACGCTCAGCTGGCAGGTAAAGGCTTTGGTCGAGGCGACCCCGATTTCGACGCCAGCATGGATCGGCAGGGCCAGATCGCTCTCGCGGGCGATGGAGCTTTCGGGGACATTGACCACCGACAAGATCTGATCGGCCTTGTCCTTGCAATAGCGCAGGGCGGCGAGGGTATCTGCGGTCTCGCCCGATTGGGAAACAAACAGTGCGGCAGTGCGACCGGGGATCGGTGGTTCGCGATAGCGGAACTCGGAAGCGATATCGACCTCGACCGGAATGCGGGCGAGTTTTTCGAACCAGTATTTCGCAGTGAGGCAGGCGTAAAATGCGGTACCGCAGGCGACCAGCGTCAGCCGGTCAATCTTGGTAAAATCGATCCCGTCTCCTGGCAGGTGCACCGCGTCTTCGCCGACTGGCAGGTAGTGGCGGATAGCTTCGGCAATGACCGTGGGCTGTTCGGCGATTTCCTTGGCCATGAAATGCTTGTGTCCGGCCTTGTCGACCTGTGCTGCGTCTATCTGAATGGTGCGCATTTCGCGGTTCGCCAGATCCCCGTTTGCGTCGCGGATCTCCAGGCTGCTGCGGGTCAGGACGGCGCAGTCGCCTTCCTCAAGATAGGTGATCTTATCCGTAAGCGGCGCCAGGGCGATGGCATCGCTGCCGACGAACATTTCGCCGGTGCCATGTCCGATGGCCAAGGGCGAGCCCTTGCGGGCGGCCACCATCAGATCCTCTTCGCCGTCGAACAGGAAGGCGAGGGCGAAGGCGCCCTCCAGCCGTGACAGGGTTTTCTGTGCGGCCTCGGCAGGGGACAGGCCACCGCGCATATAGCGTTCCGCCATCAGCGCAACGGTTTCGGTATCGGTTTCGGTCTGAAACTCGATCCCTTCCTTGGCCAGTTCCGCGCGCAGGTCGCGGTAGTTTTCGATGATGCCATTGTGCACGACGGCCACGGCGCCGGCACGATGCGGGTGCGCGTTGTTGACCGAAGGTTCGCCGTGGGTGGCCCAGCGGGTGTGGCCGATGCCGGATTTTCCCGCCAGCGGCTCATGCACCAGCAGGTCGCTGAGGTTGACCAGCTTGCCGACAGCGCGGCGGCGTTCCAGCTTGCCGTCGTTGACGGTGGCAATACCCGCACTGTCATAGCCGCGGTATTCCAGCCGCTTCAGCGCCTCCACCAGCAGGGGCGCGGCTTCATGATTGCCAAGAACTCCGACGATTCCGCACATTACGCGCCTCCTTTTGCCTTGCGGGCCTTCTTGGCGCGCAGCATGTCCATCAGTTTTCGCGCGCGGCCGGGTTTGTTTTCCTGGGCGCTGCGCGAGATTGCCAGATCACCATCGTCGACGTTCTTTGTCACCACGGTGCCGCTGGCGGTCATCGCCTCATCGCCGATGCGCACCGGTGCCACCAGAAGGGTGTTGGAGCCGATAAAGCTGCGGGCGCCGATTTCGGTCCGGTGCTTCATTACGCCATCATAGTTGCAGGTGATTGTGCCGGCCCCGATATTGGTGGCTTCGCCGACCGAGGCATCGCCCACGTAAGAGAGATGATTGACCTTGGCGCCAGCAGCGATTTCGGCGTTCTTGATCTCGACGAAGTTGCCGATATGGGTGTCTTCTGCCAGTTCGGCGCCGGGGCGCAGGCGGGCATAGGGGCCGACCTTGGCGCCGCGGCTGACGTGGCAGCCTTCGAGATGCGAAAAGGCGCGGATCAACGCGCCGCTTTCCACCGTAACGCCAGGGCCGAACACCACGTTGGGTTCGATGACCGCATCGCGGCCGACCACGGTGTCAAAGGCGAAATAGACGGTTTCCGGCGCCATCAGGGTGACGCCATTTTCCAGCGCCTCGGCCCGGGCGCGGCTCTGGAACTGCGCATCGGCCTGGGCCAGTTCGGCGCGGCTGTTGATACCCAGCGTTTCGGCTTCGTCACAGGCTACGGCGGTGACGCGCAGGCCCTTGGCGCGGGCCAGTTCCACCAAATCGGTGAGGTAGTATTCGCCCGCGGCATTGTCGTTGCCGATCTCGGCGATCAGGTCGAACATCAGCTGCGATGCGCAGGCCATCAGGCCGGAATTGCAGAAGGTGATTGCGCGTTCGGTCTCGCTCGCGTCCTTGAACTCGACGATCCGCTCCAGGCTGTCGCCGTCCATCACAAGCCGCCCATAGCGGCCAGGGTCATCAGCCTCGAAACCCAGAACCACCAGATCGGCCTGTGCGCGCGCTTCGATCATGCGGGTGATGGTCTCGGCGCTGACAAAAGGCGTGTCGCCATAAAGAACCACCGCATCGCCATCAAACCCGGCCAGCGCCTCCCTTGCCTGATCCACTGCGTGACCTGTGCCCAGCTGTTCATCTTGCAGCACAACCTCGGCGCTCACGTCGATGTCGGCCACGGCGGCGCGCACTGCTTCGGCGCCATGACCGGCAACCACGACGATCCGCTCCGGCTCCAAAGCGCGCCCGGCGGACATGGCGTGTTCCAGCATGGGGGCCTGGGCGATGGGATGCAGGACCTTCGGTAGATCCGAATTCATCCGCGTGCCTTTGCCTGCGGCCAGGATGACGAGGGCTGTGCTCATGTTATGTTTCTCTTTGTCTTTTCAGCGCCCCCGTTTTATCCGCTAACAGTGGGTGCGCAAGCCATTGCGCCATCAAACTAGGTTGCGGCTTGCAACATCATGCGGCGGAAATGCGCCGAAAGGGGACGATATGCGGACAGTGATCTTTGATCTGGATGGTACTCTGGCGGACACGTCGGGGGATTTGCTGGCAGCGGCCAATGCCTGCTTCCGCCAGATGGGCCATGGCGATCTGCTGACCCGCCCGGGCGACGCGGCAATTGCCCTGCGCGGTGGCAAGCGGATGCTGACCGAGGGGCTGAAGCGGGTCAATGAGTACGATGACGCTACTGTCGAAACCTTTTATCCCGTGCTGCTGGAGGCGTACAAAGGCGCAATCGATCACCACACCGTTCTGTATCCCGGCGCGATGGATGCCGTCGAGGCGTTAAAACTGGCTGGCTATGGCGTTGGCATCTGCACCAATAAGCCCGAGGCGCTGGCCGAGCAGCTGATGCGATCCCTTGGCGTGCGCGATGCCTTTGCCTCGCTTGTGGGCGCCGATACGCTGCCGGTGCGAAAACCCGATCCCGCGCCCTTGTTCGAAGCGGCCCGCCGCGCGGGCGGTGATCCCGCGCGCACCGTTCTGATTGGCGACAGCGATACCGACCGCAACACATCCGCCGCGGCGGGCGTGCCCTCGGTCCTCGTCACCTTCGGTCCTGCAGGCGATGACATGGCGGCGCTGAATCCCGAGGCGCTGCTGCACCGGTATGAAGATCTGCCCGGGGTGGTGGCGGAATTGCTGCCCTGATGATCTGATGTCCTTCCGCACGCGTCTGAAACCGGGCGCGACAGCGGCTTCCCCCTTGACCCCGCAGCTGGCCGCGCTCACAAACAGGCCATGAGCGAGATTTTCACTGGCAGTTTCACCCAGCAGGAACCCATTCCCGAAGAGGCGATTTCCGCCGCGATGGAGGTACTGCGCCATGGCCGTCTGCACCGCTACAATGTTGCGGGCGACGAGGCCGGAGAGACCGCGCTGCTGGAGCGCGAATTCGCCGATCAGATGGGAGCGAAATACTGTCTGGCCGTTGCTTCGGGCGGCTACGCACTGGCCACCGCGCTGAGAGCGGTTGGCGTGAAACATGGCGACCGGGTGCTGACCAATGCCTTTACACTTGCGCCGGTGCCGGGCTCCATCGCAGCTGTCGGCGCCACGCCGGTCTATGTGGATGTGAGCGAGGATCTGACCATCGATCTGGAGGATCTGGCCGCCAAGGCGGATCAGGCGGACGTGCTGATGCTGAGCCATATGCGCGGGCATCTGTGTGACATGGACCGGCTGATGGAGATCTGCAACGACGCCGGGATCACCGTGATCGAGGATTGCGCCCACACCATGGGGGCGGCCTGGAATGGCACGCTTTCGGGACGGCATGGCACGGTGGGTTGCTATTCCTGCCAGACCTACAAGCACGTGAACTCGGGCGAGGGCGGATTGCTGATCACCGATGACGAGGAGATCGCCGCGCGGGCTATCATCCTGTCCGGATCCTACATGCTCTACGGCCGTCATCTGGCCGCGCCGGGTCCAGAGGTGTTCGAACGGGTGAAATACGAAACCCCGAATATCTCCGGGCGGATGGACAATCTGCGGGCGGCGATCCTGCGGCCCCAGCTGCGCGATCTGGAGGTGCAGGTCGCCCGCTGGAATGAACGCTACAGGGAGGTCGAAACCGGGGTGCGCGGCACGCCGGGTCTGACTGTGGTGGAGCGCCCGGCTGCGGAAACCTATGTGGGTTCCTCTATCCAGTTTCTGTTGCTGGATTGGGCTGCGGACCGGGTGCAGGAAGTCCTGCGCCGCTGCGCCGCCCGAGGGGTTGAGCTGAAGTGGTTTGGTGAACCGCAACCCGTTGCCTTTACCTCCCGCTATGACAGCTGGCGCTACGCCGAGACGCCGTCGCTACCCAAAAGTGATCGCATTCTGGCGGGGATCGTCGATATGCGGGTTCCGCTGACCTTCAGCCTTGAGGACTGCGCCCAGATCGCCCGCATCATCCGCGCCGAGGTCGGTGCAGTGTTTCAGGGCGCCTGAACCACAGCAGAGGCTGTTTTCAGAACCAATCAACTCCGACTGGCCGGGCCCCGACAGGGTCCGGCCTTTTCGTGTCCCCACGTGACCTCTTGACCTGTGATGGCTTGCCGGCAATAAATGAACACATGTTCAAATAATTCGCGATGACTCGGGAGGAGACGCGAGATGTTCAACGCAAGCATGACTTTTGATCTGGGCGAAGATGTAAACGCCCTGCGCGACATGGTGCACCGCTGGGCGCAAGAGCGCGTCAAGCCGATGGCGCAGGAAATCGATCAGAAGAACGAATTCCCCGCCGAGCTGTGGCAGGAGATGGGTGAGCTCGGTCTTCTGGGTATCACCGTCCCCGAGGAATTCGGCGGAGCCGGGATGTCCTATCTGGCCCATACCATCGCGGTCGAGGAAATTGCCCGCGCCAGCGCCTCGGTGTCCTTGTCTTATGGTGCGCACTCCAACCTTTGCGTCAACCAGATCAAGCTGAACGGCAATGCCGAGCAGAAGAAGAAATACCTGCCCCGGCTGATTTCGGGTGAACACGTCGGCGCGCTGGCGATGTCCGAAGCGGGCGCTGGCTCTGACGTTGTGTCGATGTCCCTGCGTGCCGAAAAGCGCAACGATCACTATCGCCTCAACGGCAACAAATACTGGATCACCAACGGCCCCGATGCCGACACGCTGGTGGTCTACGCCAAGACCGATCCCGAAGCAGGCTCCAAGGGCATCACCGCCTTCCTGATCGAGAAAGAGTTCAAAGGTTTCTCGACCTCGGTGCATTTCGACAAGCTGGGCATGCGCGGCTCCAACACCGGCGAGCTGATCTTTGAGGACTGCGAAGTGCCGTTTGAGAACGTGCTGGGTGAAGAGGGCAAGGGCGTTCAGGTTCTGATGTCCGGCCTTGATTACGAACGCGTGGTTCTGGCGGGCATCGGCAGCGGTATCATCGCCGCCTGCATGGACGAGATGATGCCATACATGAAAGAGCGCAAACAGTTCGGCAAGCCGATCGGAAGCTTCCAGCTGATGCAGGGCAAAATCGCCGATATGTACACGGCGATGAATTCCTCGCGCGCCTACATCTACGAAGTGGCCAAGGCCTGCGACAATGGCACGGTGACGCGCCAGGACGCGGCGGCGTGCTGCCTTTATGCCTCTGAGCAGGCAATGGTGCAGGCGCACCAGGCGGTGCAGGCCTTTGGCGGTGCCGGTTATCTGTCTGACAATCCGGTGGGCCGGATCTTCCGCGATGCCAAGCTGATGGAAATCGGCGCAGGCACCTCGGAAATCCGCCGCATGCTGATCGGCCGCGAGCTGATGGCAACCATGTAAAAGCAGTAAGCCCGCGTGACCGAGGGAAGGCACGCGGGCTTGTCTGTGGTCCGGGCAGGCGGCAGCGCCCGCCCGGGAAACCGGATCAGAGGGTCAGAAGCGGTGGACGTAGGCAACACCCACAACAACCGGATCAATCTCGGCGGTACCGATCGCGGCACCGTTCAGGAAGGCGTCGGTCTCGATATCCATGTAGCGCACGTTCAGACGCAGCGCACCGTTGTCCGACACTTGCCAGTCCGCACCAGCGTTGAGCGCAAGACCCCAGCTGTCATCAAGGTTCAGCACGCCAAGCGGCGAGCTTTCTTCAAAGAAGGTGGTGTAGTTCACACCAATGCCAACGAAGGGCGTGATCTTGCTGTTGGTCGGGAAGTGGTAGTTCAGCGACAGGGTCGGCGGCAACTGCTTGGTCGAACCGGCATAGCCGACACCGGCGATGGTGACGTCATGCTCGAACGGGGTCGCGGCCAAGAGTTCGATGCCAAGGTTGTCGCGGATGAAATATTCAACTGTCAGCGACAGTTGCGTTTCATCGCTGACCGTTGCGGCACCCCCGGCCAACGTGCCGTTGTTCGATTTGGGGTTCACGTTGGCGATCCCTGCACCGAAGGTCCAGTCGCCTTGCGACTGGGCAAGGGCCGGGGCCGCAAAGGCGGCGCATGCAGCAGAGAGGGCGAGGGCGGAAACGATGCGTTTCATGGGGAAGATCCCTTTTCTTTCGAGTACGCCGGGATCATGCGCGATGGAGGCGAAAACGTCTCTGATCTGGATCAAGCAGGTTTGTGCCGAGCCTTTGAAATGCACCACAAAACGCGCATGCCTGCCATGCATTTTAGGAAGATCTGACTATGCAGGACTACAGTAGCATACCGGGGCTGACGCCCGATGGTCGCTGGGATCTGCCAGAGCGGCTCAATATGGCGGCACAGGCCATGGATCATCCGGCAGATGCGCTGGCGCTGATCGATCTGACTGGCGCCGCGCGGCGCGACATTTCCCATGGGGAACTGGCGGCGATGGTCGATGGTCTGGCGCGCTATCTTCTGTCGCGGATCCAGCCGGGCGACCGGGTGGGTGTGCTGCTCAGCCAGTCGCCCTGGTGTGCTGCCGCGCATCTGGCGATTTGGAAGGTCGGCGCCATTTCGGTGCCCTTGTTCAAGCTGTTCCAGCACGATGCGCTGGCCTCGCGCGCCGGGGATGCGGGGGTGCGTTTCGTGCTGACCGATCCCGAGGGTGCGCTGCTGCTAGGTGATCTGGCCGAGGCGGTGATGGTGCAGGACGCGGGCATTGACGGCGCCCCGGTGCCCTTTGCCGCGACCGGCCCGGAAACCCCGGCTGTCCTTATATATACCTCCGGCACCACCGGCAGCCCCAAGGGCGCGCTGCACGCCCACCGGGTGCTGACCGGCCACCTGCCGGGCGTCGCCATCAGCCACGATCACCTGGGCCAGCCGGGCGATTGCATCTGGACCCCTGCGGACTGGGCCTGGATTGGCGGGCTGTTCGATGTGCTGATGCCAGGGCTAGCGCTGGGCGTGCCGGTCGTCGCGGCGCGGCTCGACAAATTCACGCCTGAGGCCTGCGTCGATCTGATCACGCGCGGAGATGTACGCAACATCTTCTTCCCGCCAACCGCGCTGCGCATGCTGAAGGCCGCCGGGAAGGCGGTGCCGGGCCTGCGCTCGGTCGCATCGGGTGGCGAACCCTTGGGGGCCGAGATGCTGGCCTGGGGGCAGGAGGCTTTTGGCCTCACCATCAACGAATTCTACGGGCAGACCGAATGCAATATGGTCGCCTCCTCTTGCGGCGTGGATTACCCGCCCCGTCCGGGCTGCATCGGCAAGGCGGTGCCGGGGCATGAGGTCGCCGTGATCGACGCCGATGGCAATCCCACTGATCAGGAGGGCGATGTTGCGGTGCGGCGTGGCTCTGCCTCGATGATGCTGGAATACTGGAACCGCCCCAAGGAGACGGCCGAGAAATTCCACGGTGAATGGCTGATCACAGGTGATCGCGGTATCTGGGAAGGCGACTACCTGCGCTTTGTGGGCCGCGAGGATGATGTGATCACCTCCTCCGGCTATCGCATCGGCCCGGCCGAGATCGAGGATTGCCTGCTGACCCATCCCAGCGTCGCCACCGTCGGCGTCGTTGGCAAGCCCGACCCGATGCGCACCGAGATCGTGAAGGCCTATGTGGTGCTGAAAGAGGGCGCTGCGGCCACCGAGAAAGAGTTGCAGGATTACGTCAAGGGCGGTCTGGCCCACTATTCCTACCCCCGTGAAATTACCTTTCTGGACGCCTTGCCGATGACCGTGACCGGCAAAGTGATCCGCAAGGAACTGAAGGCCCGTGCGGCCGCTGAACAGGAGTCTTCCGTATGAAACTTCAATCCAAGGCAATGCCTTCCTCCGAAGGCTTCAAGCAGAACCGCGAGGCGCATCTGGAGGCGCTGGCGCAGATCAACGAGGCGGCGGAGGCCGCGCGCATGGGCGGAGGTGAGAAATCCCGCGCCCGCCACGAAAGCCGGGGCAAGATGCTGCCGCGCCGCAGGGTGGCGAACCTCTTGGATCCGGGCTCTCCGTTCCTTGAGGTCGGCGCGACGGCGGCCCATGGCATGTATGACGGCGCGGCCCCGGCGGCTGGCGTCATCGCGGGCATTGGCCGGGTGCATGGGCAAGAAGTCATGGTGGTTTGCAACGATGCCACCGTGAAGGGCGGCACCTATTATCCGATGACGGTGAAGAAACACCTGCGCGCGCAGGAGATCGCCGAGGAAAACCGCCTGCCGTGCATCTATCTGGTGGACAGTGGCGGGGCCAACCTGCCCAACCAGGACGAGGTCTTCCCGGATCGCGACCACTTTGGCCGCATCTTCTACAATCAGGCGCGTATGTCCGCAAAAGGCATCCCGCAGATCGCCGTGGTCATGGGATCGTGCACCGCAGGCGGCGCCTATGTGCCCGCGATGTCGGATGTGACCATCATCGTCAAGGAACAGGGCACCATCTTCCTTGCTGGCCCGCCGCTGGTGAAGGCCGCAACGGGTGAGGTGGTCAGCGCAGAGGATCTGGGCGGCGGTGATGTGCACACGCGTCTTTCCGGTGTCGCGGACTATCTGGCCGAGGATGATACCCACGCGCTGGCACTGGCGCGCCGTGCAGTGCAGTCGCTCAACATCACCAAACCGCTGGGCGTCAACTGGGCCAGCCCGGAAGAGCCCGCCTATGATCCCGAGGAAATCCTTGGCGTGGTGCCGGGCGATCTGCGCACGCCTTATGACATCCGCGAGGTGATTGCGCGTCTGGTGGATGGCTCGCGCTTTGACGAGTTCAAGCCGCGCTTTGGTGAGACGCTGGTCACCGGCTTTGCCCATGTGAAGGGCTGCCCGGTGGGCATCATCGCCAACAACGGGGTTCTCTTCTCCGAGGCCGCACAGAAAGGCGCGCATTTCGTTGAACTGTGCAGCCAGCGCAAGATCCCGTTGGTCTTCCTGCAGAACATCACCGGCTTCATGGTGGGCCGCAAGTACGAGAACGAAGGCATCGCCCGCCACGGCGCCAAGATGGTGACGGCGGTGGCGACGACAAATGTGCCCAAGGTGACGATGCTGGTGGGCGGCTCATTCGGGGCCGGTAACTACGGCATGTCGGGGCGCGCCTATCAGCCGCGCTTCCTGTGGACCTGGCCGAATTCGCGCATTTCCGTGATGGGCGGCGAACAGGCGGCTGGCGTTCTTGCGACCGTGAAACGCGACGCCATCGAACGCCAGGGCGGCTCTTGGAGCGCCGAGGAAGAGGCCGAGTTCAAGCGCCCCACCATCGAGATGTTCGAGGAGCAGAGCCATCCGCTCTATGCCTCGGCGCGGCTTTGGGACGATGGCATCATCGACCCGCGCAAATCCCGCGAGGTGCTGGCCCTGTCGCTGAGCGCCGCTTTGAATGCACCGATTGAAGACACGCGCTTTGGCGTGTTCCGGATGTGAGGTAAGGCAACGATGATCCCCCTCGAAGAGGCCCTCGCAGCATTTCCCGTTGCGCAAAGCTATCGCCCCGGCGATTCATCTGCCTTGAATGCCGAAATCATCGGCCTGATCCGCTCGGGCGCAAAGACCGTCAGCTGCGAGGCTTGGTCGGTCTTCGACGATGGCCTGGAAAGCTTTCCCGAGGCGGGGCGCGTGGATATCGTGTTGAACTGGGATGGAACGGCCGCCTGTGCCACCGAAACCGTGAAGGTGGACAAGGTCCGCTTTTGCGACGTAACGGCAGAGATGGTTCCGCCTCAGGGAGAATTCAAAGACTTGGAGCACTGGCGGGCGGGGTACGAAAGCTACCTGACCCGTACGGGCCGCTTTCACCAAAACGCACCGATGATGGTTGAGACCTTTCGTCTGGTCCGTGATTTCGGAGACCACAAAGATGTTTGACAAGATTCTGATCGCAAACCGGGGCGAGATCGCCTGCCGTGTCATGGAAACCGCCCGCGCCATGGGCGTGAAAACCGTCGCTATCTACTCAGACGCCGACCGGGCCGCGAAACATGTGGCCATGGCGGATGAGGCAGTCCACATCGGCACCGGCTCTGCGCCCGCCGACAGCTACCTTCTGGGGGATGAGATCATCGCCATCGCCAAGGCCACCGGCGCTCAGGCGATCCATCCGGGCTATGGCTTCCTGTCGGAAAACCCCGAGTTCGTGGACGCGGTAGAGGCGGCTGGCCTTGTGTTCATCGGCCCGTCGGCCGATGCGATCCGCAAGATGGGCCTGAAAGATGCGGCCAAGGCCCTGATGGAAGAGGCTGGCGTGCCCGTCGTGCCCGGCTATCACGGCAAGAACCAGGACCCCGAGCATCTGTCGGGCGCGGCTGATACTATCGGCTATCCCGTCCTGATCAAGGCGGTCGCGGGCGGCGGCGGCAAGGGTATGCGTCTGGTCGAGGATCCAAAGGATTTCGACGAGGCGTTGAAAAGCGCGCAGGGCGAAGCCACCACGGCCTTTGGCAACCCGGATGTCTTGATCGAGAAATACATCCAGCAACCCCGCCATATCGAGGTGCAGGTCTTTGGCGATGGCACCACAGCGGTGCACCTGTTCGAGCGGGACTGTTCTCTCCAGCGTCGTCACCAGAAGGTCATCGAAGAGGCACCTGCGCCCGGTATGACCGAGGAAATGCGCGAGGCCATGGGTCGCGCCGGTGTGCGCGCGGCCGAGGCGATCGGCTATAAAGGCGCCGGTACGGTGGAATTCATCGTCGATGGCTCCAACGGGCTGCGCCCCGACGGGTTCTGGTTCATGGAGATGAACACCCGCCTGCAGGTGGAACATCCGGTGACGGAACTGATCACCGGCGTCGATCTGGTGGAATGGCAGCTGCGCGTGGCATCGGGTGAAAGCCTGCCGAAACAGCAGGACGAGTTGACCATCACCGGTCACGCCTTTGAAGCGCGGCTTTATGCCGAAGACGTGCCAAAGGGCTTCCTGCCTGCAACCGGTACGCTAACGCATCTGCAATTCCCCGAAAGCTGCCGCGCCGACAGTGGCGTGAGGGCCGGGGACACCATCAGCCCCTGGTATGATCCGATGATCTCCAAGGTGATCGTGCATGGCCCCACCCGCGCTGTCGCCCTGTCGCGCCTGTCGCAGGCTTTGGCGGAAACTGAGGTCGGCGGTACGGTGACCAACCTTGCCTTCCTGGGGGCCTTGGCCGCACACGAAGGCTTCTCTGCCGGCGATGTGGACACTGGCCTGATCGCGCGGGATCTGGATCAACTGGTGCAGGCACCCGAGATCAAGCCCGAGCACAAGGCCGCCGCGGGGATGCAGGCACTGGGCCTGATCGAAACGGGTTGGGACACCGGTTTTACCCTCTGGTCCGACATGCACCGTTCGGTCCATCTCAGCCATCAGGGCGAAGAGTTCGAAGCCATGGTCGAGGTGGACGGGCCGGATCGCCAGATCTGGGCCATCGGCGAGGATCAGGTCGTGGCAAACCGTATCGGAGGTGCCTGGGTTCTGGGCGGCGACCGGCTGCCGCCAATGGCGCAGGCCGGGAATACGATCACCGTTTTCGACGGCTACGGGATCCAGTTCGAGGTGATCGATCCGCTCGACCGGGCCTCTGCCGCCGGGGGTGACATGAACCTGATCGAGGCGCCGATGCCGGGGCTGGTCAAGGCGGTCTTTGCCGAGGCGGGGCAGGCGGTGAAAGAGGGCGACCGGCTCGCCATTCTGGAAGCCATGAAGATGGAGCATTCGCTGCTGGCGGCCCGCGATGGCACCGTGGCCGAGGTTCTCGCCGCTGCAGGCGATCAGGTCGAGGCTGGCGCCGCGCTGGTGCGGCTGGAGGATGCCGACGACTGATCGGTTCTCGTGAAGAAACTGCGTTGGCGGCAGAGTGCTGCCAACGCGACTGGGTATCGAAGGCAGGATTGCCGGGGAGGGCGCGCCATGACGCAAAGCGTTGAAATCTTCGAAATGGGCCCGCGCGATGGGCTGCAGAATGAAAAACGGGCCATTCCGGTGGCGGAAAAGATCGCGCTGGTGGATTGCCTGTCCCGCGCAGGCTTCCGGCGGATCGAGGTCGCCAGCTTCGTCTCCCCCAAATGGGTGCCGCAGATGGCGGGCAGCGCCGAGGTTCTGGCGGGCATCAAACGCGCGCCCGGGGTCTCTTATGCAGCACTGACTCCCAACATGCGGGGATACGAGGACGCGGTGGCGGCCAAGGCGGATGAAATCGCCGTCTTTGCCTCGGCCTCGGAAGGGTTTTCCAAAGCCAATATCAACGCCAGCATTGCCGAGAGCATCGAGCGCTTCGTGCCCATCCTTGAGGCGGCAAAGAAGATCGACCTGCCGGTGCGGGGCTATGTCTCCTGCGTGACCGATTGCCCCTATGATGGCGCAACCCCGCCGGAAAAGGTGGCAGAAGTGGCTGAGCGGTTGTTTGAACTCGGCTGCTATGAGGTCTCTTTGGGCGACACGATCGGACAGGGGACGCCGGAAACGATCACGAAGATGCTGGAGGCCGTGAAGGCCCGTGTGCCGGTCGAGAAACTGGCCGGACATTATCATGACACCGCCGGGCGGGCGATTGCCAATATCGACGCCTCGCTTGCGCAGGGCGTGCGGGTGTTTGATGCCGCCGTCGGCGGGCTGGGCGGCTGCCCCTATGCGCCGGGCGCCGCGGGAAATGTGGCGACGGAAACAGTGCATGCGCATCTGACGGCGCTGGGATATGACACCGGGCTCGATGCGCGGGTGCTGGATGAGGCTGCCGAGGTGGCTCGCGCCATGCGCGGCGTGGTCTGATAGCGCGAATTTTGAAAAGAGAGCGATACGATGTTCAACACGATTACCCTTGAGACCGATGCGCGCGGCGTGGCGACTCTGACCCTGAACCGGCCCGAGAAGCACAACGCCATGTCCGGCGAGATGCTGCTGGAGCTGAAACAGGCCGCACAGGACCTTGCCGCCGATGACAAGGTCCGCGTCGTGGTACTGACCGGCGCGGGAAAAAGCTTTTGCGCCGGCGGCGATCTTGGCTGGATGCAGGCGCAGATGACAGCGGACGCGGAAACCCGCGCGAAAGAGGCACGGGTGCTGGCGGAAATGCTGATGCTGCTCAACACCCTGCCCAAGCCCCTGATCGGAGCGATTCAGGGCAATGCCTTTGGCGGAGGTGTCGGGATGGCCTCGGTCTGCGATGTGGCGATTGGTGTCGATCATCTGAAGATGGGGCTGACGGAAACCAAACTGGGCCTGATCCCGGCCACCATCGGCCCCTATGTGATTGCCCGCATGGGCGAAGCGTGCGCGCGTCGTGTCTTCATGTCGGCCCGTCTGTTTGGCGCAGCCGAGGCCGTCGATCTGGGGCTGCTCGCCAGAATCGTTCCGGCCGATCAACTGGCCGAAGCGGTCGAGGCAGAGGTCGCCCCCTACATGGCTTGCGCCCCGGGCGCGGTCGCCGCAGCGAAAAAACTGACCCGCGATCTGGGCCCGCGTCTGGACGACGCCACCATCGACCACACCATCAAGGCGCTGGTTGACCGCTGGGAAGGCGGCGAAGCCTCCGAGGGCATCGCGGCGTTCTTCGACAAACGCAAACCCAGCTGGCAGGTCTAAAACGGGTCTGAGAGGGGCCTCAAAGACGGGTTTTAAGGCGGTTTCGCGGCCTTGCCAAAGACCGAGTATTTCCCTCAGGCGCGCCCAAATTTTGGGCGCGCTGTTCTTTTCTTATACATAGAAAAATATGCATATTTATATGCGTTTGCGGGCCATGTGATGTGCCCACGCCGCGCTGTTAAGGGAAGCTTTAGCCAAACGAAATGCCTGTGTTGACGGTCGGGGGGCAGGGGAGTAGACACGGCCCCAAGTCAACACGCCAATTGACGGCGCGCGAGAATCCGCGCGCGCGGAAAGGAGCCACTCGTGGAAGAGATGTTGCGGGAATACCTCCCGATCCTGGTGTTTCTGGCCGTCGCTATCGGCCTTGGAATTGTTCTTATTCTGGCAGCAGTTGTGCTCGCCGTACGCAATCCCGACCCGGAAAAAGTAAGTGCTTACGAATGTGGTTTCAACGCCTTCGATGACGCCCGTATGAAATTCGATGTGCGCTTTTACTTGGTGTCGATTCTGTTCATCATTTTCGATCTGGAAATCGCCTTCCTGTTTCCCTGGGCCGTCGGCTTCAAGGACATGAGCGACGCAGGCTTCTGGTCGATGATGGTGTTCCTGGGCGTGCTGACAGCCGGCTTTGCCTATGAATGGAAGAAGGGGGCCCTGGAATGGGAGTGATGACCGGAGCCAATACGGCGGGCGTCGACAAGGAAGTCGTCACCCAGGCCCTGAACGCCGAACTGCAGGACAAAGGCTTCCTGCTGACCTCGGCCGAGGACATCATCAACTGGGCCCGCACAGGGTCGCTGCACTGGATGACCTTTGGTCTGGCCTGCTGCGCCGTTGAGATGATGCATACCTCGATGCCGCGCTACGACGCCGAACGCTTCGGTATCGCGCCGCGCGCCTCTCCGCGTCAGTCGGACGTGATGATCGTCGCGGGCACCCTGACCAACAAGATGGCCCCGGCACTGCGCAAGGTCTACGACCAGATGCCCGAGCCGCGTTACGTGATCTCGATGGGCTCCTGTGCCAACGGCGGTGGGTACTATCACTACAGCTACTCGGTTGTGCGCGGTTGCGACCGCATCGTTCCGGTCGACGTCTATGTGCCCGGCTGCCCGCCGACCGCAGAGGCTCTGCTCTATGGTCTGATGCAGCTGCAGCGCAAAATCCGCCGTACCGGCACACTGGTCCGCTGATCGGCTTTGGTTGGAGAATTGATGATGACTGAAGCACTGAACGAACTCGGGACCCAGATCGCGGCCAAGCGCCCCGAATGCGTGCTGTCCTGGGATGTATCCCATGGTGAGCTGAACGTGGACGTGGCGCCTGCGAATATTGCGGCGCTGGTCGACTTTCTGAAAGCGGATGCGACCTGCAAGTTTTCCACCCTGGTTGATATTACGGCAGTCGATTACCCCGAGCGGACCAAGCGGTTCGACGTGGTCTATCACTTCCTGTCGATGTATCAGAACCAGCGTATCCGCCTGCGGGTTTCCGTACGCGAAGATGAAATGGTCCCCTCTATTGTCGATCTGCACCCCTCGGCCAACTGGTTCGAGCGCGAGGTCTTCGACATGTTCGGGATCCTGTTCACCGGTCACCCCGACCTGCGCCGGATCCTGACGGACTATGGCTTCCGCGGCCATCCGCTGCGCAAGGATTTCCCGACCACCGGCTATACCGAGGTTCGCTATGACGAGGCGCAAAAGCGTGTTGTCTACGAACCCGTCAGCCTGGTTCAGGAATACCGCCAGTTTGACTTCATGTCCCCGTGGGAGGGTGCCGAATACATCCTGCCCGGCGATGAAAAAGAGGGGGCGAAATGATGGACGGCTCCAAAGGTTTCGAAGACGCCCTGACGGGCGAACAGAAGATCCGCAACTTCAACATCAACTTCGGTCCGCAGCACCCGGCGGCGCACGGCGTGCTGCGTCTGGTGCTGGAGCTGGACGGCGAGATCGTTGAACGCTGCGACCCGCACATCGGCCTGTTGCACCGTGGCACCGAAAAGCTGATGGAAAGCCGCACCTACCTGCAGAACCTGCCGTATTTCGACCGCCTCGACTATGTGGCGCCGATGAACCAGGAACACGCATGGTGTCTGGCCATAGAAAAGCTCTGCGGTGTCGAAGTTCCCCGCCGCGCCTCTCTGATCCGGGTGCTCTACTCGGAAATCGGCCGCATCCTGAACCACCTCTTGAACGTCACCACACAGGCGATGGACGTTGGTGCGCTTACCCCGCCGCTTTGGGGCTTTGAAGAGCGCGAGAAGCTGATGATCTTCTACGAGCGCGCATGTGGTGCCCGCCTTCACGCGGCGTATTTCCGTCCCGGCGGTGTGCATCAGGATCTGCCGGATGAACTGATCGACGATATCGAAGAATGGGCGATCGAATTCCCCAAAGTTCTGGCTGATATCGACGGGCTTCTGACCGAAAACCGCATTTTCAAGCAGCGTAACTGCGACATTGGCGTGGTGAACGAGCAGGAGATCCAGGACTACGGTTTCTCTGGCGTCATGGTGCGCGGCTCCGGCCTTGCATGGGACCTGCGCCGTGCGCAGCCCTATGAATGCTATGACGAGTTCGAGTTCCAGATCCCGGTCGGTAAGAATGGCGACTGCTATGATCGCTACCTCGTCCGCATGGAGGAGATGCGCCAGTCGCTGTCGATCATTCGCCAGGCGATCCACAAGCTGCGCGAAGCCACTGGCGATGTGCTGGCCCGTGGCAAGCTGACCCCGCCGAAGCGCGGCGACATGAAAACCTCGATGGAAAGCCTGATCCACCACTTCAAGCTTTACACCGAAGGGTTCCACGTGCCCGAGGGCGAAGTCTACGCCGCTGTCGAAGCGCCGAAGGGCGAATTCGGCGTCTATCTTGTGGCGGACGGGAGCAACAAACCCTACCGCGCCAAGCTGCGCGCGCCGGGCTTCCTGCACCTGCAAGCCATGGACCATGTGGCCAAGGGTCACCAACTTGCCGACGTGGCTGCCATCATTGGCACCATGGACGTCGTATTTGGAGAGATTGACCGCTAATGCTTCGTCGTCTGCATTCCGAACAACCCGAAAGCTTTGCCTTCACGCCCGACAACCAGAAGTGGGCCGAAGCGCAACTCACCAAATACCCCGAGGGGCGTCAGGCCTCTGCGGTTATTCCGCTGCTGTGGCGTGCCCAGGAGCAGGAAGGCTGGGTCACCAAGCCCGCGATTGAATATATCGCGGATATGCTGGGCATGGCCTATATCCGCGTTCTTGAAGTTGCCTCCTTTTACTTCATGTTCCAGCTGGTCCCGACCGGATCCGTTGCCCACGTGCAGGTCTGTGGCACCACTTCCTGCATGATCTGCGGCGCCGAGGATCTGATCGCAGTCTGCAAGGAAAAGATCGCGCCGAAGCCGCACACCGTGTCTGCCGATGGCAAGTTCTCCTGGGAAGAGGTGGAATGCCTCGGGTCCTGCACCAACGCGCCGATGGCGCAGATCGGCAAGGATTACTTCGAGGATCTGACCACCGAAAGCTTCACCAAGATCCTCGATGATCTGGCAGCAGGCAATCCGGTTGTTCCGGGGCCGCAGAACGGGCGTTACGCGGCCGAGCCGAAATCGGGCCTGACGTCGCTCACCGAATACGACAGTGGCAAGACGCAGTATAACGCGTCTGTGCAGCTGGCAGTGGATCTGGGCGACAGCGTCAAGCGCATTCAGGGCGATGAAGTTCCGATCTTGACGCCTTGGGTTGGCAAGGACGGCGTCGTCGCTGGCCGCGCTGCCGAAGGTCAGCCTCCGAAGGCGCCCGAAGCGGCTAAACCGGCTGCCAAACAGGCTGCCGAGGCTAAGCCCGCACCGAAGAAAGCTCCGGCCAAGAAAGCCGCTGAGCCTGCGTCGCCCGAAGGGGCAGCCGCCAAATCGGTTGAAGAAAGCGCGCCTGAGACGCTGAGCGAAGCCCGCGGTGGCAAGGCCGACGATCTGAAGATGCTGAAAGGCGTTGGTCCTAAGCTGGAAGAGACGCTGAATGAACTCGGCTTCTTCCACTTTGACCAGATCGCGAAATGGACCGATGCCGAAATCGCATGGGTCGACAGCCGCCTCAAGTTCAAGGGCCGCATCGAACGCGATGGCTGGATTGAGCAATCCAAACAGCTCGCCGCTGGTGAAGAGACCGAGTTCGCCAAGAAGGCCAAGGACGACGGCCGCTACGAAGATTAACCCGTCTTCCGCCTCTGAACCGGGGGCGGGGGAGCAGACATTGGGACCCAATGAGCGCTGAACAGGACAAAGCCATCGCAGCCAAGGGGCGCCACATCGCCCTGGTGATTGCCGGAACCATGCTCGCATGGCTCGCTTTGTCCCTGATCATTGGTCCGGCGATGGGATTGCCGGGCCGTTACGCGCTTCTGTTCGATTTTCTCGCGCTGGCGGGGATGATCTATGCAGGGGTCAACATCGTTCAACTCTGGCGCATGCGTCAGGACAACCAAAGGTAGGCAGACATGCTGAAGGACCAGGACCGGATCTTTACCAACCTGTACGGTATGCATGAGCGGACGCTCAAAGGCGCTCAGGCGCGCGGCCACTGGGATGGCACCGCCGGTCTGATCGAAAAGGGGCGTGACTGGATCATCCAGACCATGAAGGACTCCGGCCTGCGTGGTCGCGGCGGTGCGGGCTTCCCCACTGGCCTCAAATGGTCCTTCATGCCCAAGGAAAGCGATGGTCGCCCGGCCTATCTGGTGATCAACGCGGATGAATCCGAGCCTGGCACCTGCAAAGACCGCGAAATCATGCGCCACGATCCGCATACGCTGATCGAAGGTGCGCTGATTGCCTCTTTCGCGATGAACGCCCACACCTGCTATATCTATCTTCGCGGCGAATACATCCGCGAGCGCGAGGCCCTGCAGGCGGCCATCGACGAATGCTACGACAAGGGCCTTCTGGGTAAGAACGCTGCTGGTTCCGGTTGGGATTTCGACGTCTTCCTGCACCACGGGGCGGGGGCCTATATCTGCGGGGAGGAAACCGCCCTGATCGAGAGCCTCGAAGGCAAGAAGGGCATGCCCCGCATGAAGCCGCCGTTCCCGGCGGGCGCGGGTCTTTATGGCTGCCCGACCACGGTGAACAACGTCGAATCCATCGCGGTTGTTCCGACCATCCTGCGCCGTGGCGCCGAGTGGTTCGCAGGCTTTGGCCGCCCCAACAACGCGGGCACCAAGCTGTTTGCGATCTCGGGCCATGTGAACAACCCCTGCGTCGTCGAAGAGGCGATGTCGATCTCTTTTGAAGAGCTGATCGAAAAGCATTGCGGCGGCATTCGCGGCGGCTGGGACAACCTCCTTGCGGTGATCCCCGGTGGCTCGTCCGTGCCTTGTGTACGCGGTGAGAACATGCGCGATGCGATCATGGATTTCGATTACCTGCGCGGTGAGCTGGGCTCCGGCCTTGGCACTGCGGCGGTGATCGTGATGGACAAGCAGACCGACATCATCAAGGCGATCTGGCGCCTGTCCAAATTCTACAAGCACGAAAGCTGCGGCCAGTGTACACCCTGCCGCGAAGGCACCGGCTGGATGATGCGCGTGATGGATCGTTTGGTCAAAGGCCAGGCGGAACCGGAAGAAATCGACATGCTGTGGGATGTGACCAAGCAGGTCGAAGGCCACACCATCTGCGCCCTTGGCGACGCGGCGGCCTGGCCGATCCAGGGTCTGATCCGCAATTTCCGCGAAGAGATCGAAGACCGCATCAAGGCGCAAAAGTCGGGCCGCATGGGCGCGATGGCGGCTGAATAATAATAAAAGACAGGCAGATAGCAGAACCCATGATGAGCAATTTTCCCCTCACAATGACATCCAGCCAGGCAGGCGTTTCTGCCCGGGCGGCTGTGCTTTGTCTGGGGGCATGGGGTCTGTGCAGCTACGACGGGGAGGGGGCACGATGAACCGGAAACTGAAATCCGCAGGTGTCCTGTTGCTGTCGGCGGCAGTTCTGGCTGGCTGTGGCAGTTCCTTCAGCGACCGCACACTCTATGATGGTGTGGCGTTCAAGGCGAAGGCAAAACCGGTGGACAAGAAGGTCACGCGGGCCGATTTTCGCGTTGAGGTCTCCAAGGCGTCGCAATCCTTCAAGGGCGCGCGTATGGCTGCGCATCACGCTGGCGTCACCTATTGCCTGAGTGAAGCCGGTTACGGCACTTCCGACATCATCTGGGACGTGGATCCCTACGACCCCGAGGCCGAGCTGCGCCTTGATGGCGACACCGCGATTTTCCACGGGACCTGCGACACGTGAACGGTATGGCCTCATATCCTGGCCCGGCGTTATTGCATAACGACGCAAGCTCCCCGTTCCATTGGCGCTCCGCAAAGAAGGAGAGTCATGTGAAACGGGTTGTTCTGTCATTTGTGTCCGCTGTCGCGCTGGCGCTGGTGCCATCGTCGCTGCTGGCGAAGCCGCCGCTGCGCTCGGTCGCGGAAATCGAAGAACCGCTGTTTGCCGTCGCTGTCGCCAAAGAGATCGCCGATCACTGCGACAGCCTCAGTGCGCGGTTCTGGAAGGGCGTCGGCGAGTTGCGGCGCCTGCGCGCGCGGGCCAATGACCTTGGCTATTCGGACACTGAAATCCGCGCCTACATCGGCTCGGACAGGGAAAAGGCCCGGATGCGGGCAAAGGGAGAGACGCTGTTTGCAAGCCGTGGCGTCTCATACGGAAAACCGGAATCCTTCTGTGCGTTCGGACGCATGGAAATCAAGAACAACAGCGCGATCGGCGTTTTACTGAGGGCGAAATAGACCATGTCTGACCTCCGCAAGATCAACATTGACGGAACCGAGATTGAGGTGGACGGGGCCATGACCCTGATCCAGGCGTGCGAGGAGGCCGGGGTAGAGATCCCGCGTTTCTGCTATCACGAACGCCTGTCCATCGCCGGCAACTGCCGTATGTGCCTGGTCGAAGTCGTTGGCGGCCCGCCCAAGCCCGCAGCCTCCTGCGCCATGCAGGTCCGCGATCTGCGCCCCGGCCCCGAGGGTCAGGCACCGGTGGTAAAAACCAATTCACCGATGGTGAAGAAGGCACGCGAAGGCGTGATGGAGTTCCTCCTGATCAACCACCCGCTCGATTGCCCGATCTGTGACCAGGGCGGCGAATGCGATCTGCAGGATCAGGCGATGGCCTATGGCGTCGACTTCTCCCGATTCCGTGAAGCCAAGCGTGCCGTGGATGATCTGGATCTGGGACCGCTGGTCGGCACCGCCATGACCCGTTGCATTTCCTGCACCCGCTGCGTGCGTTTCACCACTGAAGTCGCCGGCATCACTCAGATGGGTCAGACCGGTCGCGGCGAAGATGCGGAGATCACCTCCTACCTGAACGAGACGCTGGATTCGAACCTGCAGGGCAATATCATCGATCTTTGCCCGGTTGGTGCGCTGACCTCGAAACCCTATGCGTTTACCGCCCGCCCCTGGGAGCTGACCAAGACCGAAACCATCGACGTGATGGACGCGCTTGGCTCGAACATCCGCGTGGACACCAAGGGTCGCGAAGTGATGCGGATCCTGCCGCGCAACCACGACGGCGTGAACGAAGAGTGGATTTCGGACAAGACCCGGTTCGTCTGGGACGGTCTGCGTCGCCAGCGTCTGGACAAGCCCTATGTGCGTGTCGATGGCAAACTGCGCCCCGCCACATGGCCCGAGGCGCTGGACGCCGTGGCAACGGCCATGAAGGGCAAGAAAGTTGCCGGCCTGATCGGCGATCTGGTCCCGGTCGAGGCGGCCTTTGCTCTGAAACAACTCGTCGAAGGTCTGGGTGGTTCGGTGGAATGCCGCACCGACAATGCCCGCCTCGCCATCGGCAACCGCTCGGCCTATGTGGGCACTGCCGCGATTGAGGATATCGACGCGGCACAGGCGATCCTGCTGGTCGGCACCAACCCGCGCGACGAAGCGCCGGTTCTGAATGCCCGTATCCGCAAGGCCTGGCTGAAGGGTGCCAATGTGGGGCTGATCGGCGCCGCTGCGGATCTGACCTATGATTACGAACACATCGGCACCGACCGCGCTGCGCTGGACGCTGCGGTGGCAAACGCCCATGACATTGCCGACAAGGCGCCGGTCATCATCGTGGGGCAGGGCGCCCTGCGCGAGGCGGACGGTCTGGCCGTGATGGCCAAGGTTCAGGAACTGGCCGCCAAATCCGGCGCCAAGGTTCTGGTACTGCACACCGCCGCAGCCCGTGTTGGCGCGATGGACATCGGCGCCGTGACCCAAGGCGGCATGGCCGCAGCAATCGATGGCGCCGAGGTGATCTACAACCTGGGCGCGGATGAAGTCGAAATCGATCCGGGTGCCTTCGTGATCTATCAGGGCAGCCACGGTGACCGCGGCGCACACCGCGCCGACGTGATCCTGCCGGGCGCCGCCTATACCGAAGAAAACGGTCTTTTCGTCAATACCGAAGGTCGGCCGCAGCTGACCTTCCGCGCGGGGTTCGCACCGGGCGAGGCGAAGGAAAACTGGGCCATCCTGCGCGCGCTGAGCGCTGAGCTGGACGCGAAACTGCCTTACGACTCGCTGGCGCAGCTGCGTCAGGCGATGGTCGGCGAAGTTCCGCATCTGGCGAAAGTGGGTGAAGTTATCGAAAACGAGGTTGTCGCGCTCGACGGCGAACCGCTGGGCAAGGCTGACTTCCTGCCTGCGGTGAAGGACTTCTACCTGACCAACCCGATTGCACGTGCATCGCAGCTGATGGCCGAACTCTCGGCCGCAGCAAAAGCCCGCAAGACAGACAAGATCGCGGCCGAGTGATCCGCGCGGCGCTCATATCGTCCTTGCTGCTGGGGGCCTGCGTGCAGGTGCCCGGTTCCGGCGCGGCAGACCGGTCCACCCCTGAATACAAAGGGGTCGAGACCAGCCTGCTGAACGGCGATCTGGTGCGTTTCAACGTTGCTATGTCCGGTGCCCGCTCCGAGGCGGACCTGGATGACTATGCCGAATGTGCGGCCGCGCAATATGCGCTGATCCGGGGCTACGGCTTCGCGCGTCACGTGCGCACAAAAATGAAACAAGAGGGTGGCGTTCAGACTGCAGATGCTGTCTACACCATCTCGCCCTCCCTCCCGCGCGGTCTGCGCACCATCGACGCTGAAGTCGTGGTCGCCGACTGTGAGGCAAACGGAATACCCACGGTGTGAGGACCTATGGCTGAATTCTTTAACACCCCAGGCGGCATCGCCATTCTGATACTGGCGCAAGTGCTTGCAGTTGTTGCCTTTGTCATGATTTCGCTTTTGTTCCTCGTCTACGGGGACCGCAAGATCTGGGCGGCGGTGCAGATGCGCCGGGGCCCCAACGTGGTGGGCGTCTACGGCCTGCTGCAATCGGTGGCCGACGCGCTGAAGTACGTCGTCAAAGAGGTCGTCATTCCGGCGGGTGCGGACCGCAGCGTCTTCATTCTGGCGCCGCTGACATCCTTCGTGCTGGCGATGATCGCCTGGGCGGTGATCCCGTTCAACGATGGCTGGGTCCTTTCGGATATCAACGTGGCTATCCTGTATGTCTTCGCGGTGTCCAGCCTTGAGGTTTACGGCGTCATCATGGGCGGCTGGGCCTCGAACTCGAAATATCCGTTCCTTGGCTCCCTGCGCTCTGCCGCGCAGATGATCTCTTACGAGGTGTCGATTGGCCTGATTATCGTTGGTGTGATCATCTCGACCGGTTCGATGAACTTCAGCGAGATCGTGCGTGCACAGGATGGCAACGCTGGCCTGTTCAACTGGTACTGGCTGCCGCACTTCCCGATGGTCTTCCTGTTCTTCATCTCGGCCCTGGCTGAAACCAACCGCCCGCCGTTCGACCTTCCCGAAGCGGAATCCGAACTGGTTGCGGGTTATCAGGTTGAATATTCGGCCACGCCGTTCCTCTTGTTCATGGCCGGTGAATACATTGCCATCTTTCTGATGTGCGCGCTGACCACGCTGCTGTTCTTTGGCGGCTGGCTGTCCCCGATCCCGGGTCTGCCTGATGGCGTCCTTTGGATGGTTGGCAAGATGGCCTTCTTCTTCTTCCTTTTTGCGATGGTAAAGGCGATCACCCCGCGCTACCGCTATGACCAGCTGATGCGCCTTGGCTGGAAGGTCTTCCTTCCCTTCTCGCTGGTCTGGGTGGTCTTTGTCTCCTTCGCTGCAAAATTCGACTGGTTCTGGGGTGCCTTCGCACGCTGGACAACTGGGGGCTGATCATGACGCAGATCGATTACACCCGCGCCGCCAAATACTTCCTGCTGCAGGATTTTTGGCAAGGCATGAAACTGGGCCTGAAGTACTTCTTCGCGCCCAAGGCCACCCTCAATTACCCGCACGAAAAGGGGCCGCTGTCGCCCCGTTTCCGCGGTGAACACGCGCTGCGCCGTTATCCCAACGGCGAAGAACGCTGCATCGCGTGCAAACTCTGCGAGGCGGTGTGCCCCGCGCAGGCGATCACCATCGATGCTGAACCGCGTGAAGACGGCAGCCGCCGCACCACGCGCTATGACATCGACATGACGAAATGCATTTACTGCGGTTTCTGTCAGGAAGCCTGCCCGGTGGATGCGATCGTGGAAGGGCCGAATTTCGAATTCGCCACCGAAACCCGCGAAGAGCTGTTCTATGACAAGGAAAAGCTGCTTTCGAACGGGGAACGCTGGGAAGCCGAGATCGCCCGCAACCTGGAAATCGACGCCCCGTACCGGTGAATGAGAGATGAGCGAAACCAAGAACCCCTTTGAGGCCATGATGGCCCAGGCCCACGAGATGGCCCGGGCTCTCAATCCCGGCCTTGAGCATTTCTCGCCCAAGGGGTTCGAGGCGCTTTGGCCGACCATGCCCAAAGAGGCGATGGAACTGATGTTCGGCAGGACCGTCAACAAGGACGGTCTGGACGCCAAGACCCGGCTGCTTCTGACGCTGGCCGGGCTGACCATGCAGGGCGCGCAGGCGGATACCGCCGTGCGCCAGACCGTGCGCCACGCTTTGGAGGCGGGCGCGAAGAAACAAGAGATCGTTGAAACGATCGGACAGATGTCGGTCTTTGCCGGCATTCCGGCCATGACCCGCGCGCTCGAGCTGGCGCAGGAGGTCCTGGACGACAAAAGGGACGATGAGACATGAGCGTTTTTGCCTTCTACCTCTTCGCCATCAGCGCCATCACCGGCGGGCTGTTCACTGTGATCAGTCGCCAGCCGGTACACTCGGTGCTGTGGCTGATCCTGGCCTTTATTTCCTCGGCCGGGTTGTTCGTGCTGCTGGGGGCGGAGTTCGTCGCCATGCTGCTGGTCATCGTCTACGTGGGGGCGGTCGCTGTTCTGTTCCTCTTCGTGGTGATGATGCTGGATGTGGATTTCGCCGAGCTGAAAGCGGAAATGGCGAGGTACATGCCTGTCGCGCTGCTGATCGGCCTTGTCATCCTGATGCAGTTCGTCATGGCCTATGGCGCCTGGGAAAGCGCGCCGCTGGCATCCGAGCTGCTGGCGCAGCCGACACCGACGGATACCCACAACACCGAGGCGCTTGGCCTCATCATTTATGACCAATATTTCCTTCTGTTCCAGCTGGCGGGCCTGATCCTGCTGGTGGCCATGATCGGCGCCATCGTGCTGACCCTGCGCCATCGCAAGGACGTGAAGCGTCAGGACATCGTCGCACAGATGATGCGTGACCCGGCCAAGGCGATGGAACTCAAGGACATCAAACCGGGGCAGGGGCTGTAAGGCAATGATCGGACTTGAACATTATCTCACCGTCGCGGCGACACTGTTCGTCATCGGCATCTTCGGACTGTTCCTGAACCGCAAGAACGTGATCATCCTGCTGATGAGCATCGAATTGATGCTCCTCGCGGTGAACATCAACCTTGTGGCCTTCTCCAGCTTCCTTGGGGATCTGGTGGGGCAGGTCTTTACCCTGTTCGTGCTGACCGTGGCCGCCGCTGAGGCCGCCATTGGTCTGGCGATCCTGGTTTGCTTCTTCCGCAACCGCGGCACCATCGCCGTGGAAGACATCAACGTGATGAAGGGCTAAAGCGTCATGGAAACCATCCTTCTCTTTGCCCCGCTGGTCGGGGCGGTGATCTGCGGCTTTGGCTGGAAGTTCATCGGCGAAAAGGCCGCCACCATCACGGCGACGGGCCTGCTGTTCTTCTCGGCGATCCTGTCCTGGATCACCTTCCTGTCCTTTGACGGGACCACGCAGCACATCGAAATCATGCGCTGGATCGAAAGCGGCTCGCTTTCTACCTCCTGGGGCATCCGGCTGGACCGGTTGACCGCGATCATGCTGATCGTGGTGACCACGGTCTCCAGCCTCGTGCACCTCTACTCCTTTGGCTACATGGCCCATGACCCGCAGTGGAAAGACGGTGAAAGCTACAAGCCGCGCTTCTTTGCCTACCTGTCCTTCTTCACCTTCGCGATGCTGATGCTGGTGACCTCGGACAACCTGGTTCAGATGTTCTTTGGCTGGGAAGGCGTCGGCGTTGCCTCTTACCTTCTGATCGGTTTCTACTACCGCAAGCCTTCGGCCAATGCGGCTGCGATGAAAGCCTTCATCGTCAACCGTGTCGGTGACTTCGGCTTTGCGCTGGGTATCTTTGGTCTGTTCTTCCTGACCGACAGCATCAGCTTTAACGACATCTTCGCGGCGACGCCCGAGATTGCCGAAACACAGCTCAGCTTTCTCTGGGGCGAGTGGAACGCGGCAAACCTGATCGCGATCCTGCTGTTCATCGGTGCCATGGGTAAATCGGCGCAGCTGATCCTGCACACCTGGCTGCCGGACGCGATGGAAGGCCCGACGCCTGTGTCGGCGCTGATCCACGCCGCGACCATGGTGACCGCTGGTGTCTTCCTGGTCTGCCGCATGTCGCCGCTGATGGAAGTGGCGCCGCAGGCGACCATGTTCATCACCGTGCTGGGTGCCACGACGGCCTTCTTTGCCGCCACCGTGGGTCTGGTTCAGACCGATATCAAACGCGTCATCGCCTATTCCACCTGCTCGCAGCTCGGCTACATGTTCGTGGCCGCAGGCGTGGGCATGTATTCGGCAGCGATGTTCCACCTGTTCACCCACGCCTTCTTCAAGGCGATGCTGTTCCTTGGCGCGGGCTCCGTGATCCACGCAATGCACCATGAACAAGACATGACGAACTACGGTGGTCTGCGCAAAAAGATCCCCTATACCTTTGCTGCGATGATGATCGGCACGCTGGCCATCACCGGTGTTGGTATTCCGCTCACGCATTTTGGTTTCGCTGGCTTCCTATCCAAGGATGCGATCATCGAAAGCGCCTATGCAGGTGGGTCCATGTATGGCTTCTGGCTGCTGGTAATCGCAGCTGCGATGACCTCCTTTTACAGCTGGCGCCTGATCTTCCTGACCTTCTATGGCAAGCCCCGCGGCGACAAGCACACCCATGATCACGCGCATGAAAGCCCGATGGTCATGCTGATCCCGCTGGGTGTTCTGGCGCTGGGTGCGGTCTTCTCAGGCATGGTCTGGTACAACAGCTTCTTTGGTCACGCCGATCAGGTGGGCAAGTTCTACGGGATCCCGGTTGCTGAAGCTGGCGCGCATGGCGAAGCTGCTGAAGGTCACGGTGAAGCAACCGATGGCCACGGCGAAACCGCCACCGACGGACACGGCGCTGCGGATGAAGGTCATGGTGAAGCCGCTGGTGGACATCACTACGTCTTTGCTGGTGAGCCGGGTGAGGGTGCTCTGTACATCGCGCCGGATAACCATGTTCTGGACGATGCCCACGCGGCTCCATGGCAAGTCAAGACCGCGCCCTTCTTTGCGATGCTGGGCGGTCTGATCCTGGCGCTGTGGTTCTACATCTGGAACCCCTCGCTGCCCGCACGTCTGGCCGAGCAGCAGCGTCCGCTGTACCTGTTCCTCCTGAACAAGTGGTACTTTGACGAGCTGTACGATGCGATCTTTGTCAAACCCGCCCTGGCGATCGGCCGCTTCTTCTGGAAGAAGGGCGACGGCAAGACGGTTGACGGTTTCCTGAACGGTGTGGCCTTGGGCATCGTGCCCTTCTTCACCCGTCTCGCTGGCCGGGCCCAGTCCGGCTTCATCTTTACCTATGCCTTTTGGATGGTGCTGGGCATTGCCGCCCTTGTCACCTGGATGTCGATCGGCGGAGGAGCGCACTGATGGACAACATCCTTTCTATTATCACCTTTATCCCGGCATTTGCGGCGGGCCTGATGGCCCTGTTGCTCCGGGGAGAGGATGAAGCGGGTCAGCGGAACGCCAAATGGATCGCGCTTCTGGCGACAACGATCACCTTCCTGGCGTCGCTCTATATTTATGTGAACTTTGATGCCGCCAACACGGGCTTCCAGTTCGTGGAAGAGGCCGACTGGATCTTTGGCCTGAAGTACAAGATGGGTGTCGATGGTATCTCGGTGCTCTTCGTGCTGCTGACCACATTCGTGATGCCGCTGACCATTCTGGCCAGCTGGAATGTCACGGTCCGCGTCAAGGAATACATGGTGGCCTTCCTGCTGCTTGAAACCCTGATGCTGGGCGTCTTCATGGCGCTGGATCTGGTGCTGTTCTACCTGTTCTTCGAAGCGGGCCTGATCCCGATGTTCCTGATCATCGGGATCTGGGGCGGCAAGGAGCGGATCTACGCCTCCTTCAAGTTCTTCCTCTACACCTTCTTCGGTTCGGTCCTGATGCTGGTGGCCATGGTGGCGATGTACGCTGACGCGGGCACCACCGACATCGAGACCCTGCTGACCCACAGCTTCTCGGCCGCGAGCTTTGACGTGCTGGGTATCCATGTGGTGGGCGGCATGCAGACGCTGATGTTCCTGGCCTTCTTCGCCTCCTTCGCGGTGAAGATGCCGATGTGGCCGGTGCATACATGGCTCCCCGATGCGCACGTTCAGGCGCCGACCGCAGGCTCGGTCGTGCTGGCAGCGATCATGCTGAAGATGGGGGGCTACGGCTTCCTGCGCTTCTCCCTGCCGATGTTCCCGGTCGGATCGGACGTGATGACTGATCTGGTGCTCTGGATGTCCGCCATCGCGGTTGTCTACACCTCGCTGGTGGCGATGGTGCAGGAGGATATGAAGAAGCTGATCGCCTACTCGTCGGTTGCGCACATGGGTTTTGTGACCATGGGTATCTTTGCGGCCAACCAACAGGGCGTAGACGGTGCGATCTTCCAGATGCTGAGCCACGGTTTCATCTCGGCTGCGCTGTTCCTTTGCGTTGGCGTGATCTACGACCGCATGCATACCCGTGACATCGACGCCTACGGCGGCCTTGTGATCCGGATGCCTGCCTATGCGCTGGTGTTCATGTTCTTCACCATGGGCAACGTCGGCCTGCCGGGCACTTCGGGCTTCATTGGTGAATTCCTGACCCTGATGGGCACCTTCCAGAAGAACACCTGGGTTGCAGCTGTTGCTGCCACCGGCGTGATCTTCTCGGCTGGCTATGCACTGTGGCTCTATCGCCGGGTGGTCTTTGGCGATCTGATCAAGGAGAGCCTCAAGACCATCAAGGACATGGATGCCCGCGAGCGGTTCATCTTTGCGCCGCTGGTGGTGATGACGATCCTGCTGGGCGTCTACCCGTCGCTTGTCACCGATATCATCGGCCCGTCGACCGAGGCTCTGATCTCGAATTTCAACCATTCTCTGGCCGCCGCTGACACCTCGTCGGCGACCCAGATTGCTTCGCACTAAGGGAGCCAAGGCAGATGATCCAAGCTGATCTCTCCGTCGTCCTGCCAGAGATTATTCTGGCTGTTTACGCAATGCTGGCACTGCTGGCGGCGGTTTACACGGGCAAGGACAAGCTGGCCGCGACGCTGGTCTGGTCCACCGCAGCCCTGATGGTCGCCCTGGCGGTCTGGATCGCAACCGGCGGCAATGGCACGCACGAGGCCTTCGGCGGTATGTTCGTCGATGATGGCTTTGCCCGCTTTGCCAAGGTTCTGGTTCTGATCGGTGCCGCAGCGGTGCTGGTGATGGGACAAGAGTACATGTCGCGCCGCGGCATGCTGCCCTTTGAGTATCCGATCCTGGTTGCGCTCAGCACCGTGGGGATGATGGTCATGGTGTCGGCAGGCGACCTGATGGCGCTTTACATGGGGCTGGAGCTGCAATCTCTGGCGCTTTACGTGGTTGCCGCCCTGCGCCGCGACAGCGTGAAATCGACCGAAGCGGGCCTCAAGTACTTCGTGCTGGGCGCACTGTCTTCCGGTCTGCTGCTCTATGGCGCCTCGCTGGTCTACGGTTTTGCCGGTACCACGAAATTCGCCGGTATCATTCAGGTGGCAGAGCATAACCACATGTCGCTGGGCATGCTGTTCGGCCTCGTCTTCCTGATCTCGGGCATGGCGTTCAAGGTCTCGGCTGTTCCGTTCCACATGTGGACCCCGGACGTTTACGAAGGTTCGCCGACGCCGGTTACCGCCTTCTTCGCCACCGCGCCCAAGGTTGCTGCGATGGGTCTGTTCGCCCGTGTTCTGCATGATGCATTCGGCGGTGCGGTTACCGACTGGCAGCAGGTCATCGTGGTTTTGTCGGTTCTGTCGATGTTCCTCGGCGCCATTGCCGCCATTGGACAGACCAACATCAAACGCCTGATGGCCTTCTCCTCGGTTGCACACATGGGGTATGCGATGATCGGTCTCGCAGCGGGCACCGAACAGGGCGTGACCGCGATGCTGGTTTACCTGGCCATCTACGTCACCATGAACATCGGCACCTTCTCCTTCATCCTGATGTTGGAAAAAGACGGCACGCCGGTCACCGATATCAACGCTCTGAACCAGTTCGCATCGCGCGAGCCGGGCAAGGCGCTGGCGGTGCTGATCCTGATGTTCTCGCTGGCCGGTGTTCCGCCGATGCTGGGCTTCTTTGCCAAGCTGGGCGTGTGGCAGGCGGGTGTTGATGCGGGCCTGATGGGGCTGGTTGTGGCCTCGGCTGTCGCGTCGGTCATCGGTGCCTTCTACTACCTGCGTATCGTGTTCTACATGTACTTCGGCTCCGGCGAAGGTGAGGTCGAGATCAAAGGATCTCCGGTGCTGACGCTGGCGCTGATGGGATCGGCTGCACTGATGCTGATCGGGGTGGTCTACCAGTTCGGTATCGACGGGGCAGCGGCTGCTGCCGCCGCAACGCTTGTAAATTGATCTGTCGTTCAGACAGTCTCGGAAGGCCCGGTCACATGACCGGGCCTTTTGTGCGTAAAGGTGGAGGCGTTTGATGACCTGGCCGACGGGATATGGGAAACGGGTTCTGCCCGAGGTGGACAGCACCCTGGACGAGGCAGCGCGGATCGTCGGTGAGCTTCAGGGCCCCGAGTGGATCCTGGCCCTGCGCCAGACCAAGGGTCGCGCCCGCCGTGGCCGCGACTGGAAAGATCCCAAGGGCAATTTCGCAGCCACGCTGGTGATCCGTCCCGAAGGTCCGGCGTCGCAGGTGGCGTTGCGCAGCTTCGTAGCCTCTCTGGCGGTCTATGACGCCTGCGAGTCCCTGACGGGGCGCAGCGAAGGACTGGCGCTGAAATGGCCCAATGATGTGCTCCTGAACGGCGGCAAGCTGGCCGGTATCCTGTTGGAAAGCGTTGGACAAGGCACAGGTGTTAGCCACCTGTCCATCGGTATCGGGGTGAACCTGATGGAAACCCCGATGAAGGAATGGCTGGAACCCGGCGCCGTGTGGCCGGTTTCGCTCCTGTCGGAGACCGGTATTCAGGTCGCGCCAGAGGATTTCCTTGAGGCGCTGGCTGCGGCCTTTGCCCGATACGAGGAGCAATTCGTAACCTACGGGTTTGAACCGATCCGGACCGCCTGGCTGGCCCGCGCCGCCAAGCTGGGTGAGGTCATCACGGCACGCACCGCAACGTCGGAAACCGAAGGCACGTTCGAAACGGTGGACGCCAGTGGCAACCTTGTCCTAAACACCGCCAAAGGCCGCATTTCGATCCCGGCCGCGGATGTCTATTTCTAGGAAGGACAAGCCCATGCTTCTGGCCGTCGATTGTGGCAATACCAATACCGTCTTCTCGATCTATGACGGAGAGCAGTTCATCGGCATGTGGCGCACCGCCACCGATTGGAAACGCACCGCAGATCAGTATTACGTCTGGCTCAACACGCTTATGCGACTGCAGGGGATCGAGGCGGATATCACCGACATGATCATCTCCTCTACTGTGCCGCGGGTGGTGTTCAACCTCCGTGTTCTGGCGGACCGCTATTTCAACACCCGGCCCCTTGTGGTTGGCAAGCCCGATTGCCTGCTGCCGGTCGAGGTACGCGTGGATGAAGGCACCGCCGTGGGGCCGGACCGTCTGGTCAATACGGTGGCCGGCTTCGATCACTACGGTGGCAATCTGGTGATGGTGGATTTCGGCACCGCGACCACCTTTGACGTGGTGGCCGAAGATGGTGCCTATGTCGGCGGCGTGATCGCCCCCGGCGTGAACCTTAGTCTTGAGGCTCTGCATCAGGCGGCCGCTGCGCTGCCACATGTGGACATCTCTAAACCGCAAAAAGTCATCGGCACCAATACCGTGGCCTGCATGCAATCTGGCGTGTTCTGGGGCTACGTGGGGCTGGTGCGAGAGATATGCACCCGCATCAAGGAAGAGCGCGGTGTGCCTATGAAAATCATATCAACAGGCGGGCTGGCGCCTTTGTTCCAGCAAACGGCGGATCTGTTTGACGCATTCGAGGACGACCTCACGATGCACGGCCTACAGGTCATCCATAAATACAATAAGGATAACGGTACTCCGAATGAGCACTGAACGATTGATCTATCTGCCCCTTGGCGGGGCAGGTGAAATTGGCATGAACGCCTATGTCTATGGCTATGGTAAACCGGGCAAGGAACGGCTGATCCTGGTGGATCTGGGCGTTGCGTTTCCGGATATGGAGACCAGCCCGGGCGTGGACCTGATCATGCCCGACATCACCTGGCTGAAGGAACGCGTTGACCAGCTTGAGGCGATCTTCATCACCCATGGTCACGAGGACCACATCGGGGCGGTCTCGCATCTCTATGGGGATCTGCGGGTGCCGGTTTATGCGCGCGCCTTTACTGCCAATCTTGCCCGCCGCAAGATGGAAGAGCGCGGCCATGATCCCAAGGTGGTGCAGACCGTATCGGCATGGCCCGAAGTGACCAAGCTCGGCCCCTTTACCGTTGGTGTCGCGCCGATGTCCCACTCCATTCCCGAAAGCGGGGCATTGGTGATCGACAGCCCGGCTGGACGGATCGTGCACACCGGCGACTTCAAGCTGGACCCGAACCCGCTGGTCGGTGAGGCCTTCGATCCGCAGATGTGGACCGAAATCGCCAAGGACGGCGTGCAGGCGATGGTCTGCGATTCCACCAACGTCTTCTCGGCTCATCCGGGGCGCTCTGAATCCGAACTGGCGCCGGAGATCACCAAACTGATCGAGAGCGCAACCGGCATGGTTGCTGCCACCACCTTTGCCTCCAACGTTGCGCGAGTGAAAACCCTTGCCGAAGCGGGCGAGCGGGCAGGGCGGTCCATCGTCCTCTTGGGCCGTGCCATGCTGCGGATGGTTGAGGCCGCCGTGGAAACCGGTGTGCTGAAGGATTTCCCCAAGGTGATCCAGCCTGAGGACGCGCAGGAACTGCCGCGTGACAACGTGATGCTGATCACTACCGGTAGCCAAGGCGAACGCCGGGCGGCAACCGCGCAGATGGCACGCGGTAAGTATCGCGGGCTTGAGCTGAAGGCCGGTGATCTGTTCCTGTTCTCCTCGAAAACCATTCCGGGCAACGAGAAGGGCGTGATCCGCATCATGAACCAGTTCTCGGAGCGCGGCGTCGACGTCGTAGATGACAGCTCTGGCCTGTACCACGTGTCGGGCCATGCCAACCGTCCCGACCTTGAACAGCTGCACGCGCTGGTCAAACCGAAGATCCTGGTGCCGATGCACGGCGAACACCGCCACCTGCGCCAGCATGCGCGCATCGCCGAGGAAAAAGGCTATGCCAGCGTTGTGGCGGTGAACGGCACCATGCTGGATCTTTCCGGTGATCAGGGGCCGAAGATCGTCGACTATGTGGACACCGGCCGGACCTATCTGGATGGATCGGTCAAGATCGGCGCGCTGGATGGCATCGTGCGTGACCGGATCCGCATGGCGCTGAACGGCCACGTGGTGATCACGGTGATCCTTGATGAAGAAGACGAACCACTGGGAGAGCCCTGGTGCGATATCAAAGGCCTAGCGGAGACCGGAACATCCGATGCGGCGCTGGCTGAGGTGATCGAAGAGGACCTGAACCAGTTCCTGATGCGCGCCGGTGCCAAGACCCTGCGCGACGATGACAAGCTGGAAGGCGAGTTGCGCCGCGTGGCGCGTCAAACCGCGAACAACGAGATCGGCAAGAAGCCTGAAGTAACGGTGGTGATCAGCCGTATGCGCTGATCCCTACTTGTCAAAGACAGAAAACGAAAACGCCCTGACTGGATAAGTCAGGGCGTTTTTGTGAGTGGTGGTATTCGAAAGTGCGATCAGGCGTGGCGCGGGCGGTGCACCAGTGCGGTGATCTTGTGGACGGCGCCGCCGATGCGTGCCACCAGGGCGCGCAGCATGTTGCCCATTGCCGCGCTGCGCATTGCATGGGCGCGCTGCTCGATGGCCTGGATGTCCTGTGCGGTGAGCGGGGTGTTGTCGAACTGGGTCATTTAACTTTTCAACCTATGAGATGTGTCTGTCTTGCTTGCGGGTGACATAGTCCCCTGCGGCGGGTTTGACATCCGGTCAAATGATCAATGCCGCCATGCTGCAGGTGCAAAGCAAGTCACCAAACCGCGAATAATCGGTTGGCAGGCGCCGTAGGGGAGAACGAAAAACGGCTGCATCCCATTCAGGATGCAGCCGTCAAAACTGTCAAAGTGCTGATGCGTCAGCTAGCGCGGCGTTCGTCAAAGGACAGTGCAATAAAGCTGGGCATGTGATCGCCCATGCCTACAACCTTGCGGTCGTCGCGGCGGTCCTGCTTGCCTCCACGGCCACCACGCGATTGTTTCGCTGGCTTTTCAGCATTGGCCGATTTGTCGCCAGAGCGGGACTGGGATTTTGGCGCGGTTGCTGTGTCCGTATCCGCGTCTGCTGCCTGATCTGCCTTTGCATCCTTGGGCGCGTCCTGACCCTTGTCCGCCGATTTGCCACGGCGGCTGCGGGTCGGCTTGGGCTTGCTTGCGGCGGTATCATCCTTGCCTGCGTCCACGGCATCTTCGGTGGACTTGCGGCTGGGTGCCTTTTTAACAGGGTTTTCCAAGCGGGCGATAGTCTTTTGAACCAGGCTTTCGACTGCATCCAGCGCCTTTTCATCGCGCGGGGTACAGATGGTAATCGCCTTGCCCTCACGGCCGGCGCGGCCGGTGCGGCCAATCCGGTGCACGTAGTCCTCGGCGTGGCCGGGAACGTCGTAGTTGAACACATGGCTGACGCTGGGCACGTCGAGACCGCGGGCAGCCACGTCCGAAGCCACCAGTATGCGCAACTGGCCTTCGCGGAACCCATCAAGGGTCTTGGTCCGCTGGCTTTGGTCCAGATCGCCGTGAATGGGCGCGGCGTCATAGCCGTATTTCTTCAGCGACTTTGCCACCACATCCACGTCCATTTTGCGGTTGCAGAAGATGATCGCATTGGTCAGCTTTTCGCCTTCCTGATCGATCAGCGCGCGCAGTACTTTGCGCTTTTCGCTGCCTTCGCGATCCTTACGGGAGGCTTTGAATTCCACAACGGCCTGTTCGATTGTTTCCGAAGTCGTCGCCTGACGGGCGATTTCGATCCGTTCGGGGTTCGACAGGAAGGTGTTGGTAATCCGCTCGATTTCTGGCGCCATGGTGGCCGAGAAGAACAGGGTCTGGCGGGTAAAGGGCGTCAGGC
Source organism: Phaeobacter sp. SYSU ZJ3003 (assembly GCF_041300735.1). Lineage (NCBI taxonomy): Bacteria > Pseudomonadati > Pseudomonadota > Alphaproteobacteria > Rhodobacterales > Roseobacteraceae > Phaeobacter > Phaeobacter sp. SYSU ZJ3003. Next base: position 220,842 of record NZ_PXNU01000001.1, on the reverse strand, counting down.
CAAAGATGCGTTCGATATCGGGGATAAAGCCCATATCGAGCATCCGGTCGGCTTCGTCCACCACCATGACCTTCACATCAGAAAGGATCAGCTTGCCGCGTTCGAAATGGTCAAGCAGACGACCGGGCGTTGCGATGAGAACGTCGACGCCCTTGTCGATCAGTTGGTCCTGTTCCTTGAAGCTGACGCCGCCAATTAGCAGGGCCTTGGTCAGTTTCAGGTGCTTGGTGTAGGTGTCGAAGTTTTCAGCAACTTGTGCTGCCAGCTCGCGCGTGGGGCAGAGCACCAGGCTGCGCGGCATCCGCGCACGCGCGCGACCGCGGGCGAGCATCGTGATCATAGGCAGGGTGAAAGAAGCGGTCTTCCCGGTGCCGGTCTGGGCGATCCCCAGAACGTCGCGTCCCTCCAGCGCGGGCGGAATCGCTCCGGCTTGGATCGGGGTGGGGGATTCATACCCGGCTTCCTCAATTGCCTTGAGGACCTTGGGGTTCAAGTTCAGATCGGTGAATTTTGTCATATGCGTCCGTTTTTGCGGACACTGACCAGGCCCGCGCGTGTGTGAGTCAGCCGGTTTCGCAAGGTCATGCGGTTTGGCAGCTTCCGGCTTCGGGGCGGACTTAGCAAAATACGGGTGCACCGTCAATTGAAGCCTGATTTTGCAGGAGAAAACGCGGTTTTTCGCGCTCTTTCGGTGCATATTTGCAGAGTTTATCGCCCTTTAGGCGAATTTGGGAAAATGTTTGGCGCGTTTCTCCGCGAGGCGCAGTTCACGGATTCGCAGGCAGCCTTCCTGCTCAAGCCGCGCTCGCAGTTCCGCGCTGTCGGCGCAGGTCTCCTCAAAAAAACCGCGCAGACCGTCGGTACCCTTTTCCGCCTCGATGGCCGAGAGGAGTTCGTGCAGATTGATACCGCCCTTGTCGCGGGGCCGGGCCGGTTTCAGCTCGGATCGGTAGGAGCCCTGCTTCAGCCGGTAGCTGTAATGCGACAGCCAGCTGTCCCAATCGCGGGCGTGAAGATGGCACAGGTCGACGTCCGGCAGGACCACCTGGCTGGGATTTTCCTCCCCGTCCACGAAGAAATTGTGGATGCGCAGCTTGCCCTCTTCCATGCCAGGACGGACGAAAAGTTTGCCTTGGGTATGGCTGAGAAAGCCGCTGAGCAGATGCTCGCCATAGGTGGGATAAAGCTGCCCGGCCCGGGCACCTCTGTCGCTACCACGGGGGATTTGCGTCTTGAAGGCAGAGCCGTCGCCTCCGGCCAGGCTTTCAATCGGGTACGCGCGCGCGCAGAGAGCCGTTTCGGGCTGGCGCGCCAGCACCTGTGACAAGGGCTCTTTGGACCAGAGGAATTCATCCACATCCATATGGATCAGCCAATCCAGCCCCTTGCTCTGACGTCTGTAGGCGCGGGTGGCATTCAGGGTTTGCCGGACCTGGTGCTTGTCAGGTTTGCCGCCCTTGCGCCGCTGCGCCCAGGAGGCATCATCGCAGTCGAAAACCCGGATCTTCGTGTGCTGCGCCAAGAGATCGCGTGCCTCGGGGCAGGGGGCATCAAGATAGAGGAAAAGCCGATGCGCGCCTGCGTCGAGATGATAGGCGGCAAAGTTCAATACCTCCTTGGCCTCGGCCTTGATGGTGCTGACGATACCCCATGTCTGTGTCGGCGAATGTGTCAGGGCAGCCTCTTAGAACGGCGGTTCAGCAGGACGGCGCAGTCGGCGGCCGCCTCCAGATCACCGCCGGTCTGGAAACGCGCCCGGGCCATGTTGAACCGCCCGGGCATTGATGGTGTTAGACCATCATTTCCTTGGTCGCGGTCAGTTTCAAGTCCGGATAATCCCGTTCCACTCGGTCGATGTCCCATTGCAGCCGCGTCAGGTAGACGGTGTCGCCGTCATGGTCTGTTGCGATGTGCTGCTTGTTGGCGTTGATGAATTTCTCCACCGCCGGTTTTTCCCCGGAGACCCAGCGGGCCGAGGTGAACTGAGAGGGCTCAAAACGCACCGGCAGGCCGTATTCCATCTCGATCCGGCTGGCGAGCACTTCGAACTGCAAAGCACCCACAACGCCGACAATGAAGCCGGAGCCGAAGGAGGGTTTGAAGACCTTGGCGGCGCCTTCCTCTGCGAATTGCATCAGCGCCTTTTCCAGGTGCTTCGCTTTCATCGGATCGCCCGCCCGCACGGTCTGCAGCAGTTCCGGCGCAAAGGAGGGGATACCGGTCGCCCGTAGGGCCTCGCCTTCGGTCAGCGTATCGCCAATGCGCAGCTGGCCGTGGTTCGGAATACCGATGATGTCACCCGCCCATGCCTCTTCCGCCAGTTCCCGGTCCGAAGCCAGGAACAGCACCGGGTTCGAGATCGCCATGGGCTTCTTGGTGCGCACGTGGGTCAGCTTCATGCCACGTTTGAAATGGCCCGAGGCCATGCGCACGAAGGCGACGCGGTCGCGGTGCTTGGGGTCCATATTGGCCTGTACCTTGAAGACGAAGCCGACGACCTTCTTTTCCTCCGGACAGACCTGGCGCGGGCTGGCCTTTTGCGGTTGCGGCTCGGGGCCGTATCGGCCGATCCCATCCATCAACTCCTTCACCCCGAAAGAGTTGATCGCAGAGCCGAACCAGATCGGGGTCATATGCCCCTCCAGCACCGATTGCGGGTCAAGGGTCGGCAACAGCTCCTTGGCCATCTCCACCTCTTCCAGGAACTTCTCTAGCAGATGCGCAGGCACGTGTTCTGCCAGTTTCGGATCGTCCAGCCCTTCGATCGAGATGCTCTCGGCAACCTTGTTGCGGTCGGCGCGGTCCATCAGCTCCAGCCGGTCACGCAACAGGTCATAGCAGCCGATGAAATCGCGCCCGACTCCGATGGGCCAGCTGGCGGGGGTCACGTCAATCGCCAGCATCTCCTGGATTTCGTCAATGATCTCAAACGTGTCGCGGCTTTCCCGGTCCATCTTGTTACAGAAGGTCAGGATCGGCAGATCGCGCAGGCGGCAGACTTCGAACAGTTTCTGCGTCTGGCTCTCGACACCTTTGGCGCCGTCAATCACCATCACTGCCGCATCCACCGCCGTCAGCGTCCGATAGGTGTCCTCGGAAAAGTCCGAGTGGCCGGGCGTGTCCACCAGGTTGAAGCGGAAGCCGTCGAAATCGAACGACATGGCCGAGGCCGAAACCGAGATGCCCCGGTCCTTTTCCATCTGCATGAAGTCCGAGCGCGTGCGCCGCGCTTCGCCCTTGGCGCGCACCTGACCGGCCATCTGGATCGCGCCGCCATAGAGCAGGAATTTCTCGGTCAGAGTGGTCTTGCCCGCATCCGGGTGCGAGATGATCGCAAAGGTGCGGCGCCGCGCGATTTCGGGCGGCAGTTCGGGGCGGTTTGTGACGGAATCCAGCATGAGCGCGCGTATATCAGGATTGCGGGTCGAGGCAAGAAAAACAGGCGGGCCCCTACGTGCACGGGGTATACACCGGGTCGATTGCATGCCCCGGCAACCCTTTGTCAAAATGTCCAACTTGCGTGCGCTGCGTCTCGGGTGGGTTTCAGCCCGGCGTCACCCTCTTTCAGCGCACGACCTTCAACCCCACAAGTGCTTGCGAGACAGCGCTGCGCAGCGCCAATGAACAATGCGAACGTACAAGTTGCTTCTCGCTGGTCGAAAAATTGGCCCAATCTTTGGCTTGCAAGTTACCTGGAATGACAGATCGACCGCTTACCTGTTTGCCTTCAACAACTTGACTGCTAGTCGCGGGATCGACCAGAGATGCGGTGAGGCCGACTGTGCAGGCATTCTCCCCGATAAGCGCTTTATTTACTGCAGGGTTGCGAACCCACAGGACAAAACGCGGTTGGTATTTTTCACCTTTGGCTTTTTCAGCACTTGCGATGGCGCCGATTGCAAATAGCCCGCCGCCGAGGGCAAAGAAGTCGCGTCCGGGATTGTAGTTCTGGCCCAGAATATCTAGGGGCGTTTGCTGAAGTACGATGACGGCGTCGGTCTTCTGCGCCGCTGTGCCAGTGTGCGACGGAACGTTTGCAACGACTGCGCCTGTCGGGGTGAGTTGTTCCTTTACAAAACCGCCCGCCGTCGATGCGGCGTTCCATCCCAATTGGCCGTCAATCGGCTGTGGCTCGGCGAATGCAGCGTCCCAGTAAGTCGACACAACATTATCACTGATTTGAGTGACTAGGCCGATTTTTGAATACTGCGCTTGCGCATCACTCGGAATACCGACCTGGGCCGTATCCAAGCACCCGGTTAAACTCAGGGCTGCGACCACGCTGAATAGTCGGATGAGGCTTTTTGCTTCCATGACCTTTCCCCTTTCAGTTCCGCGCGCAAAGCATTCTGAACTGACCTACAGCTGCACGCCTTGATCCGGATCATGGCAAAGGTACGGAAACGCCATTGCACCCACCTGTCTGGTTGCGCTGCGGATGATCTCGTATGTCCGCATTGGTGTCGGCGGGCCCGAATTCTGCATTCGGACTTGGGACCCGCTTCACGTCTGACCCCGAGGATAATGCAAGGTCGTCATCAAATAACGCGTAACATCAAAAAGGCCTACCGCAGCGACGCCCGCTTCAACAGCTCCACCAGATCCGGGCGGTCCAAGAGCGGGCTTGGCACGTCCAGCCCGTGGCTGTCGCGGCGCTGGGGGGGGATGGACCCGTCTGCGATCCGCTGCAGCAGGCCTGGGGGAAGGGCGGGTTCGGTCACCGGGTCCAGGAACAGGCTTTCGGCGGCGATGCCCTCGGCATAGACAATGTGATGGCGGTCGAACAGCAGCTGGAAATAATCCACGAACCCGCCGTCCTGCACCACCACGCTGTCTCCGTTCACCAGATGGCGGGCGGCGACCAGCAATTCCGGCGTTCCGGCCCCCAGCGCATCGTGGCGCTGGTAGACCATCAGCCGGTGATCGGGGCTGACCAGCAGGTCGCGGGCATTGTTGAGCGTGCCCTTGCGGATCAGGATCGGGGCCATGGCGCCGGTGGCGCGACTGGTGGTCTGGCCGATCCAGCGCAATTCCTGCACGCCATCATCGCGGGTCAGGATGCGGTCACCGGGGCGCAGATCCTCGATGGGCTTCTGGGCGCCGGTGGCGAGGGTAATATGAGTGCCCCGGGTAAAGGCGATCGAGGCCATCTGCGCCAGCCGCGCGCGGGCGGGGGCGCGCTCGGCCTTCAGCAGGGTATATCCGGTCTGCGGCACTAGCGGCGCCATCGGCACCAGGTAGACCGCGGCGATCAGCCCTTCGGCATCGACCTCCACCATCACCAGCGCATCCACGTTGGGACCGGCCTCGGCCATCAGGGTGAGCGCGCAGTCAAGATGCAGCGCAGCGCCGGGCTGGCCCAGCTCGCTGTCCTCGGCGATGGTGAAGCTGCCATCGCTGCCGCTGGCCACCGACAGGCGTTGGGGGGCTGTGGCGCTGGGGGCGAGCATATAGACATCGTCCAGCACCAGATCCTCCAGCACGCCCAGCGGATCGCCCATATTGGCGCCGGTCTCCACCAAAAAGGCGGCGGCGGCATGGGCCGGGATGGATCGGATCGCGGTGCGGTCGGCTGTCACGGTATGGCTCGTCTGTGCAAAGAAGGGGCGGCGCGGGCGCCAGCGGTTGGTGTAACCTATCCGGGAAATATGGCACGAAACGGACCACAACGGACAGAATTTCTGACCCGTGATCACGACATAGATGATCAGGGCGGGGGCGGGAAGGCTGGTCAACGGCGGGCGCAGAGTGCACAGTCTGCGCCGGAAACGAAGAATCCCGATGGAGGACGAACATGGAACTGGGAATTGCAGGCAAGCGCGCATTGGTCTGTGCCAGCAGCAAGGGTCTGGGTCTTGGCTGTGCCGAGGCGCTGGCCGAAGCCGGGGTCAATCTGGTGATGAACGCACGCGGAGAAGAGGCGCTGCTGGCGGCGGCGCAGACCATCCGCGATACCTATGGCGTCGAGGTCGAAACCGTGGTGGCAGACGTGACCACCGCCGAAGGCCAGCAAAAGGTGCTGGAGGCCGCAGGCGCGGCCGACATTCTGGTCACCAACGCGGGCGGCCCGCCCCCCGGCATGTGGTCGGACTGGGAGCGCGACGATTTCATCAAGGCGCTGGATGCCAATATGCTGGCGCCGATCGCGCTGATGAAGGCGCTGCTGCCCGGCATGATGGAGCGCGGCTGGGGCCGGGTGGTCAATATCACCTCGCAATCGGTGAAGGCGCCGATTGCGGTGCTGGGCCTGTCGAATTCGGCGCGCGCTGGTCTCACCGGCTATGTTGCGGGCACTTCGCGGCAGGTCGCAGGCAGCGGTGTCACCATCAACAATCTGCTGCCGGGCATTCACGCCACTGACCGCGCCGTGTCGCTGGACACCGGTGTGGCCGGGCAAAAGGGCATTTCCATCGAAGAGGCCAAGTCCCAGCGTGAAGCGACCATTCCGGCGGGCCGCTATGGCACCCGGCAGGAATTCGGCGCGGCCTGTGCCTTCCTCTGCTCGCAGCATGCGGGCTTTATCGTGGGGCAGAACATCCTGCTGGATGGCGGCGCCACCAATATGACGCTGTAAGGCGATGGCCAGCGGTTTTTCCCTGAAGGACCAGCTGTTTAATCCGGAAAAGACCCGCTATCTGGCGGGTCTTTTTGCTGCCTGTGACCCCGCTTTCGACGCGCCGGGGTTCGAGGCGCAGGTGAACGCCCGCCTGCCGGAGCTGGAGCTGAAACAGAGGATCGACTGGATCGCCGAGGTTTTGGGTCAGCATTACGCTGCGCCCTTGCCCGAGGTCGCGCCACTGCTGCGCGCGGCCCTGCCGCCGCCGCTGGACCCCGGCAATCGCGACGATGATTTCGGCGATTTCATCTTTGCGCCCCTGGGCGAATTCGTCGTGTCCAAGGGGCTGGAAGCGCACCCGGATCTATCACTGGATCTGCTGGAGGCGCTGACGCAGCGGTTCTCCATGGAATTCGCCATTCGACCCTTCCTGAACCGCTGGCCCGATCTTACGCTGGAGCGGATGCAGGAGTGGGCCGGGCACGACCATTACCACGTGCGGCGGCTGGTCAGCGAGGGCACGCGCCCGCGTCTTCCTTGGGGCCTTGGGATCGGGCTTGATCTGCGGGCGCCGCTGCCGCTGCTGGACCAGCTGCACCGGGATGGCACGCGCTTTGTCACCCGCTCGGTCGCCAACCACCTGAACGACATCGCCAAGAAAGAGCCGGATCTGGTGGTCGAGATCCTGCGCCGCTGGGGCGAGGCCGGACAACAGACGGGCAAGGAAATGGACTGGATCACCCGCCATGCTTGCCGTGGACTGGTGAAGGCGGGGCACCCGGGCGCACTGGGCCTTCTGGGATACGATCCGGAGGCGCCGGTGGAGGCCAGGATCACGCTGCAAAGCGCAGCGGTGCCCATCGGCGATGCACTGTCTTTCTCTGTCGATCTGGCGGGGCCAGCGGGGCAGCCGGTGCTGGTCGATTACCGGCTGCATTTTCAGCGCCCCGGCGGCAAAGCCTCGGCCAAGGTGTTCAAGCTGAAACAGGCAAAGCTAGTGCGCGGTACTCTGAAGCTCAGCAAGGCACATAAGCTGAAAGGGGATGCCACCACGTTCAAACTGGTGCCCGGGCCGCATCGGCTGGAGCTGCTGGTCAATGGCAATGTGCGGGCGGAGGCTGCTTTCGACCTGCTGCCAGCGGGGGAGTAATCGGCAACAACCCGGGACGATGGAATATCCGGCGCAACGGCCGCCGAGGGTGCCTGTTTTGCGCGCAGGTCACTCAGTTTGTCCCTGACACCGCTTCACATTCCTGTGGGCAATATGGTGCGGTAAGGGCCTGCCTGCTACGCCGAGCCCATCAAAACGGGGATAACGATCATGCAGGCCATCGCCATAACCACCATCTTTGCCGCTATCATATTGCTCAGCCTCTACTATGCGCCGCGCAAGGCCACCGTGGGCGGGTTCTTCGGCGGTCAGTCCGACAGGGGCGAGGCGCCGACCCTGTGGACGCTGGTGCTGTCACAGGTGACCACATGGATCTTCGCGCGCTCGTTGATGAACGCCGCGATCCTGGGCTTTTACTACGGCATCGCGGGAACTCTGGCCTATGCGGCCTACTACGGATCCTTTCTGACCGGCGGCTATATCGTTGGCCGGATGCGCGCACAGGGTGCGACATCGGTGCAATCCTGGCTGGCGGAGCGTTTCGGCGCCACGGGCACCACCGCCTATAATCTGGTGATCGCGCTGCGCCTGTTGTCCGAGGTTTTTGCCAACCTGCTGGTGGTCGGGCTGATCTTTGCCGCCGCCCTGCCGGATGTGGCAGGGGCCGAGACAACCGCCATCCTGGTGGTCGGTGTGCTGGCGCTGGCCTATTCCGCATGGGGCGGGCTGTCAGCGGCGCTGCGCACCGATGTGATCCAGATGTCGCTGTTCCTCGTGGTCTTTGGCGCCGCCTTTGTGGCGCTGATCCTGCGCCCGGGCTTTGATATCTCTGCGGTGATGACCGCGCAGGGGGCAGCGGGCGCCCATAATGGATGGGTGCTGCTGGTGGTGGCCGCGCTGCAGGTCTTTTCCTATCCGGTGCATGATCCGGTGATGATGGACCGCGGTTTTCTTGCCGATCCCGCCACCACCCGCAAAAGCTTTTTGCATGCCTTCTGGATTTCGGCGCTTTGCATTATCGCCTTTGGCTTTTTCGGCATTCAGGCTTCCCTTGAGGGCGCGGAATACGAAGGCCAGCTGTTGGGCACCTGGGCGACTATGCTGCCGGGCTGGGTTTTCGTCATGCTGATCGTGTCGCTGCTGGTTTCGGCGCTCTCGACGCTTGATTCCGCGCTCAGCTCGGCCGCGCGTCTGGTGGTCGAAGAACTGCGCCTTGCGCCGCGCAGCCTGATGGGCGGCCGTATCGCCATGGTGGTCTTTGCCGCTGCTGGTGGCGCGCTGACGCTTTGGGGGAACAAGACGCTGTTTGATGCGGTGGCTGTATCCGGTACCGCCTCGATGTTCCTGACCCCGGTGCTGGTCGCGGGGCTTCTGGGCAAACGACAGGTGGCGACCTGGGCCTATCTGGTTAGCTTAGGCTCTGCCATCCTTGGCGCGGCGGCCTATATGTTCCGCGATGCACCGGGCGTCTCGGGGCTGCTGTACGATGGGCACAAGTACGAGCAGCTTTTGCAGATCTGCGTGATCGTGCTGGTGGTCGGCTTTGCCGCAGTGGCGCGCGGCAGCCGCAGGGTTGAAGCCTGACAGGGGGGCTGCTACATCTGCGCCAAACCCGATGGAAAGCGTCGGAAACAGCTCCGAGGCCGCATGAACACTGCCCCTGCCGAAATGCTCAGCACCATGGCCCCGCCACGGCTGGAAATCCGCAATATCAAGCGGTTCTTCGACGGGCGCCCGGTGGTCGACGATGTGTCCCTGCAAATTCAGGCGGGGCAGGTGACCTGCTTGCTGGGTCCCTCGGGCTGCGGCAAATCCACCACTCTGCGCATGATCGCCGGGGTGGAGATGCAGGACGAGGGCGAAATCTATGTGGATGGCAAGCTGATCTGCGACACGGTGTTCCGTGTCCCGCCCGAGCGGCGCGAGATCGGCCTGATGTTTCAGGACTTTGCCCTGTTCCCACACCTGAGCGTCGCGGATAACGTCGCCTTTGGTCTGAAAGGGCCGAAAGATCAGAAACGCGCCCGGGTCGAGGAGCTGCTCGCCAAGGTGTCGCTGTCGAAATACATCGACGATTACCCGCACCAGCTGTCGGGCGGCGAACAACAGCGCGTGGCGCTGGCCCGCGCCCTGGCGCCGCGTCCGCGTATCATGCTGATGGATGAGCCGTTTTCGGGCCTTGATAACCGTCTGCGTGATGGTATCCGCGACGAGACGCTGACGCTCTTGCGCGAAGAGGACACGGCAGTCCTTCTGGTGACGCACGAGCCCGAAGAAGCCATGCGCATGGCCGATGAGATCGCCCTGATGCGGGGCGGGCGGATCGTACAGCAGGGCGCGCCCTATAACGTCTATACCCGCCCGGTCGATAAGGCGGCGGTGGCTTTTTTCAGCGACGTCAACGTTCTGGATGCACAGGTGAACGGCGCGCTTGCACAGACGCCATTCGGCCAGTTCCTGGCCCCGGGCGTGCCAGACGGCACCGATGTGGAGATCGTCTTTCGCCCGCAGCACGTGCGCATTGATTTCGACCGCGCGGGCAAAGGTCCCTTGCCGACCCCCAGCGACGGCGTCCCGGCGCGCGGTGTGGTAGAACGGGCGCGCTTTCTGGGCCATGAAAGCCTAGTCGAGTTCCGCATGGATTTTGACGGATCGCTCCTGAAGGTGACGGTGCCCAACGTGTTCCTGCCCGAAGTGGGCCGCGTTCTCTGGCTCACCGTGCCGCGCAACCGGTGTTTCGTCTTCCCAAAGGGATAGGGAACCACTCCGTCCTTGGCGTTATGTCGGTGCACCGTCGTATTGCGGGGCATCGTCGCAAATCTCGTACCAATCGGCCTTGTCAGCGACGAACTCGTGAAACTGGTTGCTGACGCCGATATCGCCATCCAGCGCGCTTGCCGCGATTGCGATACGCTCGTCCTCGGCCAGGATTTCCCCCAGCGAGGTGCCGCAGATCTTGCAGAAACAGCGGATGAAATTGAAGGGCGGCTCAGGCGTGTAGGTGGTGACCTGATCCTTGCCCTTGGTCCATTGCACGTCTCCGGGCCGCACAAGCACGATGGCGCTGGTGCCGACCTTGCGGCAGCGGGAGCAATGGCAGGTACCCATCATCGGCGGCTGCACGGTCAGTTGAAATTGTACCGCGCCGCAACAGCAGATTCCCTGGACCATGTGGTGTGCCTTCCCGCGTGATGAACTGGGCAAACGCTAGGGGAACAGCTGCAAGGCTGCAATATATGGGCGGGCGGGGCAGAGGTGACTTTCCCGTGAAGCGCGCGCACCGGCGGGCCGAGCCGCCCCACGGGGTGACGTCTTGAACCGATGTTTCTGCCGTTGTCTTATACTCGGGCACGGGAGGCACAGAACATGCCGGAAGAGCCAGAGACCGAACCAGAGATCCCGCCTTGGGCCGCCAGAAATTTGCGTGGGGTGCGCCTGATTGCCCATCTCACTTGGCTGGGAGGCCTTGGGGCGATCTATGCAACAGGGGGGCTGGTCTGGATCACGTTGCAGAACGCCGGGGTGTCCATGGTGTCCTGGTCGCGGGGCGTGTCCCTGTTCATACCCGTCGCGTTGTTTCACGCCGTGCCGCTGATCGTGCTCGCCCTTGTGGAGATTTCGGCCTGCAAGGCGGCAATCCGCGGGCGCAAAAGCAAGTGGCGAGAGTATGTCCTCGCGGTTCTGGTGCCCGCTGTTTCGGTTGCCGAGCCAAAGGATGCGGGCAGGCTATGGGCTGCGCTTTCGGGCGCTGGCCTGCTGTCGGTCGTCTGGGTCTGCTATTCGCTGTTCACCCTTGCCTCCTATCAGGGGCCGGGCGGCTTTGCTGAGGCGGTGATCATGACGCTTGCCCTGTTTCCGCTGACCCTTGGCGCGCTGATGTTGCATGTTGCGCTGGCTGCGGCCATCGGCGGGGCGCTGGGCAGCGGCATCTATGTGCTTGTCCGCCGCCGCGGCAGAAAGCAGGACAAAGGTGAGTGATCAGCTCTCCTCCTTGTCGCGGTAGGGATCGTAATCCGACAGCCGCTTGCCCGGCTCATCGACGAACAACTCGGGCAGGGCGGTGGCCTCTTCGATCAGATCGACGCGGAAGACACGGAAATCCTCGCGCGCTTCGCACCAGGCGGTAAGGGTCCAGACTCGGCCCCAGTATTCCATGTGCAGCGGGCGGATTTTGCGCCGGGTCATTTCGCCATCGATGCGGCGATAGGTGATCTGCAGCTTCTGGCGCGCCTTGATCGCAGCCCGCAGGGTGGGCATCTGGGCAAAGCCCCGCGCCGCATCGGCAAAGGGGTAGACGGCGAATTTCCAGGCATCCGCCTCGGCGATGGTCTCGGCAGGCAGCACCGCGTCCACCTTGGCCGCCAGGGACTGCGCGGCGGATTTAAGGTCCGGATCGGCGGCCTCGGCGACGATGGCCATGCCGAGGTTCAGCGCCTCCAGCTCTTCCGGGGTTAGTGTGAGGGGCGGCAGGGTGATCGCTTCGCGCACCATATAGCCGACGCCGCGCTCCCCTTCGACCGGCACGCCTGAGGCGACTAACGTGTCCATGTCGCGGTATATGGTGCGGGTGGAAACCTCCAGCCGTGCGGCGATGTCCTGCGCGCGGTGCAACTTCCCGTCGCGCAGGATCTGGATGATTTCAAAAAGGCGGTCGGTGCGGCGCATGACCCTAGCCTTGGCCCGCGCCGCACCGTTAGGTCAAGCCGCCATCTGCCACAGGATGTCTTCGTGGCGCATGTCGATGCTGCCGGGCTCAATCGCCTGCATCAACGCCGCGGCAAAGGGTTGCTTGGGAAAGGCCTCTGCTGCCGCCATGGCCGCCGCGTGATCGCGCCAGACCACGTGATCGCTCCAGCGGCCATCAGCGCCGCAGCTGAGGCGGCGGAACATGAACCCTGGCTGCGCCCGCACAAAGGCTTCGCTTTGCTGGCTGATCTCGACAAAGGCCGCCGGGGTGATTCCGTTCGCCAGGGTGAAGGTAACGATTTCGGCAACCGGAGTGGTCTGGGTGTCTGTCATATCGGTGTCTCCTTATTGATGTGACAGGCTGGACCTAGCAGGGAGCAACTGACATAAACCTGTCAGTTGTGTTTGAGTGGATGCGGATTTCAGTGATTTTTGCCCTGCCTGAGCCCCCCGACAGCCTGCCAGATCTATGCGGCAGCGCGGCGCGTCCGTAAAAATGGGGATGACAGACAAAACCGGTGCGGATGGGCACCGGATAAGAAGGAGACACTCACATGCTTAACAATATCGGCCTTCCGGGCATTCTGCTGATCGCCGTCGTGGTTCTGGTCCTGTTTGGCCGCGGCAAGATTTCCTCGCTGATGGGCGAAGTCGGCAAAGGCATCACCGCCTTCAAGAAAGGCGTGAAAGACAGCACCGAGGAACTGGAGCAGGACGCCGCTGCCGACGCCAAGGACATCACCCCCGAGACCGAAAAAGACAAGGCGTAATCCGCCATGTTCGATCTTGGGTGGACCGAACTCATGGTGGTCGGGATCGTTGCGCTGATCGTGGTCGGTCCCAAGGATCTGCCCGTGCTGTTCCGCAACGTCGGCCGCTTCGTGGGCAAGGCCAAGGGTATGGCCCGTGAATTCAGCCGCGCGATGAATGACGCCGCCGATGAGGCGGGCGTCAAGGATATGGCGCAGGGGCTGAAGGCAGCGACCAATCCAGTTGGCACGGCCATGGACGGTGTCAAAGAGGCGGCGCAGGATATGGCCAAATCGATTGACCCAACCAAATTCGATCCGGACAGCGAAACCGGAAAGCTGGCCGCCGAACGCGCCGCCGATGCCAGGAAGATCCAGGAGGCCACCGCCCGCGCCGCATCTGACCGCCAGGCTCGTGAGGCCGAAGAGGCCGCAGCGGCAGCGGAGGCGGCCAAGGCAGGTGCCGGGGAGCCGGATCAAGACAAAGAGACCAAATCATGAGTCAAACGGATGATATCGAGGACTCCACAGCGCCGCTGATCGAGCATCTGGCAGAGCTGCGCACCCGCCTGATCCGGGCGGTGGGGGCCTTTATCGTCGGGATCGTGCTAGCCTTTACCGTGGCCGAGCCGATCCTGCAGTTCTTGCTGGGGCCGATCGAGGCCACCCTGCGCGAGCTGGGCGACCCGTCGCCGACGTTGCAATATACCAGCCCGCAGGAATACCTGTTCACGCTGTTCCGGATCTCGATGGTTTTCGGCTTTGCCTTGTCCTTTCCGGTGATCGGCTTCCAATTGTGGCGGTTCGTGGCACCCGGCCTATACAAGACCGAGAAGAACGCCTTCTTGCCGTTCCTGATCGCGGCGCCGGTGATGTTCCTTCTGGGCGCATCTTTTGCGCATTTCGTCGTCACCCCTCTGGCGATGGCCTTTTTCCTTGGCTTTGCGGATGTGTCGTCGATCTTTGCCAACCTTCTGTCCGGAACGGTCAATGACCTGCCGACGGATGCGGCGGTGGTGCCGGAAACAGCTGACGGCGTGCGCATCACCTTCTTTGGTAAGGTGAACGAGTCGCTGGATATCACGCTGAAGTTCATCATGGCCTTTGGCCTGTGCTTCCAGCTGCCGGTGCTGCTGACCCTGATGGGCAAGGCCGGTCTGGTCAGCGCCGAAGGTCTGGGATCGGTGCGCAAATACGCGGTTGTGGCCATTCTGGTGCTGGCCGCGCTGGTGACGCCGCCGGATGTGATCACCCAGCTGATCCTGTTCACGGTTGTCTATGGGCTTTACGAGATTTCGATCTTCCTGGTCAGCCGGGTCGAGAAGAAACGCGAAGAAAAGCTGCGCGAAGAAGGCTATTACGATGACGAGGATGAAGAGGATCCTCTGATGGCCGAGTTCGACGAAGACGACGACAAGTGATCAACTGACAGAACATCAAGGCGCGCCCCCTGGGGCGCGTCTTTTTCTATGCGCGGGTGAAATTTTGCGGATATGCTGACGCAGTGCTGCATGGGGAAGGGAGGCCCTTTTGCTCGACTACAGTCATAACAGCCTGTTTGTTCTGGCATCTTTGGCCATTGCCCTGATCGCGGGGTTTTCCGGCCTGTCACTGACGCAGGGCGCCTCGCAGATGTCGGCGCCGGTGCGCAAGATCGTGGTCTCGGCGGCGTCGGTGATCCTGGGCAGCGGCATCTGGTCGATGCATTTCGTGGCGATGCTGGGGCTGGAGCTGCCGGTGGCCTATTACTTTGATCCGCTGGTGACACTGATTTCGGCCCTGACGGCGATCCTGTTCATGGGGCTGGCGCTGCTGATCGTGCATTTCGGCACCCGGACACGAGGCAAGATCATGCTGGCCGGGGTCATCATGGGAAGCGGCATTGCGGCGATGCATTACATCGGAATGTCGGGGATGGAGCTGTGCGTGCCGAACTATACTCCGGCACAGATCGCCATGGCTTTTGCCGCCTCCATCGCGCTCAGCATGGCGTCGTTTCAGGTCTCCTATGGCCACCGCAGCGCCCGCAATATCGTGCTGGGCACCTTTGGGTTTGGCATCGCCGTTTTTGCCGTGCATTTCATCGCCATGGCGGGCACGGGTTTCACCCAATCTGCCGAATACACCACCTTTGTACGGCCGATGAGCCGGGGCGTGCTGGCCTTTGGGGTTACCCTGTCCGCCTTTGTGCTCTCGGGCAGTTTCCTGCTTAGCGGCGCCACCTTTGCCACCCGGCTGAGCGGGGAGGGAACTGCGCAGACCGGGAAGGCCGACGTGCAGCCGCATGTGGCGGAGGTGACCGATCCGGGGGCGACCCGGCCTGAAGAGGATACCGCCGAGATCCCGCAGGAGGCCCGCATTCCCTACGAATCCGATGCGCGCACCCATTTCATCAGCCCGGACAGCGTGTCGGCCATCCGCGCCGAAGGTCACTACACCGTGCTCTACAGCGGCGAGGCGAAGCTATTCTGTCCCTGGTCAATCTCAGAGGCCGAAACCCGCACCGCCAACGGCAGTTTCATCCGCACCCACCGCAGCTATCTGGTGAACCTGGCGCATGTCACAAGTTTCGAGCGCAAGAAGGACAACGGCGTGTGTTACTTCGATGAAACCCCTGCGCTGCCCAAGGTGCCTGTCAGCCGCTCCCGCTTGAGCGAGGTGCGGGCAAAGCTGGGCATGTAGCGGAGGGCAGGGCAGGGTGCCTGCGGTTCTGCCTGCATCCTCCAGCCCCCCCCTCCAGTCCTCGGGCGGGTCTGACGGCTTTTCAGTGGCCGACGACTTTTGGACCCGGAACCATTGGGCGTCACAGCGCAGCCCAACACCTCCCTATCTGACACTCCCGAATGGGCCGTGACGGGGCTCTGCTCATTGCGCCGGACACCTGCGCTTTGCCGCCGCGACTCGTGCTGCATGTTCTGGTTGTGCCTGGCGGCGAAACTCCCTGTCTGACGGGGCTTTCGCAACTCGTGCAGCCCATTCGCATTTCGTGAACGCAACCTCGGCGGTCGTTCCCGCAGCCTCGCCCCAGGGCGGCAGCGGCGCCTTTACTATCCGCAATCCGGAATTCAGGGAGGAAACGGATGATACCCTCAGAGTTTGAATACCACCGGCCCGGCAGTATCGACGCGGCCCTGGCGGTATTGCAGGAACACGGCGACGATGCCCGTGTCATGGCAGGCGGGCACAGCCTGATCCCGATGATGAAACTGCGCATGGCCGATGTACCGCATCTGATCGACCTGCAATCCATCGCCGAGCTGAAAGGCATCGCGGTGGATGGTGGAACCGTAACAATCGGTGCAATGACCACCCAGCACGAGCTGATCACCAATGGAGATCTGGCAGACGCAGCGCCGATCCTGCGCGAGGCGGCCCTGCTGATCGCCGATCCCCAGGTGCGCTATGTGGGTACCATCGGCGGCAATGTGGCCAATGGCGATCCTGGCAACGACATGCCGGGGCTGATGCAGTGCCTTGATGCCACCTTCACGTTGCAGGGTCCCGGTGGCACCCGCGAGGTCAAGGCGCGCGACTTCTATGAAGCGGCCTATATGACCGACCGCGAGGATGACGAGATCCTGACCGAGATTTCCTTTGCCGCGCCGAAGGGCGGGCAGGCCTATGAAAAACAAAAGCGAAAGATCGGCGATTACGCCACGGCGGCGGCGGCTGTGATCCTAGAGAAGGTGGACGGCAAGGTGGCCTCTGCCTCGATCGCAATGACCAACCTCAGCGATACGCCGGTGTTCTCCGAGGATGCGGGCGCGGCGCTGGTGGGCAGGGACTGCGGCGCCGATGCTATCGCCGATGCGGTCAGCGCCATGCTGGGCGACATCGACCCGACCGAGGACAACCGCGGACCGGTTGAGTTCAAGAAACACGTGGCTGGCGTCATCCTGCGCCGCGCCATCGAACGCGCCTGGTCGCGGGCCTGAGGGAGGACACCATGGGAAAACAAATCATCACCCTGACGGTGAACGGCGAGAAACACGAGGTCGCCGCCGAGCCGCGCGAGCTCTTGGTGCACACCCTGCGCGAGGGGCTGAACCTCACTGGCCCGCATGTGGGCTGTGAAACCTCGCATTGCGGCGCCTGCACCGTCGATATCGACGGTAAGTCGGTGAAATCCTGCACCATGTTCGCCGCCCAGGCAGATGGCGCCGAAATCACCACCATCGAAGGTATCGCCGCGCCCGACGGCATGCACATCCTGCAGGAAATGTTCCGCGAACATCACGGGCTTCAGTGCGGGTTCTGCACCCCCGGTATGATCACGCGGGCCTATCGCCTGCTTCAGGAGAACCCCAACCCGACCGAGGAAGAGGTTCGTTTCGGTATCGCCGGCAACCTTTGCCGCTGCACCGGCTATCAGAACATCGTCAAGTCGATCCTCGCCGCTGCGGCCGAGATCAACGCATCCAAGGAGGCCGCACAATGAAGGATTTGGAGGACCGTCAGGAACGGATCGACAATCTCAAGGGCATGGGCTGCTCGCGCAAGCGGGTCGAGGATGCCCGGTTCACCCAAGGTAAGGGCAACTACGTCGATGACGTCAATCTGCCGGGCATGCTGCACGGGGATTTCGTGCGCTCGCCCTATGCGCACGCGCGGGTGAAATCGATCAATATCGATGCCGCCATGGCGCTGGATGGTGTTGTCGCGGTGCTGACCGCCAAGGACCTTGAACCGCTGGCCCTGCACTGGATGCCCACCCTTGCGGGCGACAAGCAGATGGTGCTGGCCGATGGCAAGGTGCTGTTCCAGGGGCAGGAGGTCGCCTTTGTGGTGGCCAAGGACCGCTATATCGCCGCCGACGCGGTGGAACTGGTCGAGGTGGAATACGAAGAACTTCCGGTTCTGGTGGATCCCTTCGAGGCGCTGCAATCCGATGTCGTCCTGCGCGAAGACATCAAGGATGAAAAAGAGGGCGCCCATGGCCCCCGCCGCCATCACAACCATATCTTCCTCTGGGAAGAGGGCGACAAGGAGGCCACCGAACAGGTTCTGGACGAGGCCGAAGTGGTCGCCGAAGAGATGGTCTATTACCACCGCACCCATCCGTGCCCGCTGGAACCCTGCGGCTCTGTCGCCAGCATGGACAAGATCAACGGCAAACTGACCCTCTGGGGCACCTTCCAGGCGCCGCATGTGGTGCGCACCGTGGCCTCGATCCTGTCGGGTATCGAGGAACACAACATCCGCGTGATCTCCCCCGATATCGGCGGCGGTTTCGGCAACAAGGTCGGCGTCTATCCGGGCTATGTCTGCTCTATCGTTGCGACCATCGTCACCGGCCAGCCGGTGAAGTGGATCGAGGACCGGATGGAAAACCTGATGGCCACGGCCTTTGCCCGCGACTACTGGATGAAGGGCAGGATCAGCGCCACCAAGGAGGGCAAGATCACCGGGCTGCACTGCCATGTGACCGCCGACCACGGCGCGTTCGATGCCTGCGCCGACCCGACCAAATTCCCGGCTGGTTTCTTCCACATCTGCACCGGCTCCTATGACATCCCGGTCGCCTATGTGGGCGTTGACGGTGTCTATACCAACAAGGCGCCGGGGGGCGTGGCCTATCGCTGCTCCTTCCGGGTAACGGAGGCCGCCTATTTCATCGAGCGCATGATCGAAGTCTTGGCGATGGAGCTGAACATGGACGCAGCCGAACTGCGCCGGATCAACTTCATCAAGGCCGATCAGTTCCCCTATCAGTCTGCACTGGGTTGGGAATATGACTCCGGCGATTATCACACTGCCTGGGACAAGGCGCTGGCCGCCGTCGGCTATGACGATCTGCGCGCCGAGCAGGCGCAGCGGGTGGAGGACTTCAAGGCCGGAAAAACCCGCAAGCTTCTGGGCATTGGTCTGACGCATTTCACCGAGATCGTCGGCGCGGGTCCGGTGAAGAACTGCGATATCCTTGGCATGGGGATGTTTGATAGCTGCGAGATCCGCATTCACCCAACGGGCTCGGCCATCGCACGCCTTGGCACCATCAGCCAGGGGCAGGGCCATGCGACCACCTTCGCGCAGATCCTGGCCTCGGAAATCGGTCTTTCGGCTGACAGCATCACCATCGAGGAAGGCGACACCGACACCGCGCCTTACGGTCTGGGCACCTACGGCTCGCGCTCCACACCCGTTGCCGGTGCTGCCACTGCCATGGCGGGGCGCAAGATCCGCGCCAAGGCGCAGATGATCGCGGCTTACTTGCTGGAAGTGCATGACAACGATCTGGAATGGGACGTGGACCGGTTCGTGGTCAAGGGTGCGCCCGAGCGCTTCAAGACCATGAAGGACATCGCCTATGCGGCCTACAATCAGGCCATCCCGGGCGTTGAGCCGGGGCTTGAGGCGGTCAGCTATTATGATCCGCCCAACATGACCTATCCCTTTGGCGCTTATATCTGCGTCATGGAGGTGGACGTTGACACCGGTGAGCATGAAATCCGCCAGTTCTACGCACTGGACGATTGCGGCACCCGGATCAACCCGATGGTCATCGAAGGGCAGGTGCACGGTGGTTTGACAGAGGCCCTCGCCATCGCCATGGGGCAAGAGATCGCCTATGACGATATGGGCAACTGCAAGACCGGCACGCTGATGGATTTCTTCATCCCGACTGCCGTTGAGACGCCGCATTACACCACCGATCACACCGAAACCCCCAGCCCGCATCACCCGATCGGCGCCAAGGGGGTGGGCGAAAGCCCCAACGTGGGTGGTGTTCCGGCCTTCTCCAATGCGGTGCATGACGCCTTCCGTGCCTTTGGCCTGCGCCAAAGCCATATGCCCCACGATCACTGGCGGATCTGGAAGATCGCCAATGATCTGGGCTTGCACGGCTAAACGGAGAATGGGGGGCCGTTCCGGCGGCCCTCCTATCACATCATGACATATCTCGACCTTCAGAAAGACCTGGCAGAACAAGGCTATGTCGCCTCGGATGATCTGGCGATGGCGCTGCATCTTGCGGTGACACTGGGCCGTCCGCTGCTCTTGGAAGGGGCTGCCGGTGTCGGCAAGACCGAGGTCGCCCGCGCCCTGGCCACCGCCCGCGACACCCGACTGATCCGGCTACAGTGCTATGAAGGGCTGGATGCCGCACAGGCGATCTATGAATGGAATTACCAGCGCCAGCTGCTGGCGATCCAGGCCTCCGGCAAGACCGGCAAGGAGGCCGAGGCGCAGATTTTCTCTGAAGACTACCTGTTGGAGCGCCCGCTGTTGCAGGCGATCCGCCAGGACATTCCCCCGGTGCTGCTGATTGACGAAATCGACCGCGCCGATGAAGAATTCGAGGCCTACCTTCTGGAGGTGCTCGCCGATTTCCAGATCACAGTGCCGGAGCTTGGCACCCTCACCGCCAAAAGCCGCCCGCTGGTGATCCTGACGGCAAACGGCACCCGCGATCTGTCGGACGCGTTGCGCCGACGTTGCCTTTACGCCCATGTGGACTATCCCGACCGCAAAACCGAACTCGCCATTCTGGACGCGCGCTGTCCGGGGGTGAGTGCCCATCTTGCAGGGCAGATCATCGGTTTCGTTCAGGATCTGCGCAAGGAAGATCTGGTGAAGAAACCCGGCGTGGCCGAGATGCTGGATTTCGCCGCTGCCCTTGCTGGGCTTGGGGTTGGCGACCTTACCGATGACCCCACCGCCCTGATGGCGGCCATGGCAACCTTGCTGAAGACCGAGGCCGACCGCAGCGCGGTTCCGGCAGAGGTCGCCCAGCGGCTGGCGGGGCGCGCCGCATGAGCCGGGTGACCAAATTCGCGGGCCGCGATCCCGGCCCCGGTGCGCGCGTTGCGGGCTTCATGGCGCATCTGCGTGCCCATGGCTTTGCCTTGGGTGTGGCCGAAACCGGCACCGCGCTGGCGGCCCTTGGCGCGGTAAAGGCGAGCGATCCGTCAGAGGCGCGCGCCGCCCTGCGTGCCGTCTGCGCAGGCCGCGCCGAGGATGTGGAACGCTTTGATGCGCTCTTTGACAGCTTCTGGATGGATGCGGGCCGCGTGCGGCAGAAGACCGTGCCCAGCGAAAAGGCCAACAAGAGTGATGACATGCGCTCCTCGCGCAAGGATGCAGGCGAGACAGAGGCAGAAGGTGCAGGCACAATTCACGGCAGCGGCGGCGGCGAGGCGGAAAGCGACGGCGTGGGGCGGCTCGTCGCCTCGGATGTGAAGAACCTGATGAAGAAGGACCTGCGCGATCTGGTCGACCCTGAGGACATCCGCAAGGCCGAAGCGGTCGCCCTGCGGCTGGGGCAGGCGCTGCGCGACAAACGTTCCCGCAGGCGCAAGGCGGCGCGGCGGGGCAGGGCGGTGGATTTTCGCCGCACCATCCGCAAGGCGTTGGCCACCGGTGGCGTGCCCCTGCGGCTGGCCCGGCGCACCCGTCCCGACCGCCCCGTGAAGATCGTTGCCCTGTGTGATGTGTCGGGATCAATGCTGGTCTATGCGCGCACCTTCCTGGCTTTTTTGGCGGGGCTGATGCGGGCCGATGCAAATTCAGACGCCTATCTCTTTCACACCCGCCTTGTGCGCATTGCCGAGGCTTTGCGCGAAGAGGACCCGATGCGCGCGCTCAACCGGGTGACGCTGATGGCCGAGGGCATCGGCGGAGGCAGCTGCATCGGCGGCGCGCTCCAGCATTTCGCGGCGACCTATGCGCGCCGCTTCGTCGATGGGCGTTCGGTGGTGATCATCCTGTCCGATGGCTACGACAGCGACCCGCCGGAACATATGGCAGCGGCGCTGGAGGCGCTAAAGCGGCGCGGCTGCCGGATCGTCTGGCTCAATCCGCTGAAGGGCTGGAAGGGCTACGAGCCGATTGCACGCGGCATGGCGGCTGCCCTGCCGTACTTGGATCTGTTCGAGGCGGCCAACACGCTGGAGGCACTGGCCAGCCTCGATCAAAAACTGGGGGCGATATGAGTTTCATCATGGCAGGACATTCATCACTGGGACCACGCCTGGAACAGGATCTGGCCCGCGAAACCGAGGCGCGGCGCAGCGTCGGCGAACCCTTTGCCATGGCGACCGTGGTGCGGACCGTGGCGGCGACCTCGGCCAAGCCGGGCGCCAAGGCGCTGATAGATGCGCGGGGCGAGATCGTCGTCGGTTTCTTAGGCGGGGGCTGCGTGCGCGGCGCCGTGGGCCGCGCCGCGCGCGAGGCAATCGAGAGTGGCGCGCCGCAGCTTCTGTCGATTGGACCGGAAGAATTGCTCGCAGAGGCGGGCGTCAGCGCAGGTGAGGAACGCGACGGCATCAAATACGCCCGGAACGGCTGCCCCAGTAAGGGTGTGCTGGACATTTTCGTGGAACCCGTGCTGCCGTTTCCGGCGCTGGTGGTATGCGGCTCCGGCCCGGTGGCGCAGGCGCTGGTGGAGCTGTCGGCGCGGTTTGAGTTCGACCGCACCCTGTGCCTGCCCGGTCCGCAGGAGGTTGACCTGCCCATGCCCGACCGGGTGGTGGAACATTTCGACGAACACCCGATCTGGGACAGCGCGCCCTTTGTGGTGGTCGCAACCCAGGGGCGCGGGGACGAGGCGGCGCTCCGCCGCGCGCTCATGCAGAAGGCGCGCTATATCGGCTTTGTTGGTAGCCGCCGCAAGTTCGCCACCCTGTCGCATCGTCTTCAGGACAAGGGTGTGTCGCCTGAGGCTCTTGCCAGCGTAAAGGCGCCCGCAGGCGTTGATATCCACGCCATCACCCCGGATGAGATCGCGCTGTCGATCCTTGCCGAACTGGTACAGCGCCGCCGGGCGCTTCAGCGCGGGGAGGCGGCAGATGCGTGAGTTGACCCGACGTCTGACCCGCCCCCTGACCCGCAGCCTGTGGCGGCGTCTTTTCCCCGAATTGAGTGACGCGCAGGCCAAGGTTCTGGCCTCCGTCAAATTCCCCTGTTGCTAGAAGGAAAACGAGCATGGAACTGAGCGACGAAATCTTCATCAACGCCCCGCGAGACGAGGTTTACGCGGCCCTCAACGACCCTGAAGTGCTGCAAAAGGCGATCCCCGGCTGCGAGGAGCTGATCAAACATTCCGACACCGAGCTGGAAGCCAAGGTGGTGCTGAAAATCGGCCCGGTGAAGGCGAAGTTCTCAGGGCAGGTGACCCTCTCTCCCGATGCCCCGCCCGAGCGGTTCTCACTGACAGGTCAGGGCAATGGCGGCGCGGCGGGCTTTGCCAAGGGCGGTGCCGAGGTGGTGCTGACCGAACAGGATGGCGGCACCCTGCTGACCTATACCGCCAAGGCCGATATCGGCGGCAAGCTGGCACAGCTCGGCAGTCGCCTGATTCAGAGCACGGCCAAGAAGCTGGCTGCCAAGTTCTTCAAGAGCTTTTCCGAGGAAATGGAAAAAGCCGAGGCGGCCTGAAACAACGGCCGCACCGCAAGAGGCAGGGCGAGCAGGAGGCAGCATGGCAGCAGGTAAGAAGCCCGAAATGGGCACCAGAACCGAGAGAAGAGAGGGGGCGGCGCGCATGTGTCGCCCCCTTTGCCGTGCCGCCACCCGGCAAAGCATCTTGTTGCTAGGGTCGGAACATGGTTTGTCATGCGCAACAATCGATACGGAGGACCCGATGAACGAGGATGCATTGACGCGCATTGCCGAGGCTTTGGAGCGGATGTCGCCCGCACCGCTGGCGGCCCCTGATTTCGATGCTGCTCCGGCCTTTGTCTGGCACGTGGCCCCGGACAGACTGGCGCCGGTCGAAACGGTGAACCGCGTCGATCTGGATCTTCTGGTGGGGATCAACCGTTCGCGCGATACGCTGCTGGAAAACACCCGCCGCTTCGCACAAGGTGCCGCCGCCAATAACGCCTTGTTGTGGGGCGCGCGGGGTATGGGAAAATCCAGCCTTGTCAAAGCGATACATGGTAACCTTGTCGCGGAACACCCGGATCTGAAACTGGTGGAATTGCAGCGCGAGGATCTGCCTTCAGTGGCGCGGCTGTTGAACCATCTGCGCGGCTCCTCGAAACGTTTTGTGCTGTTCTGCGATGATCTGTCGTTCAGTCATGATGATCAGCACTACAAAAGCCTGAAGGCTGTACTGGATGGCGGTATCGAAGGGCGCCCGGAGAATGTGGTGTTCTACGCGACATCGAACCGGCGTCACCTGATGCCGCGCGACATGATCGAAAACGAACGCTCCAGCGCCATCACCCCCTCCGAAGCGGTGGAGGAAAAGGTCTCGCTCAGCGATCGGTTCGGACTGTGGCTGGGCTTCCACCCGTGTGATCAGGATGAATACCTGGAGATGATCGAAGGCTATTGCACCGCCTATGGGGTGACTGCCGATCCTGAGGTGATCCGCGCTGAGGCCATCGAATGGCAGGCGACGCGCGGGGCGCGCTCGGGGCGGGTGGCCTGGCAGTATTTCACCGATCTGGCCGGGCGTCATGGCGTCAGGCTGAGCTGAGCCGTGGCAGAGGCGCAGGCAGAGTTTTCCGCCGGATGCCTGTGCGGCGCGGTGCGTATCACCGCGCGGGGCAGGCCGCGCCGCGTGGGGATCTGCCATTGCCTTGAGTGCCGCAAACACCACGGCGCGCTGTTCTATGCGGCCGCCGTATTTCCTGAAGATGCGGTGTCCGTCACCGGAGAGACCGGCGCCTATGAGGGGCGCCATTTCTGCCCGCGCTGCGGCTCCTCCGTCTTTGCCCGTACGGATGATGAGATTGAGCTGCATCTCGGCGCGCTGGACGCGCCGGATCAACTGGTGCCGGAGTATGAGATCTGGACCCGGCGCCGGGAAAGCTGGCTGCCTGAGTTTGCGCAGATGCAGCGCTTCTCGGGCAACCGGGAGGGCGGTCAGTCCGACGAAGACTGACCGCGCAGGGGCTGACGCCGCGGGACAAGAGTCAGTTCAGATAGGGCAGCGGATCCAGGCTTTCATAGCCATTGCGGACCTCGAAATGCAGGAAGGCATCGTCGCCATCGCGCAGTTTGGCGATGGGCTGGCCACGGGTGACCTTGTCGCCCTTCTTCACCGAGATATCCGTGACATTCACATAAAGCGTCAGCAGCTTGTTGGAGTGACGCACCACGATGATCGGGATGTTCTTTGAATCCTTGGTGATCGCGGCGACGGTACCGGCATCTGCAGCCATGACCGCAGCGCCCGGCGCCCCGGCGATATCGATGCCTTCGTTGCGCCCCTTGGAGTAGGTCGAGATGATCTTGCCCTGCAGGGGATAGGCCATGGCGGCGTCATTCTTGCGCGTCGGCTCCGGCACCTCGACCTTGGGCAGCGGGGCGACCTCTTCCGCAGCCGGGGCGATATCCTCATCCGGTAGCGGTTTGGTGG
This sequence comes from Phaeobacter sp. SYSU ZJ3003, assembly GCF_041300735.1. Lineage (NCBI taxonomy): Bacteria > Pseudomonadati > Pseudomonadota > Alphaproteobacteria > Rhodobacterales > Roseobacteraceae > Phaeobacter > Phaeobacter sp. SYSU ZJ3003. Next base: position 195,430 of record NZ_PXNU01000001.1, on the reverse strand, counting down.
CGCTCGGCGGTGTTGGCGTGGCGCTGCCTGCGCCGGGTGGAGTGATTTCTGCGGCGGGCTGTGCCGGCGCGCTCTGATCCTTCAGCGGGATCAGCAGATACTGACCTTCGCGGATGGAGAAATCACTGCCCAGACCGTTCCATTCGGCTAGCGCCTTGACCGGCACCTGATAGAGGCGCGAGATCGTATAGGCGGTTTCACCGCGCACCACCTTGTGACGCACCGGCTCGGGGCCGTCCTGCACCTCGGTTGGGGCCGGGCGGGGCGTCGGTTTCAGCTCGGTCGTGGTGACCGATCCGGGGTTGGGCGATGTTTCGGGGGCCTGGTCGATGGCCTGTCCAGCCAGCGAGGCGATGTCGACTCCGCCGGGCTGGGCGGTTCCTGCTGTTACCGGCGCATCGGGCGCGCGGCGCGGCAAGGCCAGAACCTCGCCTTTGCGCAGGGTATCGCCGGGCTGCATGCCGTTGAAGCGTGCCACTTCACCGCTGGGCAGGCCGATCCGGGTTGCCACATCAGCCACCGTATCGCCGCGCTGGGCGACGGCCACTTGATAGGAGGGATAGGTGATCAACCCGCGCGCATCCGGAGCCGGGCGGTCGCTGGTGGCGCTTTTGGCTGCTGAAGTGGTGTTGAAGGCGCCGATCTGCCCCCTCAGGTCATAATCCAGCGGCCCGTCACAGGCGGCAAGTAGGGCAGCGACTGGCAATATCGCCAAGGTCTTTGCCACGCGTCGGGACAGGATGGGGGCGTTCTGTGTCATCTCGCTCTCCTCGGAACACGTCATTTGGAGCTGGCGCCCGTGCCGGTTCGGATCAGGAAGCTCCGGGCAGGACCGCAACGTCGGCGTCTTTTGTTGTTCACTGCGACAGAGCAGGATCCGGGAAAGGAGGCATTGCCCTGATGCGGTGGCTTTTCCCCTATCTACGTGTCTTTTCCCAGGCCCTCAAGAAGGGGCACGAAGCGAACCGGGCGCAATTCGTCATATTCAAGGCCGGTTTCGGACTTGCGCACCCGGATCAGCGTTTGCACCGTGTCCGACTGGCCCACCGGAACGATCATGATGCCACCGGGTTTCAGTTGCGCCAGCAGCGGGCCGGGCGGATCCTCGGCGGCGGCGGTGACGATGATGCGGTCAAACGGCGCCTGATCCGGCAGACCATGGCTGCCGTCGCCCACCAGCGAGGTGATATTGGGCAGGTGCAGCGCATCAAACAGGGCCCGGGCCTCACGCACCAGCCGGGCGTGGCGGTCGATGGTATAGACCCGGCGCGCCAGTTTCGACAGGATTGCCGCCTGATAACCAGAGCCGGTGCCGACCTCCAAAACCGTGTCGCGCGGCGAAATCTGCGCCGCCTGCGTCATCAGTCCAACAACCGACGGCTGCGAAATCGTCTGGCCGCAGGCGATCGGCAGCGGCATGTCCTCATAGGCGCGTTCGGCAAAGATCCCGCGCACAAAAGGGCCACGGTCGATCTGTTCCATGGCCTCAAGGACCTGACTATCGGTGACCCCGCGCGAGCGGAGCGCAAAAAGGAACTGCATCTTGGTTTCAGGATCGGGTGCGGTCATTCCAGAACCTTGAGCGCGTGGAGGGCGTCATGGGCGGTCAGATCCGCGCGCATCGGGGTGACCGAGATATAGCCGTCCAGATTGACCGAAGCATCGGTGTCCGGCGCGGTGTGCACGTGCTGATCGCCGCCCTTGATCCAGACGTAGCGCCGCCCGTTCGGCGATTGCTGCTCCTGGGCCGAGAACCGGGTGCCATGGCGCATGCCCTGGGCCACGGCGCGGGCGCCCTTGACGGCGGCGGCGGGCACCGGTGGGAAGTTGATGTTGTAAAACAGCCGGTAGCCTTCGGTGGGCTCCTGCGGGCTGGCCTTCAGAATGTCGCGGATCAGCGCGGCGCCATGTTCGGCAGAGGCTTCGAAAGGGTTGTCGAGCTGCGCGTTGTGCGGCCCGAAATACTGCGATAGCGCCATCGCCGGAATGCCCTGCAAGGCTGCTTCCATCGCGCCGCCAAGGGTGCCGGAATAAAGCGCGTTCTCGGCGGAATTGTTGCCCCGGTTGATGCCCGACAGGACCAGATCCGGCATCACATCTTCCATCGCCACGTGCACGCCAGCCAGTACGCAGTCGGCGGGAGAGCCTTCGGTGGCAAAGCGGCGCTCGCCCAGCTGGCTCAGCATCGAGGGGCGGGTGTAGCTGATACAGTGACCGACGCCGGATTGCTCGAACGCGGGGGCAACGGTCCAGACCTCACCATCTGGTCCGGCAACCTCATGCGCAATGGCTTCCAGAACCGTCAGCCCCGGAGCGTTGATCCCGTCGTCGTTGGTAACCAGAATGCGCATCACGTTCCCCTGTCTTGGTTTTGATCTGAATAGGACGTGGGGAATGAGGGGGCAAGTCTTTCACGGAAGGCCTGCGCGCGAAGTGGGGAACGGGGCAAAGGCGCCACAGCTTGTTACAGGTTAGGTCAGGTTTCACCCGCACCCGGGATCGCTCCCGCCTGCTTTGGGTGCATCCTGCGAATGCCCCCGCACAGTTGGGCCGGGCAGGCTGACGCCTGCGGAGCAGGAGGAGCGGACGGGATAAGGCGCAACCGCGCCGAGGCACAGGCGCGGCGCCCGGCCCAACGCCGATCCGTATATCTGTGATATGAGAGAGCTGGGGCGGGAGCCGCGATTTGGCTGGTTCCCGCTGATGCTGTCGCTTAGTCGTCGTTCAGGATCAGGGGCAGCAGGCGCGCGGCCTCATCCTGTACTGGTGTCAGCGCCTCGCGATCTTCACCGGGGAAGAAACGTGCGCGCAGGGCGGTGGGCATCGGCTGCGGCTGCAAGATCTCGACCCGCGGACCAGTTTTGACGCTTTCGGCCTGCCAGCTGCGTGCCAGCGCCATCTGTGCGGTCTTGGTTGCGCCATAGGCGCCAAAGAATTTCTCGCCACCGCGCGGATCGTCAAAGAATACCGCCCGCCCGGTCTGGCCCAGCAGCGGCGCCAGATAGGGGATCAGCACCGAGGTTGCGGTAGCGTTCACCGCAACGGATTTTTCCCAGTCCTTGGGCGCCACAAATGGCGCCGGGCTGAGCGGGGCTGCGTGGATGGCGGTATGCAGCCAAAGATCCAACTGGCCCCAACGGTCGTGGATGCCGCGGCAGAGGGTTGCCATGGCCTCGGGGACGGTGATGTCCATCGGTGCCAGCGTGGCGCTGCCGCCCTTGGCCTTGATCCGGTCGTCTAGCTCTTCCAGAGCGCCGGTGGTGCGGGCCACGGCAACGATGTGATGCGTCGGGGCAAGCGCCTCGGCCAGAGCGGCGCCAAGGCCGCGCGATGCGCCGGTGATAAGAGCAAGTTTCTGTGTCATGTCCGCCTTTTGGGCCTGTTGAGGCATCGGGTCAAGGGGCTGATGCGCGGCAGATTAGCTGCCGGGCATGGTCATCTGCACCGTGGTATTGCCGGAGCGGATCAGCAGGCCGCGCTTGTCGATGGCGATGATCTCGGACCGACCGAGGCGCTGCCCGGTGGTCACCTTGCGGGTGCGCCCACCTGGAAACTGCACCAGCGCCGACAGATTGTCTTCGGAGCCGAAAATACCAAGGAGGGCGATGCGGCCCTCGGGGGCCTCTACGTGCTGCGTAGCGGTTGCGGCCACCTGGGCCGGTGTCGATGTACGTGTCTTTGTCATTCGGAGTGTTTGCTTTGCAAGCTTGGGGGAAGTCGTCCGCCCGGATGGACCCGGCATGGGTCCGGGCAGCGGGCCAGTAACGGCAGATGGTTGCGTCGTGGTGTCGGGCCGCCCCACGGGGGGTATCAGGGATCAGGAGTCATAGACGAGAGAGGGTAGGTCGTGGCCATAGGCGTAGAGTAGCTCCAACAGTTCTTCGAGCTGCACGCCAGTCTGCTGCAGCCGGGCCAGGGCGTTGTTGGACTCCGAGACTTGCAGTTCGGGGTATTCGCCCTCGGGGCGCATGTGCAGCATGCAGGCCACCGGGGCGCCGCTGTCAGGCGGAATGGCATTGGCAAGCCAGGCCGGGCGGCTGCCCATGCTTTCGGTTTCGCGCATGTCGAACAGGTCGAGATAGGCGTCAAAGTCATCCTCGTTGAGGCTGGCCCATGTGCCCAACAGGAATTCGGCGCCACGGCTATCGGCCAGCGGCAGGGCCAGAACGGCGCGCACAAAGCGTAGTTTGCCATAGCGGCAGAAATCCTCGGTCAGCACATCGCCGCGTTCTTCCAGCACCGCGGAGTTGTCCTGTACCACCAGATCATCGGGGCAGACGTCCGGCCGGTCGCAACTGAGGCTCAGCAATTGCGCAAAGGTGGCACCGCAACAACGGCACTGGCGCGCAGAGGTCAGCATTCGGGCAAGATGGGCGTCCAAGGAATGGCCTTTCGTGGTCTTCGGGTCGTGGTATTCGGCTTGTGCCGTCCGGACGGTTGTCCGGGACCATAGGAAAGGGCGCCGATCACACGGATCAGCGCCCTCCCTATATCTGTTCGCGGCTCTCTTACTCTGCTGCGGGCTTCATTTCAAACCCTCGGTCGATCATATCCGACGGGGTGACCGGGTATTCACCGGAGAAGCAAGCGTCGCAGTATTGCGGGCAGGCTTTGTCGCGGCCCTGGAACTGACCGACGGCGCGGTACAGACCATCCAGCGAAATGAACTTGAGACTGTCCACGGCCAGGTGTTCTGCCATCTGTTCCTCGCTCATCGAGGCAGCGAGCAGCTTGTCCCGGTCCGGGGTGTCGACACCGTAGAAACAGGGCCATGCAGTGGGCGGAGAGGCGATGCGGAAGTGCACCTCCTTGGCGCCGGCATCCAGGATCATCTCCTTGATCTTGCGGGATGTTGTGCCGCGCACCACGGAATCGTCCACCAGGATGACCCGCTTGCCTTCGATCAGGGCGCGGTTGACGTTCAGCTTCAGACGCACGCCCATATTGCGGATCTGTTCGGTCGGCTCAATGAAGGTCCGGCCCATGTATTGGTTGCGGATGATCCCCATCGCATAGGGGATCCCCGATTCCAGCGAATAGCCGATTGCCGCCGGTGTGCCGCTGTCAGGCACCGGGCAGACGAGGTCGGCGTCGACAGGGTTTTCCTTGGCAAGTTCCCGCCCAATCGCCTCGCGGGTTTCATAGACCGAGCGGCCACCGAGAATCGAATCGGGGCGCGAGAAGTAGACATGTTCGAAGATGCAGAACTTCGACGGCTGGGGGCGGAAGGGGAAGTGGCTTTGCACACCCTCGTCGTTGATCACCACCATCTCACCCGGCTTGATCTCGCGGATGAACTCGGCACCGATGATATCCAGCGCGCAGGTTTCCGAGCTGAGCGCGTAGCCATCACCAATCTTGCCGAGGACCAGCGGGCGCACGCCCAGCGGGTCGCGCACACCAATCAGCTTGGTGCGGGTCATGGCGACGACGGAAAAGGCGCCTTCGACCTTGCGCAGGGCTTCTTCCATGCGGTCGGGGATCGACCGCCCCATGGAGCGCGCCATCAGATGGATGATGCATTCGCTGTCCGAGGAACTTTGGAAGATCGAGCCACGCTCGATCAGCTCGCGGCGCAGGGCGTTGGCATTGGTGATATTGCCGTTGTGGGCAATGGCGGCGCCGCCCATGGCGAATTCGCCAAAGAAGGGCTGCACGTCGCGGATCGCGGTCTGGCCTTTGGAGCCGGCGGTGGAGTAGCGCACGTGGCCGATGGCCAGCGGGCCGGGTACCGTGGCCATCACATCCTGCGAGGTGAAGTTGTCGCGCACATAGCCAAAGCGGCGCACGCTGTTAAAGCCCTCGACAGGATCATGGGAGACGATCCCGCCTGCCTCCTGGCCGCGGTGCTGCAGGGCGTGCAGGCCGAGGGCGACAAAATTGGCGGCGTCCTGAACGCCTACGACGCCAAACACACCGCATTCTTCGCGGAGTTTGTCGTCATCAAAGGGGTGTGCGGGTGGCATCTGCGGCATCGGCAAGGCGTGTGGCTCCGAATCCGGGATTGAGTGATGGCCCTCACATAGTGCCTTAGGCAGCGGATGTCATCAAAGGATCACAATTGAATTCGGCAAAGCTTTATTTGTCGCGCCCGGTTACTGCCCGGATAAAAGGCGAAGTCTGGGGCGACATCCGTGGCAAACCGCAGCATCCTGTGGTCGAAAGCCGGGGTAACACTGGCGCTTTAGGCCGCCAGAGCTGGGGAAAAAATATCGTCGAAGGGGGCGGGAAAGCGTGCGTCTTCGCTGCCCATGCCGGTCAGGGCCAGGGCGCGGCCGTCTTCGCTGGCCAGAACCTGACGCACTTCGCTGAGCGACAGCTCGCAGAAGGCGCCGTCAAGGCCACCGTCACCAGCCAGAACCAGCATGCCGCTTTCGGCCCAGAGCAGTTCTTCTTCGTCGCAGGTGATGTGAATACGGCCGATGCTTTCCGGCGCTGCGGCCTTGATGCCCTTGTGACCCGACAGGGAGATCAGCTTGGCCGTGATGAGCGGCACACCGAACAGGCGCTCGGCAGCGTCCAGTTCCAGTGCAACGGTCAGATCGGCGGGCAGAAGAAGGTCGGTGTCATTGCCAAGGGCGCCAGCGGGCACATGCATCAGGGTGGTGAGGCGCGGCACCGCATGGCTCACGTCTTTCACTTCCTGCGCGCCGCCATCATAGGTGTAGATCATGTCGCCGGGCTTGACGTCGCGGGCCTGTACAAAGCCACGGTCGGTTTCAACCAGTGTCGAGGGCAGGAAACCGCCGCTGCGGCTCTGCGCCGGGGTGTCCTGCAGGGGCGCGCTCTGGAACATCGGAAAATCCAACAGCATGTCCACCGGCTGGTAGTCAGCGAAAGAGTTGAAATGATCCAGAAACATGTCGTGTCCCTTCTGAGTGATAGTGGCTTTCTGCCTGTCGTTGATCCTATGTGGCCCCCGAATTGGGCCGAAAATGGGGCAAGGGTGCGGCCAATTTAGAATTTGAACGATTTTCTGGGGACAAAACGGCGATTTTGGCTGGGATTGTTAACGATTTACCCGTGTAGAGACAGGTTTTGTTAACTTTTGGCCCTTGTCAGCGGGTGAAATTCAAAAACGTGACTGGGGCGTGATTCCGGGCGCCCTGTTCAGACGCGAATCGACGCGCAAACCGTGCAACGGCGCGGAGTGAGGGCAAAAATTGCGCGGGGTTGGGGGCTTATGATTTTGATATGAAAGCAAAAAGGACGCCCATAGGGCGCCCTTTCGAAACTGTTCACAGTGCTGCGATGGCCGCGTGTTAGCCTTCGCAAGCGCCGATCAGGGCCTCATACTGCTGAGTGACCCAGCCAAGCGCCTGCTCGGGATTGCGTGCTTCGATCTTTCCGATCATGCGTTCGAACACCACGGCAGAGCGGCTTTCGTCAACAATGGTAAAGCTTTGACCGGTCATCACCACATTGTAGAGGAAGAAGGCGATGGCCACCAAAAGGATGCCGCGCAGCACCCCAAAGAAGAAGCCAGCCCCCTGATCCAGCCCGCCAAGCGCCGAGCGTTGTACCAGCGAGGCAAAGAGCGGAGTAAAGAAGGCGGCGACAATCAGCGCCAGGGCAAAGACCGCGGCAAAGGCTGCGATGATCGAGAGTTCGCAACTGTCGGCGATGAATTCACCCAGCACCGGGATTTCCGCCATCAGGGGTTCGACCTGCGGCGCAAACATGAAGGCCAGCACGCCCGCGGCAACCCAGCCGGCGATTGCCATCGCTTCGCGTACCAAGCCGCGTGAGTAGGCAAGCAATGCCGATACAATGATGACCAGGGCCACGACCCCGTCGATAATGGTGAAACCTTCCATGTCCCTCGCCCGTTAGCCCGCAGTAAAATTCTTTCGGCGACTTTAGCCGGCCCCGAAGAATTCGCCAACAAAACCGGTTAGATCACTGACCTTGCGCTGGGAAAGGCCTTTCACGGATACGGATTTGCCGCCGCCGGGGGCAATGGCTGAGGTGAAACCAAGTTTTTGCGCCTCTTTCAACCGGTTTTCGGTCTGAGGCGCCGGTCTGAGCGCACCAGATAGTGAGATTTCTCCGAATATTGCGGTATCGGCGGGAAGTGGCGTGTCCTCACGGGCACTGAGCAGGGCCGCGGCCACCGCCAGATCGGCAGCGGGTTCCGAGATTTTCATACCGCCCGCGACGTTCAGATAGACGTCCAATCCGGCAAAGGGGATACCGCAGCGTGCCTCCAGCACGGCAAGGATCATCGCAAGGCGGGAGCTGTCCCAGCCGACCACGGCGCGGCGCGGCTGCGAATGTGGCGATGGGGCGACAAGCGCTTGAAGCTCTACCAGAACCGGCCTGGTGCCTTCGATACCTGCAAAGACCACCGATCCGGGTGAGGGTTGACCGCGTTCGGAGAGGAACAGGGCCGAGGGGTTGATCACCTCCGAAAGACCGGCACCGGTCATCTCAAAGACGCCGATCTCATCCGCGGGACCAAAGCGGTTCTTCACCGCGCGCAGGATGCGGAACTGGTGGCCGCGCTCACCTTCGAAATAGAGGACCGTGTCGACCATATGTTCGACGACGCGGGGACCGGCGATCTGGCCTTCCTTGGTGACATGGCCGACCATGATGATCGAGATGCCGTTGGATTTGGCAAAGGTGGTCAGCTCATGCGCGGCGGCGCGGACCTGGCTGACCGATCCCGGCGCGCTGTCCACGTGGTCGGCCCACATGGTCTGAATGGAATCGATGATGGCGAGCTGCGGACGTTCCGCCTCCAGCGTGGTCAGGATATCGCGCAGGTTGGTTTCGGCGGCGAGCTTTACCGGCGCTTGCGCCAAACCAAGGCGCTGCGCGCGCATGCGCACCTGGGCGCTGGCTTCCTCACCGCTGACATAGACGGTTTTGACGCCTGCCTCGGCAAAGCGCGCAGCGGCCTGAAGCAGCAGGGTCGACTTGCCGATGCCGGGATCGCCGCCGACCAGAATGGCCGAGGCTGCGACCAGCCCGCCGCCCAGCACCCGGTCGAGTTCGCCAACACCGGAATGGCTGCGCGGTGGCGGGGTTTCCTCGGTCGCGAGATCGGTGAGCGGGATGGTCCTGCCGCGGCGCATGCCGAGGGATTTCTTGGCCGGGCCGCCGGAGGAGAGGCCCTTGTCCTCGGTGATGGTGTTCCATTCGCCGCAGCCTTCGCAGCGGCCGGACCATTTGGAGAAGCTGGCGCCACAGGCCGAGCAGGAGAAGGAAGATGATTTTGCCATGCGGCTGTTCTGCCTCATGTTCAGGGTTTGTTCAAGCCTGGAAGGCGGTGCTCCCGCCCGTCGCGCGATCCCCTTTGGGGATCCGCTCCGGTTGGGCCGGGCACCGCGGCAGCGGTGCTGCTGGGAAAGGGGGCGCCGCTGTCGCGGCGCGGAAGATTTGCTGGGGAAGCGCTTCAGGGGCAGGTCTGCCCTGAAGGCGCGATTTCGAGTGTGTGAGTGATCAGATCCGCGTCAACGATCTGCGACCTTGCTGCGCAAGGCGGCGCGGTGCGCCGTCATTGACCCGGATCTGATCGGAGGTGGCGTTCGGTGAGGAGGCCGAGCGCGATGGAGGCGAGGATGCAGGCGGAAAACATGTAGAGGCCCCAGCCGGTCTCTATCGTGACATAACCGATGCCTTTGGCAATGGTGATGTAGAGCGCGATGAGGAAGATATCGGCCATCGCGAGCTTCCCCAAGATATGCAGCACCGGCTGGGCGCGGGGATCGAGCAGGTTCCATTGCACCAGCGCAAGGCCGATGGTCTTGAGGTAGGGGGCGAAGATCGCGAAGAAGGTGACCAGCAGCGCCAGCACCACGTCGCTGCCCCACAAGGATTGCAGGCCGGTGATGACGCTGATCTCGGAAAGGCCGAACAGGGGCAGTAGCCCCGCGCGCATCAGCGGCGCGAACCAGGCGATAGGGTAGAGGATCAAGAGCGAGAGAGTAATGAGGCGCAGGATCATGGCAGTCCAGTTTGGTGGCTTTGCCTAGATGTGTGCCCTTTGCCGCCGATTTGGAAGGGGAAAGGTGTTGAGCGTTCCCCGGTCGGGGCACCTGTGGCCCGGCCAGCGCCCGACCCACCCCACGGGAGGGCGCTTATTGCGCCCACCCAGGGCCAGGCGCCGACCTTGATTGGAGAGAATACCTTTCGGCGGGTGTTGTTTAGCGCACGGCCTCGATCGGACCCTCGGCGCGACCGTGGATGAACTGGTCGAGGTAGGGATCGCCGCTGTCATCCATCTGGCCAACGGGGCCGGTCCACTTGATCACCCCGTCATGCAGCATGGCAATATTGTCGGCGATTGCACGGACCGAGGTCATGTCGTGGGTGATGGTCATGGCGGTGGCGCCCATTTCGACCACGATTTCGCGGATCAGATCGTTGATAACGCCTGCCATGATCGGATCAAGGCCGGTGGTGGGCTCGTCAAAGAAGATGATTTCCGGCTCGGCGGCGATGGCGCGGGCGAGGCCGACGCGTTTTTGCATGCCGCCCGAGAGTTCGGCCGGCAGGCGGTCGGCGACATCGGGTTTGAGGCCGACGCGGCGCAGTTTCTCGACGGCGATCTCGCGGGCTTCCTCTGCGGGGCGTTTCAGCGCGCCGCGCATCAGGCGGAAGGCGACGTTCTGCCAGACGGGCAGGGAGTCAAACAGCGCACCACCCTGAAACAGCATGCCAAAGCGGGCGAGGAAGGCATCGCGGTCGCCTGCATCCGCCGGTTTGCCATCGACCAGGATGCTGCCGCTGTCGGGTTTGATAAGGCCGAGAACGCATTTCAGCGCCACCGATTTGCCGGTGCCGGAGCCGCCGATGATCACCATTGAGGTGCCTTTGGGAACCTCCAGCGTCATACCGCGCAGAACCTGGTTGGAGCCGAAGGCCTTGTGGACGTTGTCGAGCTTGATCATACCGAGAAGAAGACCCCCGTCAGCAGGAAGTTGGCGGCCAGGATCAGGATGGCAGCAGCCTCGACCGATCCTTTGGTGGCGCTGCCGACACCCTGGGCGCCGCGGCCCGATTGCATGCCGTAATAGCAGCCCATCAGCGCTGCGATGGTGCCGAAGGCCGCGCCTTTGACCAGCGAGGAGACGATGTCGAGCGTTTCAAGGAAATCCACGGTGTTCTTGAGGTAAGCCGCCGCGTTAAAATCGAGATTGTGTACCGCCACCGCGTAACCACCAGCGATACCGATGATGTCGCCGATACCCACGAGCAATGGCACGGTCAGGAAGGCCGCCAGCACGCGGGGGGCAACGAGGTATTGCATCGGATTGGTTGAGAGCGTCACCAGTGCGTCGATCTGCTCGGTCACCTTCATGGTGGCGATCTCCGCCGCGATGGAGGAGGTGACGCGGGCAGCGATCATCAGGCCGACCAACACCGGGCCAAGTTCGCGTACCATGCCGATGGCGACGATCTGGGGCACCACGGCCTCGGCATTGAAGCGCGCGCCACCTGCGTAGATCTGCAGCGCTAGCGCGCCGCCGGTAAAGATCGCGGTGAGCCCCACCACCGGCAGCGACAGCCAGCCGATGTGCAGAAGCGCCTGCAGCGTTTCCTTGCCGTAGAACGGCGGGCGGATCATGTGGCTGAGCGTCGAGAGCCCAAAAAGCGCGACCCGGCCGACAACTGCAAGCATGTGCAGAACCAGCCGACCGATACGGGCAAGAAGGGCGAGCGGGCTCATCCTTGGTAGGTCCGTGCGTAGCGCGCGCCAAGAGAGGTCAGGATCTCATACCCGATGGTACCGGCTGCATCGGCCAGCGTGTCGACGGTCTGCTGCTCGTTCAGAAGGGTCAGAACGGCGGGATCCTCGGACAGATCGGTGACGTCGATTGTGATCAGATCCATGGAAATGCGGCCCACAACGGGGCAGGGCGTGGCTCCGGCATAGGCCTTGATGTCGCCATCGGTCATCCGGCGCAGCAGTCCATCGGCATAGCCCGCCGCGACGGTTGCGATGCGGCATTGGCGCGGCGCGGTCCAGGTGTTGCCATAGCCGACGGTCTCACCGGGCATCAGGTCGCGGATCTGGATGACCGGCAGGTCCAGTTGTACCACGGGCAGGGCATCGCCAAATGGGCGACCGCCGTAAAGACCGATACCGGGGCGGCAGAGATCGAAATGGTAATCACGGCCCAGCAGCATGCCGCCGGTGGCCGAGAGGGACCGGGGCACTTCGATACCGTCGGTCATCTCCTGGAAGGCTTTCAATTGCTGCGGGTTCATTGGGTGGTCCGGCTCATCCGCGCAGGCAAGGTGCGACATCAGCAGCACCGGGTTCTGTCCCAGTGCGATATCGCGCACGGCGGCCCATTCGCCGGGCTCCATGCCCAGCCGGTTCATGCCGCTGTCCAGCTGCACACCAAAGGGGTGGCCGGGCAGCGCCTCGAAATGGCGCAGCATCTGATCGAGCGAATTCAGCATCGGCGTCAGTTGGAAGTCGCGCAGGAGTTTTGCATCGCCCTCCATATGACCGGAAAAGACCGAGATCCCCGGACCGGGGCCCAGGGCGCGGCGCAGGGCGACGCCTTCCTCGGCGATGGCCACAAAGAAATTGCGCGCTCCGGCCTTGGCCAGAGCGGTGGCGACGCGGCCTGAATCGAGGCCGTATCCATTTGCCTTGACCACTGCGGCGGTCTCGCAGTTGGTCTTGGTGTTCAGGTTCCGCCAGTTTGTCACCAGCGCATCCAGATTGATTGTCAGTCTTGCCGTGCTCATGCCCCGTTCATGACATGCGCGCCGCAGGGGTCAAGTGGAATTCGCCCTGCTTTGGCCTAGGCGCGGCCTCCTTGGCGTGCTCCCGCCTGTGGCAGGGCATTCAGGCGGTCAGTCGCGGTCTTTTGCCGCTGTCGGCATGGAGGCGTTGGAGTGCCAGAAAATCCGCACACAGGTGGCAAGCCCTTGCTCGTTCAAATCGGCAATCAGGGTGCCGTCCAGCTCCATCCGGGGCAGGGGATCGCCGGGCTGGCGGTCGGGCAGGCCGGTGCCAGTGGATTTTGCCCAGATCTGGAACAATTCCTCGCTGGCGACCTGATAGGTGACGTTCCAGTGGCCGATGCCCCCGGTGGGCGTTTCGGCCAGAACCGAGGGTGTCAGGCATATATCCTGTTGCAGCTTGATCCGATCCCAGTAACGGGCCAACTCGTTGGGGCCGGTCTGCACCTGAAAGGGCGTGTTCCAATATTGCCCGTCGGGGGTGAATAACGCTGCAAAGCCATCGGAATCCTGCGCCTCCCAGACCCGTTTGTAGGCCTGCATGAAATCATGGATGCGCATTGGATGTCCTCTGGCTGAGCTGTTTTGGGAAAGCCTGCTTTATTCGTAGCCGTCCGGCTGCTGCTGCCAGGATTTGGCGAGGTTGCCAAAGCGGGTGAACTGCGCCTCAAATGACAATTCGACCGTGCCGATGGGACCGTGACGCTGTTTGCCGACGATCACTTCGGCCTTGGCATGCAGGCGCTCCATCGCCTGTTTCCACTCTTCCATCTTGTCCAGCTCGTGATCGCCGGGTTTTTCGCGTTCCTTGTAGTATTCTTCGCGGAACACGAACATCACCACGTCGGCATCCTGTTCGATCGAGCCGGATTCCCGGAGGTCCGACAGTTGCGGGCGTTTATCGTCCCGGCTTTCGACCTGACGAGAGAGCTGCGACAGGGCCACCACCGGAATGTTCAGCTCTTTCGCGATGGCCTTCATCCCCATCGAGATTTCGGCGATTTCGTTCACCCGGTTGTCGGACATGCCGCGGCAAAGCTGCAGGTAGTCGATCACCAGAAGGTCCAGCCCGTGGGTCCGCTTCAGGCGGCGGGCGCGGGCGGCCAGCTGCGAAATCGGCAGGGCGGGGGTGTCGTCGATGAACAGTGGGCAGCTTTCCAGATCCTTGGCGGCCTGCACGAAGCGGCGGAATTCGCCTTCGGTCATGTCACCCTGACGGATCTTGTGGCTGGAAATCTCGGATGCTTCGGCGAGGATACGCCCCGCCAGCTGTTCGGCGCTCATCTCGAGTGAGAAGAAGCCGACCACGCCGCCATCCACGGCGCCTTCAGTGCCATCGGGTTTCACCCCGCGTTTATAGGCCTTGGCGACGTTGAAGGCGATGTTGGTCGCGAGCGAGGTTTTACCCATCGAGGGGCGGCCCGCAAGGATCAGAAGGTCTGACGGGTGCAACCCGCCCAGCTGTTTGTCGAGATCATCAAGGCCGGTGGAAATCCCGGCCATGCCGCCGCCACGCTGATAGGCCTCGTTGGTGACGTTGACCGCCTCGGTCACCGCTTTCAGGAAGGACTTGAAACCGCTTTCGGTCTGGCCCTGTTCGGCCAGCTGATAGAGCGATTGTTCCGCTTCGACGATCTGTTCTTTCGGCTCCGAGGACACATCCACCCGGCGCGCCTTGTCAGAGATCGACTGCCCCAGCGCGATCAGCTCGCGCCGGATTGCCAGATCATAGATCATCTGAGCATAGTCGCGCACAGCATAGGCCGAGATCGAGGCCCCGGCCAGTTTTGCCAGATAGGCCGGGCCGCCCAGCTCCTTCAGCCCTTCATCATCTTCCATGAAGGCCTTCAGCGTCACCGGAGAGGCCAGCGCGTTCTTGGAGATCCGCGCCGCGGCGATTTCATAGATGCGGGTGTGGACCGGGTCGTAGAAATGGGTGGAATTGATGATCGACGCCACGCGGTCATAGACGTCGTTGTTGGTCAGGATCGCCCCCAGAAGCTGCTGTTCGGCTTCGACCGAATGGGGCAGCTCGTTTGCCTCCATGCCGCTGGCCTGCTGCGGGGCATCAGGTTCGGGCATGGGCGCGGGGGGCTGGTCGCCATCAAATGGGGTCAATTCGTTCATCACGGCTCTCTTCATTCGGTCCGGATAGATAGGTCAATTCGCTGGCTCAAAGCCATCTGGAAATCCCTGTGGGCAACCTGTGGATAGCTGCCCGGTGTCTGGGGATCTTTGCGGCCCCCGCAGGGCGGGACGCTATATCGGGTAGCATGGCACGGATGTACGCCCAAATAAAGTATCCAGCACACTGGGGCTGCTCTGCCGAACTGGCGTGCTGGATCAGGGCTTAAACGGCAGGCCGGGCCTGCCTGTGCGTTTTAGGCGGATTTATGCGCATCCTGCCAGGCACGCGGGTCCTTGAGGAACTTTTCCACCTCATCCAGCGTTTCGGTGCTGAAGGCTTCTTGCGCGCGGGCCTCGGCCAGAACGTCCCACCAGGTGCAGAGGTAATGCAGCTCGACCCCGTGATCGCCCAGCGTCTTGGTCGTTTCAGGAAAGATGTCGTAGTAGAAGATCACCGCCGTGTGGCCGCATGTGGCGCCGGTTTCGCGGATTGCATCGACAAAGGACAGTTTCGAGCCGCCATCGGTGGTCAGATCCTCGACCAGCAGCACCCGCTCGCCTTCGCTCATCGCGCCTTCGATGCGGGCGTTGCGGCCATAACCTTTGGGCTTTTTGCGCACATAGGTCATCGGCAGCGCCATGCGCTCGGCCACCAGCGCAGCAAAGGGAATGCCGGCCGTCTCACCACCCGCAATATTGTCGAAGGCTTCAAAGCCTGCGTTACGCATCACGGTGACGGTCATGAAATCCATCAGCGTGGAGCGGATGCGCGGGAAGGAGATCAGCTTGCGGCAGTCAATATAGCTGGGCGAGGGCAGGCCGGAGGCCAGCGTATAGGGCGTGTCGGTGTTGAAATTCACCGCGCCGATTTCCAGCAGCATCCGGGCAGAGAGGCGGGCGATTTCTTCGGCAGAGGGGTAGGAGGAGGGGATCATGGGCGGGCACCTTGTTTGAGCAGACGAGGGTTCGCGCGCTGATACCTGAGTTGAGGGTCGACTGTCGAGGGGACTTGTGGTCCCGGGGCCACGAGCTAAGCTGCGGGTTGTTTGAACGGAGAAGTTATTGATGCAGGAAGATTCCGCCACCTCGGTCGGTTGGGGAACCGGCTTGGCTTTTGCCGCTGTTATTGGCGGCTGGTTTATCAGCCCCAATCTGTTGCGATGGTGGCACGGAGATTTTCAGAGCGCGGGTCCTTTTGGGGATTCATACGGCGCACTGACGTCGCTCTTTACCGGGCTGGCTTTTGTGGGGCTGATCGTGACCCTGCGCCAGCAAAAGCGCCAGATCGAAATGCAGCGCGAGGATCTGAAGCTGCAACGGCAGGAGATGCAAGCGTCGCGCGAGGAGCTGGCCGGACAGAAGGCGCAGATGGAGCTGCAGAACCAGAGCCTGCGGCAGCAGATGTTTGAACAGACGTTTTTCAATCTGCTCAGTGTTTTTAATCAATATATCAATGATATAGTGGGGCCTTCGAGAGACGGAAAAACTCCTAGGTCCGGCCGTGATCAGCTAGCGGATATTCTATATTTATTGGCTGCGACACATGGTTGGGTCATGGTTATGGGAGGGCCAGAACCAACTGATGAGGAAAAAGCAAGCTCTTCCGCTCGTCAATTTCTGGAAGGTTACGGGGAGCATGCCGACGATCTGAACAGCTACTTTCGGCTACTTTACAACGTGCTGAAACTTGTTGATCAATCAGCTGCGACGGAAAAGAAAGTGTACACCAACATCCTGAGAGCACAGCTATCGGATAGTGAGTTGCAGCTTATCGCGCTAAACTGCGCGCGCTCCCAGGGCAAAAAATTGAAAGCGCTGGTGGATGAGTACCAGATCCTGAAACACCTACCGGAACACCTAAACGGTGTGAGTACAGAGGTTGTTTGTGAGGAGATCGCGAAGTTGGAGACAGGAGCGTAGGCAATACCCAAGTTTCCGCCGGTGGTTCAATTGGGAACCTCCGGCGAAGATGTCAAATTGGTTGGGTTCAGGCGACGGTCCAATGCACCGGGAAGCCGGGATCGAACACGGTCACCGGGCCTTCGCCGCTTTCGATCTTTTCCGGGAAGGCGGTGGGGGCGTCCTGTTTGACCAGGGTGATGGTGCTGTCGTTTTCCGGCAGGCGATAAAAGGCCGGGCCGTTTTTCGAGGCAAAGCCTTCCAGCTTGTCCAGCGCGCCATCCTCTTCGAACACATGGGCGAGCAGCGCCATGGTGTTGGTGGCGGTGAAACAGCCTGCGCAGCCGCAGGCGCTTTCCTTGTTGGGGTCGGTATGGGGTGCCGAATCCGTGCCGAGGAAAAACCGCGCATCGCCCGAGGTGGCGGCCTCGCGAAGGGCCAGGCGATGTTCTTCGCGCTTGGCCACCGGCAGGCAATAATAATGCGGTTTGATGCCGCCAACCAGGATGTGGTTGCGGTTGATGATCAGGTGATGGGTGGTGATGGTCGCGCCAAGGTCCGCCGCGTTGGCCTTCACATAGTCCACACCGTTGGCGGTGGTGATATGCTCCATCACGACGCGCAGGCCCGGTGTGGCGCGGCGCACCGGGTCCAGCACCCGGTCGATGAACACGGCTTCGCGGTCGAAGATGTCGATGTCGCTGTCGGTCACCTCGCCATGCACACAAAGCGGCAAGCCGATTTCGGCCATTTTCTCCAGCACCGGACGCACCTTGTCGAAATCACGCACGCCCGAAGCCGAATTGGTGGTGGCCCCAGCGGGGTAGAGTTTCACCGCCTTGATCAACCCGCTGGCATGGGCTGCGGCCATATCGCCGGGATCTGTGTCCTCGGTCAGATACAGCGTCATCAGCGGCTCAAAGGACATGTCGCCCGGCAGCGCGGCCAGGATGCGATCGCGATAAGCGGCGGCCTGCGCCCCGGTTACCACCGGCGGCACCAGATTGGGCATGATGATGGCGCGGCCGAAATGGCGCGCGGTTTCCGGCAGCACGGCCTGCAGCATGGCGCCATCGCGCAGGTGCAGATGCCAGTCATCGGGGCGGGTGAGGGTCAGCGTCTGGGGCGTGGTCTGTGTCATGGCGCCGCGTTAGCACAGGCACGCAGAAAGGGGAAGAAAGAAGCCCGCCACAGGACGATCTGTCACCGGTGCCCGGTGCTGGGCATAACTATTCTATCAGACGGCGAGGGGCGCGTTGGGATCAGCGTTCCGGCGGCAGGGTGAAATCACCCTCGGCGGCGCGTTTGCGCAGGTTCTGCAAGCGTTGCCGGAACCGCGGCGCGCGCAGGCGCGCAGTCACGTTACGGCACAGCAGGGTCATCAAATACGGCCGGTCGCGTTTGTCGAGGTGTCCCATGACGTTGCGCAGATAGGCGGTATTGTTGCGCCGGGCGCGCAGAACGCGTGACAAAGCCAGATCTGTCAGCTTGCCCGAACCAGCCATCGACAGGATCTGATAGAGCACATCCATCTCGATCAGCCGTGTCTGCACCGCCTCGCCAAAGTCCGGCAGACGGCGGCGGGTGACATTGCTGCGGGCAAACAGGGCGGCGTGCATGGCATCCAGATGTTCGCGCGGATCATACAGGACAAAGGCATGATCGGCGGCGTCCAGCATATCGGGCGCATAGCCATAGCGGTCGGTGAAAGAGGTGCGGCGCATCTCGATGAAGCGTTCATCCCATTCGGTCATGCGCGGATCCAGCGTCGCCTGCGGTTGGATGGCCACCACGGTTGCGCCGGGGGCCGCCACCGAAAAGGCGCTGGCCGCATAGCCGCAGGGGCCGGCGCCATAGAAGACGACATTGTCGAATTCCTCGAAGAACCCGTCGTCGATCAGCTGGTCGATGAAGCCAAAGACCTGTTCGTCGCGGAACCAGGTGTCGCCATCCGAAATCATGCACAGATGCGACCAGCCAAGGTTGCGGACCAGATCAAAGCCCAGGGGTTGCGCCAGTTCGGACAGACTCTGGATGCCTTGGATGGTTTCAAAGCTCACAAGAAGCGTGTTGCCCTGATCGATGAAGGCGGCGCAGTGGCGCGCGCCCAGAGGCTGGAACATACCCAGCTCCTCGCTGAGCACGGCAAGCCGCTCTTTCCACTGGGCTGGTTTCAGCCCGGAAAGATCTGTCTCAAGCGCGTCTGAACCGTCCTGCATGCCCATGATCCTCTGCCTCCGGGCCTTTGACGGACCGATAGTTGGGTCTGAAGCTAGGGGCGGAATGCGGCAAAATTGAGAAAAACTCATGCCAGTTTTCCGGCTCTGCGCGGTTCAGTCCGTGCCGCTCTCTTTGGGCGGCTCGGCCTCTCCGTTGGCCCGGTCTGCCGACTGCTCCGTGGTGGCTTGCGGCGCGCTGTCGCCCCGGGCCTGCTCGACCCGGCGTCCCAATGTTGCGAACCCGGCCAGGGTGCGCGCCGTGACCGCGTTGATCGGGCGCGAGGGCGGGGTCATCAATAGCCGGGCAAAGAGGGCGCGAAACGGTTCCTGCAACATCAGCTCGCGGAACCGGGCGTGACGCCAGGCCACGGCTTTTTCGTGCAGGCGGGCGAGTTTGCCATCTTCCAGCAGCAGCGCCTGAATGGCAGCGCGCGCCTCGCTGTAGCGGGCAATGGAGGTATCTTCATCAGTGTTGAAGTTGCGTTCGACCCAGTAATCCACATCGAGCATATGGTCGGAGTGCACCGCGCGGCCTCGGTCTGCCTTCAGGACAAAGCTTTCCATCGCGCCAAGCGCATAGTGGTTCAGCTGCGCCAGCCGGTGGTTGGGCTGGCCGTAGTCGGAAAACAGGCGGCGGGTCTTGAACTGCGGCCCCAGTTCTCGCCCTTCGCAATCGAACCAGCGGAACTGCTCAAGCGCGCTGTCGTCCTCTACCCCGCGCGGGCGGTGCACCCCGGTTTTGCGATAGGTGCCGTCGTTGCGATAAAGCGTCTTGAACATCGCCGCGCGCCACGGCCAGTGGATCACCTCGGGGGCGCAGCGGGTGAACTGCTCCGTCACCGGCGTGTCCTCATAGCGCAGGGTGTCGCCATTACCGAACAGCCGCCATGTCAGGGTGATGGCGTCGGCCGCGGGCAGCGCTTCCAAGAGGTCGCCCAACTGACCACGGCCCGCGTGGATATTGACGAATTCATCGATATCCAGCGCCATGATCCAGTCGGCCTTTTTCACCAGCCGGTGCCGGTCCGCCAGCTTCAGGGCGCTGAACTGGATGCCACCCTTGCCATAGGGGCCGTCGTTTCGCACATGGGTCAGGTGGCCAAGGTCATCGAGCCGGTCCAGCATCCTGTCGGTGCCGTCTTGGCAGTCGTTTGAAAAGACAAGGAAATCGGTAAACCCCACGGCGAGGTGATGGGCCAGCCATTCGAGCAGAAAGGCACCTTCGTTGCGCAGGGTAAGGATGGCCAGATACCGCATGGGCTTACCAGTCGGACCGGAACACGGCGACCTTGCCATGCGACCAGCGCGGGAAAAACACCAGACCGGCGGCATCAAGGCATTGAAAGACCTTGCGGATGCCTGCCTTGCCGATCCATTGCGGATGGGTCTCGATCAGCACCGCCCGCAGCGAGGACAGGTCCATCTTTGGCAGCAGCTCTGCCTCGGCGCCCTCGATATCGCAGATCAGCACGCTGGGTTTCAGCTCTGCCATCACCCGGTTCATATCGCGCATCGGCACCTCGACCTGTTGAACGTCAGGGCCATCCTCGGCCATTGGTGTCAGGGAAGAGGCAAGGAAATTGGGCCGCACGTAAAAGGGTGCGGTTCCGTCGCTGTCGCTGAGCACTGCATGGGTTACTTTTGCTTTGGTGACGTCGTTGAGCGCATGCACCCGGTGGATATAGGGCAAGAGCTGCGGGTTTGCCTCGAACGAATGCACGGATTGCGCCGGGGTCTGGGTGGCGACCAGCGTCGACATGAAACCGATACCGCCGCCCAGTTCCATCACCACATCCCCGGTGCAGATCAGCTTCTTCGCGGCCACGGCCTCCTTGGCCTCATAGGCGCCGGTGCGCAGCAGTTTACGCACACGCGGCGGCAGCACCGCCTTGTCCAGCGGGAACTTCATATCCAGACAGGTCAGAACCGGGTCGGTGGCTGCGGCGGTCATGTCTTCAGCTCTCCATATCCAGCGCAAGCGCATATGCAACGCGTTCGGTTGCGGTCAGTTTTACGTCCAGAGCCTGCCGGTAAAGGGTTTCGAATTCCTCCATCCCATGCAGTTCCTCGGCCTTGGCCCGATGCCAGTCGAGGCCTTTCTCATGCCACTGGCGCAGGGTCGCATCCTCCATCAGCCGGTCATATTCGGCGCGCAGGCGCGGAAGGTTCCGTTGGATGGTGACGTCCTTGTGGTCGTTCCAGTCCATGCGGATCCAGTAGTTGAGGCCGATGGAGCGATCCACATGCAGGGCACGTCCGCGCTGACGTTTGACCAGAAAACTTTCGGCCGAGCGCAGCGCGTAGTGGTTGAGCTGCAGCAGATCGTAACCAATGGAGCGGCGCGAGTTGCGCCAGCCGTTGTCGAGCACATCCTGCGTCATGTCGCGGCCCGATCCGTTGACCCAGCGGACCTGATCGCGGAACCCGTCCTGCAGCTTGTTGGGGCGGTGGCAGCTGATCTTCTGATAGGCGCCGGTGTTCTTGAACATCGTCTTGAACCCCCAAACCGTGTGCGGCTTGGGGCAGTATTTCGGCGCGCAGGCATCAAACTGGCCGATGACGAAATCATCCGACAGCCGGGTCACATCGTTATGGCCGAACAGGCGCCAGGTCATCGCCACATTGGTGGCATCCGGCACCCGGTCAAAGAAATCCTGCAGAGTGCCGTTGCCACAGCGCACGTTGATGAATTCGTCGACGTCGATATGGACGACCCAATCGGCCTGGGTGATCACCGGTTCCTTCAGCGATTGGTTCAGCGCGTGCTGCTGCGGAGACTTGCCGCGCCAGTCGTCGTTGTTGCGGTGCTGCAGGATGCCCTTCTCCTGCAACCGGTCGAGGATCTCGGTGGTGCCGTCTTCGCAGCCATTGGTGTAGATCAGGAAGTTGTCCACACCGATGGCGCGATGATAGGCCACCCATTCCAGGATATACGGCGCCTCGTTCTTCATGCAGCCGACGATCACATTGCCGCTGCTGCCTTGAGGCAGGGCACGGCGTGGCACCTCCGCATAGGGGGCGGCACGCGCGGTTTCATCCAGCGCGCCGATATTGTCATGCGGCCGGAAGGGCGATGTTTGCAGCATTTCGAAGTTTTTTAACGCCAGCGGGGTCATCACTTTGCGGGCCTGCGCGGTGGGTTCCGCGGCGGCTGGGTCCTGCTTGGCCTCGTCCGCTGGTCGGGAGGCGCGGGTTGCGGCCTCAATCTGCGGCATGAAGCGCAGCAGGTACTGCGAGGCGCGAAAGCCCATTTCCGGGTCCGCCTCCTGCCACTCCGCGTCGGAATGGTCTTGGACACCGGGCTGGATGGCTAAGCTGGCTGCAGACAATCCGGGGTGCTGCTCGGCAAGGGCCTGATTTGCGGCGGCAAACCGGTTTGAGATACAGGCCAGCTGCGCCGGGTCCATCGGCGCGCCGTCGATCTGCAGCTCATTCAGGAAACCGCGCCACATTTTCGGCGGTACGATCCTGCCCTGATGCAGGGTGATATGTTGCAGCAGCGTATTGAGCTGCCGCGCCCGCGTCAGCCAGGGCGCGGCAGGCATCGCGGTCGGTGTCGCATCGCCGCAGCGTCCGATCTGCTGCGCAATGCCAAATGCGGCGCGGATCTCTTTGGTGGCCTCCGGCCCGTAGAACAGGGCCTCGTCGTAAGAGCGGAAGCTCATGGACCCGGCGCCGAAAACATTCTCCCAATGCTGATGCAGGGCCTTATAATCGAGCCAGAAGGGCGCGCCTTCGGTTTCTTCGAACTGGTTTTCCTGCGGTCTGATCTGCGGCTGATGCGCGAGGCAGGCTTGCCACCAGTCCGGTTGATCGGCCAGCGCCAGTTCGCGTTCCAGCGGGGTAGCGCGCCCGTTCAGCACCTGCGCGCCATAGCTGCGCGCCAGCAGGCGGGCGGGATCGTCCAGATGCGCCACGATGCTGATGTCGCCGGATAGCGGGGTCAGCATATCCTTCAGCCGCATCAGCTCGCTGCGCCGGTGCAGCCTGCTGCCCAGTTGCGAGGCCGAGAGGATCAGAATGTCCGGCTGCGCCTCATTGACCTCACGGGCCAGATCGGCGCTCAGCTTTTCGCGCAACAGCGCTTGCCGCGCGTGATCGGCAAGGCCGCGGGCATGGCGCAGCGGGTCCACGTGTTCCGGATCGGTCACTGCCATGAACAGGCGTGTGTGATTGCTGCCGCCGGGAGAGGTGGGAAACAACACGCCCTTGCCGCGCAGCTGGTCCCGCTTGTGGGCCAGAACCTTTTGCAGCCGCTCGGCGCCTGTATGCTCGAGCCCGATATGAAGAACGATGCGCATGGTCAGGAACGTGCCTTCCGGTTGACGTTGGCCTGGCCCCACCAGGGTAGATCGCGTCCAAGGAACGCGCCCACCCGCGCTTGCGCACCGGCATCGGCGACGTTGATCTCAAGGTAATCGGGGTCCTCGCGGAACCAGTGTTTCAGCGCCTCGTAATGACCGTCGATCCAGATCATCTGCTGTTCCGGCGTCTTGCCGTATCCGATCGGCAGGCCAGGCACCGTGCTGGCGGGCAGCCGAGCGGTGCCAAGGTTGTTCCAGGCCATGATCGATTTCGAATGACTGGCCGCATCGCGCCGGGTGGCGATGAATTTGAGCCCCGGGTTGAGATCCTTCAGCACCTGCAGCAGGGCAAAATCGAATTGCGGCCAGACCGAGAATTTGCCGTGGATAAAGCTCACCTCTGACAGCGCATCAAAACCATCCAGATAGGCCATGGGATCGCCGCGCTCATATAGTCCTTTGTAAAGGAGGCTGCCGACGAAAATCCGCCGCTTGCCGGGTTTGTCTTCCTCGCGGTCGCGCAGGCGGTGATCGGCCACGGAATAACCCGCCTGCGACAGCGCCTTGCCCAGCGTGGTGGTGCCCGACTTCGGCAGGCCGAGGTTGATGACCTTGAGGCTCATTGCGCCGCCTCTTTGGTCCAGAGGTCAAGATCGCGCAGCAGCGCCTCTTCCTGTGGGGGCAGGGTTGGGGCGGCGCGCAGCTGATCGCGCATCGCCTGATAGTTGGGCTGGGCCAGTAGCTCATCGCGTCTGTGACGATGCAGGCGCACTGCCGCCTCGTGCAGGGCGGCGATCTCGGGGTCGGATTTCAGATCGGCAAGCGCCGCCTCCATCGCCGGGAGATGGCGTTGGATCGACAGGTCCTCATAGGCGGGGTCATTGCGTTCGCGCCAATAGGTATCGTCAAAGGCGCGATTTTCCCGGTTCACATCGCCGCGGTCATTCTTCACCAGATAGCTGTCGAGCGAACGCAGCGCGTAGTGGTTCAGCGTCGCAAGGCTGCGGGCGCCTTTGGCCGGGAGTTTGCGGATATGATCGCGGTTTGCAGCCATCAGGAACCGGAAGGGCACCCGGCGGCCGCCACCATCGGTCCAGACGGGGCGCTTGTCCTTGGCCAAAGCCTTGCGGAAGAACGGGCGATGCGCGCCATAGTATTGCAGCGGAAAATCGCGGCGTACCAGCGTCTTGACCTCGATTGAACCATCGGCGCAGTAGATATCCGGGTTATGCGAACGGGTGAACTGGGCGATCACCGGCACGTCTTCGAAGGCCTCGACCCCGTCATTGGCAAAGAATTGGAAGCTGAGCGAAATCGCCTGGGGATTGCCGCAGGCCGTGATCAGATCGGGGATTGTGTGACCGCCCGTGTGGATGTTGAGGAATTCATCCACATCGGCCACCCAGACCCAGTCCGCATCTGCCACGATAGGCTGCTGGCGCGCGTGTTTCAGCGCCTCCATCTGGTAATTGCGCCCCTCGGCCGGGTTGGGCAGATGCTGCACCAGCCCCCGCGCCGCCAATGCATCTAGCAGGTCATCAGTGCCATCGCTGCAATCGTTGGAATAGAACAGGAAATCCGTGACCCCGATCAGCCGGTTATAGGCGATCCATTCGAGCAGGAAGGGGCCTTCGTTCTTGACGCAGGTGACGGCGGTGATGCGCATCATGCATCCCCTTTGGCGTCCCGGCGCGAAGTGCCGGGCTGTGTTGATCCGTGGCGCATCATTCGATCTGTTGCCTTGCCGCCTGCATCTTGCCTCTCGTTACCGCACGTCGTCGTCACACATGGATCGGGTACAGCCGGGGCTATCGTCATTGCCAAAATCCATGGCAGGGCGGGCGCCCTGCGTCAATCATTGCAGGGTGTATAGCCGTTAACCCTTGTCGAAGTGTTGCCCAACAAACGAAATCAACAATCCGAAAACGGGGGCAGACCAGCCTTGACCGCGCGTTGGGCGCATGGCCTCTTGGTGCGACCAAGCGGGGAGGCAAGGCATGACAGAGGCGCAATCCATCGATCAGGTGCAACAGATGCTGGGGGAGCAGGGTTATGTCTGCGGCCGGGCGCTTGCTACCGTGGTTTTCCTGTCGCTGCGTCTGGGCCGCCCCTTGTTCCTGGAAGGCGAGGCCGGCGTCGGCAAGACCGAGATCGCCAAGGCCCTGTCGGCGGCGCTGGGTCGGCGCCTGATCCGGCTGCAATGCTACGAGGGGCTTGATGCCTCCAGCGCGGTTTATGAATGGAATTTTGCCGCGCAGATGGTGGCGATCCGCACCGCTGAGGCTGCAGGCGGCGCCGACCGCGCGGCGCTGCAAATGGAGCTGTTCTCTGACGAGTTTCTGATCGAACGGCCACTCTTGGAGGCGATGCGCCCCGATGAGAATGGCGCGCCCGTTCTGCTGATCGACGAACTGGACCGCACCGATGAGCCCTTCGAGGCGTTCCTTCTGGAGGCGCTCAGCGATTTTCAGGTGACCATTCCGGAACTTGGCACCATCAAGGCGCCCGAGCCGCCCATCGTGATCCTGACCTCCAACCGCACGCGTGAGGTGCATGACGCGCTAAAACGGCGCTGCCTGTATCACTGGGTCGATTATCCCGATTTCACCCGCGAGGTCGAAATCCTGCGGGCCCGTGCGCCCGAAGCCTCCGAAAAACTCAGCCGCGAAGTGGTCGCCTTTGTGCAGGCGTTGCGGACTGAGGATCTGTTCAAGAAACCCGGCGTGGCCGAAACCATCGACTGGGCCAATTGCCTGCTTGCGCTCGACGTGATCGACCTCAGCCCCGAGGTGATCGCCGACACACTGGGCGCGATCCTGAAATACCAGGACGATATCGCACAATTGCAGGGCTCCGAGGCGAAACGCATCCTCGACAAGGCCAAGCAGACATTGGAGGAGACGCCGTGATCCGGGTGCTGATCTGATGGTTGAACTGCCCGAACTCTCCCTGCCGGACGATCCGAAACTCGTCCAGAACGTCACCCATTTCGCCCGCGCTCTGCGCAAGGCGGGGCTGCCCATCGGGCCGGGCCGGGTGGTGGATGCGGTTGAGGCTGTAGCGGCAGCGGGTTTCACCAGTCGGCAGGATTTCTACTGGGCACTGCACGCCTGTTTCGTGACCCGTCCCGAACACCGGGCGGTCTTTGCGCAGATCTTTCGTCTTTATTGGCGCGATCCGCGGTTTCTGGAGCATATGATGGCGGCGATGCTGCCTGCGGTGCGCGGCGTGCAGGAAGAGCGCGCCGCCAAACCCGGTGAAAAACGCGCGGCCGAGGCGCTGCTGGATGGTGCCAATGATCAGATCGACCTGCCAGAGGGGCAAGAGGACGAGGGCACCGAGTTCGAGATCGACGCGACGCTGACGATGTCCTCGGAGGAGCGTTTGCGGTCCTTGGATTTCGAACAGATGAGCACCGAGGAAGTTGCCCGCGCCAAACGCATCCTGTCGCAGATGCGCCTGCCGGTGCAGCCGATCCAGTCGCGCCGCCTGATGGCCGCGCCGCATGGGCAGCGGGCCGATTGGCGGCGCACCCTGCGCGATGCAGCACGCCGGGGCGGCGATTTGCAAGATATCGCCCGCGCCAAACGGCGCATCCGCTGGCCCAATCTGGTGGTGATCTGCGATATTTCCGGCTCCATGAGCCAGTACAGCCGCATCGTGCTGCATTTCCTGCATTCGGTCGCCAACCAAAAGGGTGCGGGCTGGGCCAAGGTGCATGGCTTCACCTTTGGCACGCGGCTCACCAATATCACCCGCCATCTGGCCACGCGCGATGTGGACGCGGCCTTGGCCGCAGCGGGCGCCGAGGCGCAGGACTGGGAGGGCGGCACCCGGATCGGATCCTGCCTGCATGAATTCAACCGCGACTGGTCGCGCCGGGTGATGGGGCAGGGGGCTGTGGTGCTGCTGATCACTGACGGGCTGGACCGGGACGACCCGGACCAACTGGCCAAGGAGATGCAGCGCCTGCACCTGTCATCGCGGAGGCTGATCTGGCTGAACCCGCTGCTCCGTTGGGAAGGCTTCGCCCCCAAGGCACAAGGTATCCGCGCCATGCTGCCTCATGTGGACAGTTTTCGGGCCGGCCACTCCATTGCCTCGCTCGAAGATCTGGCGCAGGCGATTTCCCGCCCCGAGGACCAGGGCGAAAAGGCGCGGTTGATGGCGCTTCTCTGACGAATTCTAAAAGCCGAATGTAATTGATCTGGGTCAAGCCTGACCTGCGCTCAGCCTGCTACATTCCGTAAATGGAATGTAATTTGGGAGGCTGATGATGGCCATGAACTGGAAAACCGGAGGGCTTCTGCTGGGGTTCGTCTTCTTTCTGGCGGTGCTGCTGGTCAAACCGATTGGCGTGTCCACGCAATTCGTGATCCTGGACGGGATCATCGGCGACGCGGTGAACAGCGAATTGGTGACCAAGACCGAGGAAGGATATACCTCGACCAATGCCTATCTGGCGAAATCGAATGGCAAATACGCCAAATCGGTGATGAACCCGCTGAACTACAGCTTTGTCTTTGTGCTGGCGATGGCGGTGGGCGGCTTTCTGTCGGTGATGGCGCGCGGCGGCCTGCCCGCGCGGGAGCGCAGCATCCCCGATCTGTGGCGCGCCAATATGGGGGACGGGGTTGCCCTGCGCTACGGCGCGACCTTTGTTGGCGGTTTCATCGTGCTTTACGGCGCGCGCCTGGCTGGCGGCTGCACCTCTGGGCACATGATGTCGGGCATGATGCAGACCGCGCTGTCGGGCTATCTCTTTGCCGCCGGGGCCTTTGCCGCTGCGATCCCCGTATCCCTTATCCTGTTCAAGAAGGAGGCCTGAGCCATGATGTCTATCGTTCTCGCAATTGTTATCGGTCTGGCTTTCGGCGCGGTTCTGGACCGTATCGGCGCCAGCAACCCGAACATGATCGGCAAGATGCTGAACCTCACCAACCTCAACCTCGCCAAGACCATCCTGCTGGCCATCGGCACCGGTTCGGTGCTGATGTTCGCGGGCCAGATGCTGGGCTTTGTCGACGTGGGGCATATGTCCGTAAAAACCGCCTATGTGGGCGTCTTTATTGGCGGCTTGATGCTGGGCGCGGGCTGGGCGCTGGCGGGCTATTGCCCTGGCACCGGCGTGGTCGCGGCGGCCTCGGGTCGCAAGGATGCGCTGTTCTTCATCGCCGGCGGCCTTCTGGGTGCAGCGGCCTATATGGTCACCTACCCGATGTGGAAATCGAGCGGCCTTCTGGACAGCATCGCGGGCGGCAAGGTCACCGTTGGCACCGTGCCGGGATCCAAGTTCGACGGGATGACGGCGCTGCCGGGCGATATCCTCGGCATCGTTCTGGGCCTTGGTTTCATCGCGCTGGCCTTTGCCCTGCCCGAGCGGCTGACGCCCTCCAAATCGAACCTGCAACCGGCTGAATAGGCACCCTCCCGCGCCTGTAATATGCCCGAACGCCCGCCGGTCCCGGCGGGCGCTTTGCGTTTTGCGCTGCGTTTTCGGCTTGAAACCTCTGGCCTTCGCGTCAACCTTGGGGGCAACAAAGGCGGAAGACACGCCGGGAGGATTGCATGTCAGAGGAAACCCAGCGTTTCGAGAACGCGCCGGAGGTGGCGCTGGAATGGCACAGGGATGGCACCGGGGCTGCATTGGCCACGGTGGTGCAGACCTGGGGATCGGCGCCGCGCCGGGCCGGATCGCAGCTGGTGGTGGGCGGCGATGGCCGCATCGAAGGCTCGGTCTCGGGCGGCTGCGTCGAAAGCGCGGTGGTCTTTGAGGCGCTGGAAGCCATCGAGGATGGCAAGCACCGCCTGCTCGAGTTCGGGGTCAGCGATGATGATGCCTTTGCCGTGGGGCTGGCCTGCGGCGGCACCATCAAAGTTCTGGTTGAACCCGTGGGCGGCGCCCTGCCGGTGGATCTGCTGGAGGAACTGGTCGCGGCCCGCAAGGAACGTATCGCGCTCGCCTATGAGGTGGATCTGGACAGCGGCGCGCAGCGTCTGGTGCGCGATGGCTATGCTGAGCGCCTGCGCATGGACCGCTCTGGTGTTGAGGAAGACGGAAAGACCTTCGTTGCCGTGCACAACCCGCCACTGCGGTTGATTGTGGTGGGGGCGGTGCATATCGCCCAGGCGCTGGTGCCCATGGCGCGGATTGCGGGTTATGATCCGGTGATTATCGACCCGCGCGAGGCCTTTGCCGCCGCCGCGCGGTTCCCGGGCGAGACATTGATGGACGATTGGCCGGACGAGGCGGTGGAAAAGCTTGGCCTTGATGCCCGCACCGCGCTGGTGCTGCTGACCCATGATCCGAAACTCGACGATCCGGCGCTGGAGGCTGCGCTGGGCGCCGATTGTTTTTACATTGGCGCGCTTGGCTCCACCCGCACCCATGCCAAACGGGTGGACCGGATGGTGGCGGCTGGTTTCACCGGAGAACAGATCGAGCGCATCCACGGGCCCATCGGTCTGGATATCGGCGCGGCGGGCCCGTCTGAAATCGCGGTGTCGATCCTGGCCGAGATGACAGCGGTTCTGCGCGGCAAATCCTCATGAAGTTCGGCCCGGTTCCGCTGGATCAGGCCGAGGGGGCGATTCTGGCCCATTCCCTGCATCTTGAGACCCGCAAGATTGCCAAGGGCACGGCGCTGACCCCGGCGGATCTGAGTGATCTGGCCGCCTCCGGGTTTTCCGAAGTCACCGCCGCGCGGCTGGAACAGGGCGATATGCACGAGGACGCGGCGGCGCAGGCCCTGGCCCGCGCCATCGTTCCGGACCCGGGCGCCCAGGGCTTGCGCATTTCCGGAGCCGGGGCGGGGCGGGTGAACCTTTATGCCGAAACCTGCGGTGTGGTGGAGCTGGACCGGGCGCGGCTGGAGGCGGTGAATGCGGTCGATCCGATGATCACCATCGCCACCGTGCCCGCCTATCACCGGGTCGATGCAGGCGGCATGATCGCCACCATCAAGATCATCGCCTACGGGGTGCCAGAGGCGCACCTGAGACAAGCGGCAAGGAATGCAGGCGGGGCGTTGCGGGTGCGCGCCCCGGCCTACAAGACCGCAACCCTGATCGAAACGCGGGTTACGGGCGATACTCCATCCGAAAAGGGCCGCGCGGCCATGGCCGGACGGCTCGACCGGATGGGTATGGAGTTGACAGATCGCGTGGTTGTGCACCACCGCGAGGCGGAGCTGTCAGCGGCAATTGCCGATGCGCCGGGAGAGGTCATCCTGATCCTGACCGGATCGGCGACCTCGGACCCACTGGATGTGGCGCCTCAGGCGCTGCGCCACGCGGGTGGCACGGTGACGCGCTTTGGCATGCCGGTGGATCCGGGCAACCTTCTGTTTCTCGGTGCATTGGGTGAGAAACCGTTGATCGGCCTGCCGGGTTGCGCCCGCTCGCCCGCGCTCAATGGTGCCGACTGGGTGTTGGAGCGGGTGATCTGCGGAGTGGCGTTGCGCGGGGCGGATATCGCCGCCATGGGGGTCGGGGGCCTGCTGAAAGAGATTCCCACCCGGCCCATGCCGCGCCGCGCTGGACAGGATGACGCCGGGCGGGGCTGAACGCTGCGCCAAACAGCACAAAATGTCCGCATCTCCAACGTGTTACGCGCGGCTTCTTGCCGTTTGGCAAAAATGTTACGGCCAGAGGCCTTTCTGGGGGTTCGCGTCAGCCGCATCCCGTGCTTAACTCCTATTCAGCCAAACAAAAGTAGCGAATGGGAGGAATTCATGGCGAAGGTCTCGATGACCGTGAACGGCAAGCCCGCCAGCGGTGATGTGGAGGGGCGCACGCTCCTGGCGTCATTTCTGCGCGACGAGCTGGGTCTCACGGGGACACATGTAGGCTGCGATACCAGCCAGTGCGGCGCCTGCGTGGTGCATGTGAACGGCAAGGCGGTCAAATCCTGCACCATGCTGGCGGCCGAAGCAGACGGCGCAGAGGTTGCCACCATCGAAGGGCAGGCGGCTCCGGATGGTACGCTGAATACGATCCAGCAGGCGTTTCAGGATCACCACGGGCTTCAGTGCGGTTTCTGCACGCCGGGCATGGTGATGTCGGCGGCGGCGCTGCTGAAGGAAAACCCCAAGCCGACCGAAGCCGAGGTGCGCGCCTATCTTGAAGGCAATATCTGCCGCTGCACCGGCTATCATAACATCGTCAAGGCGATCCTTGCCGCGTCCGGTCAGGACGTGACGGCCATTGCTGCCGAATAAAGCCATAAGCCCGCCGCGGGCAGCGCAGGGAGGCGCGGCCCGGGACGAAAGACAATTTTGCATGACCAAGAGGTGCGCCATTGCGCGCACCATCCAGGGAGGAGATTTGGACAATGCCAAAGGATAGTGGCATCGGCGCCAGCCCGAAGCGGCGCGAAGACGTAAGGTTCCTGACCGGAACCGGAAATTACACTGACGACATCAACCTCAACAATCAGGCCTATGTGCATTTCCTGCGCTCGGATGTGGCCCACGGCAAGATCAACGGCATCGACACCACGGCTGCGGCCGCGATGCCGGGCGTCATCCGCATCTTCACCGGCGCTGATTTCGAAGGTGTGGGGTCGATTCCCTGCGGCTGGCAGGTGACCGACCGCCATGGAGAACCGATGCAGGAACCTGCGCACCCGGTTCTGGCTCAGGGCAAGGTCCGCTATGTGGGCGATGCCATCGCCGCCGTGGTCGCCGAAAGCCGCGAGGAAGCTCGCGACGCCGCCGAGGCGATTGAGCTCGATATCGAAGAACTGCCCGCCGTCATCGACATGAAGGAGGCCGTCAAGGAGGGCGCCCCCAAGGTGCATGACGATCTCACCTCGAACCTCTGCTACGACTGGGGCTTCGTGGAAGAGAACAAACCGGCAGTGGAAGAGGCCTTTGCCAATGCGGCCCATGTGACCACGCTGGAGCTGGTCAACAACCGTCTGGTCGCGAACCCGATGGAGCCGCGCGTGGCGGTGGGCGATTTCAACCGGGCCACCGGGGAATCGACGCTTTATACAACTTCGCAGAACCCGCATGTGATCCGCCTTCTGATGGGCGCTTTCGTGTTGGGCATCCCCGAGCATAAGCTGCGCGTCATCGCGCCGGATGTGGGCGGCGGTTTCGGCACCAAGATCTTCCATTATGCCGAGGAAGCCTTCTGTACCTTCGCGGCCAAGGCGCTGAACCGGGCGGTCAAATGGACCTCTACCCGGTCCGAGGCCTTTATGTCGGATGCCCACGGGCGCGATCACGTGACCAAGATCGAACTGGCGCTGGATGCGGAGAACAACTTTACCGCGCTGCGCACCGACACTTACGCCAATATGGGCGCATACCTGTCGACCTTTGCGCCTTCGGTGCCGACCTGGCTGCATGGCACGCTGATGGCGGGTAACTACAAGACGCCGCTGATCTATGTGAACGTGAAGGCCGTCTTTACCAACACGGTGCCGGTGGATGCCTATCGCGGCGCGGGCCGCCCTGAGGCGACATTCCAGTTGGAGCGCGTCATCGACAAGGCCGCGCGCGAGCTGGGCGTCGATCCCATCGCGCTGCGGCGTCAGAACTTCATCACCGAATTCCCCTATGCCACCCCGGTGGCGGTGGAATATGACACCGGCGATTACAACGCGACCATGGACAAGCTGATGGAGGTTGCCGATTTCGCAGGCTTCAAGGCGCGCCGCGCCAAGAGCGAGGAAAACGGCAAGCTGCGTGGTTTGGGCGTCAACTGCTATATCGAGGCCTGCGGCATCGCGCCGTCGAACCTTGTCGGGCAGCTTGGTGCGCGCGCGGGTCTTTATGAATCCGCCACGGTGCGGGTGAATGCGACCGGCGGTCTGGTGGTGATGACCGGCAGCCACAGCCACGGGCAGGGGCATGAAACCTCCTTCCCGCAGGTGATCGCGGATATGATCGGCATCGACGAAAGCATGGTCGAGATTGTGCATGGCGACACCGCCAACACGCCGATGGGCATGGGCACCTATGGCTCGCGCTCCCTCGCGGTGGGTGGCTCTGCCATGGTGCGGGCGACGGAAAAGATCATCGCCAAGGCGAAGAAGATCGCCGCCCATATCCTGGAGGCGTCTGATGCGGATATCGAGCTGAAGGATGGCCAGTTCTCGGTTGCGGGCACGGATAAATCCCTCGCCTGGGGCGATGTCACGCTGGCGGCCTATGTGCCCCACAACTACCCGCTTGAGGATATGGAGCCGGGGCTGGAAGAGACCGCCTTTTACGATCCGGCGAACTTCACCTACCCCTCGGGCGCCTATGCCTGCGAGGTGGAGGTCGATCCCGAGACCGGCAAGGTCACCATCGAACGTTTCGCGGCGGCGGATGACTTTGGCAATATCGTCAACCCGATGATCGTCGATGGTCAGGTGCACGGCGGTATCGGTCAGGGCATCGGTCAGGCGCTGCTCGAAGGCTGCGTCTATGACGAGAACGGTCAGCTTCTGTCGGCCTCTTACATGGATTACGCCATGCCGCGCGCCGATGATCTGCCCTTCTATCAGGTGGACCATTCCTGCCAGACGCCCTGTACCCATAACCCCCTTGGGGTGAAGGGCTGCGGTGAGGCCGGTGCCATCGGATCGCCGCCGGCGGTTGTGAATGCAGTGGTGGACGCGCTGCAGGCAGCGGGTAAAGATGTGACGCATATCGATATGCCACTCAGCCCCGGCCGCGTCTGGGCTGCGATGAACAGTTAACACCGGGGCAGGGGCCAGGCAGATGTGCCGGGTCCCTGCGCCCTTGGGAGATTTGAACAAAAGAACAAGGGGGGTGATCCCCCGGCATTCTTTGGGAAGGAAAGCGGAATGTATAATTTCGAGTTTGAAAAACCTGCCTCCATTGCCGACGCGGTTGCCGCGCTGGCAGAGGAAGACGCGCAGGCGCTGGGCGGTGGCCAGACCCTGCTGCCGACCATGAAACAGCGGCTGGCGATGCCGTCGAAACTGGTCTCGCTTGCCGGGATTGGTGAAATGCAGGGCGTCTGCCGCGAAGATGATGGAAGCCTGGCAATCGGCGGCGCCACCACCCATGCCACAGTCGCCTCCGAGGCCGCAGCGCATTATCCCGCGCTGGCCGAGCTGGCCAGCCACATCGGCGATCCCGCCGTGCGCAACCGGGGCACCATCGGCGGCTCGCTTGCCAATAACGATCCGGCGGCCTGCTATCCGGCAGCGGTTCTGGGCAGCGGCGCAACCGTGATCACCAATGCCCGCGAAATCGCGGCGGATGATTATTTCGACGGTCTTTTCACCACCGCGTTGGAAGAGGGTGAGATCATCACCGGCGTGCGGTTCCCGGTGCCAGAGGCCGCGAACTATCAGAAGTTCGTGCAGCCTGCCTCGCGCTTTGCCCTGGTGGGGGTTTTTGTCGCCAAATACGCGGACGGGGTGCGGGTTGCCGTCACCGGCGCGTCGGAAGAGGGTGTGTTCCGCTGGAGCGAAGCTGAGCAGGCACTGGGCAAGGAATTCCGCCCCGACGCTCTGACGGATCTGCGCATTAACCCGGCCAACATGATGGGCGATATCCACGGCACCAAGGAATACCGTGCCCATCTTGTCGGTGTCCTGACCAAACGCGCCGTGGCCGCCGCCGCAGGCTGAGCCACTGGGACAGAACAGCAATGGGGCCTCGCAGCACTGCGGGGCCCTTTTTCATGCGGGTACCTGTGGTCAGGCGGGTTTGCGCGCCACGAAATCGATGAGGGCGGACATGCCGCTGTGGCCGCGTCCCTCCTGCACCTCCCGCTCATAGGCGCGGTTCTCCAGGATGTCCCAGCCTACGAAATCAGCGGCCAGCTGATCCTCGGTGTACATGTTCTCGGCAAAGGGCGGCCCGCCGGTGCCGAATTCCAGCTGTTTCGGCGTATAGCCATGCAGCAGCAGCACACCGCCGGGTTTCAGGCTGCGTTTCATGCCTTCGAATTGCACCTTGCGATCCTTGGGGCCGACGAACTGGATGAAAATGCCGACCACCAAATCATAGGCATCCTCAGGCCAGTCATGGGTGAGGATATCAACGTTTTGGAAATCCACCGTGACGCCACGCTCTGCCGCCAGATTACGGGCGCGGGCAATGGCGGTGGGGGCGAACTCATAGGCGGTCGTCTCAAGCCCCCGCTGCGCCATGTAGACGGAATTGCGCCCCTCGCCATCGGCCACCGACAGGGCCGTCTTGCCCGGCGTCAGATAGGCAGCATGTTCGGTCAGGAACCGGGCTGGTTCGGTCCCGAACACATAGTCATCGGAGTTTGCAAATCGTTCTTCCCACATGTCGGCTCGTCCTGATCGCATGGCTGTTTATCAGGGGCGACAATGACAACGCCCCCGGCGCAGTCAAGCACCGGGGGCGGAATAGAAAGGCGGAATTCAGCCCAGATCGGGCTGGTCCGTTAGGGCCGCAGGCTATTTCTGCGGCAGCGGGCCGATCATCATGATCATCTGACGGCCTTCCATCTTCGGCATGTTTTCGATCTTGCCGATATCTTTGACGTCTTCGGCCACACGCTCCAGCAGCTCACGGCCGAGGTTCTGGTGCGCCATCTCGCGGCCGCGGAAACGCAGGGTGATCTTCACCTTGTCACCGTTTTCAAGGAATTTGAACACGTTGCGCATTTTTACGCTGTAGTCATTGGTGTCCGTGTTCGGGCGGAACTTGACCTCTTTGACCTCGATGATCTTCTGCTTTTTACGGGCTTCGCTTTCGCGTTTCTGTTGCTCGTATTTGAACTTGCCGAAGTCCATGATCTTGCAGACCGGCGGATTGGCGTTCGGCGAGATCTCCACAAGGTCCAGACCCGCTTCCGCTGCCATCTCCATTGCCTTGGCCGGATGGACAACGCCAACGTTCTCCCCTTCGGCGCCAATCAGGCGGATTTCGGGGGCGCGGATTTTTTCGTTCGTGCGCGGGCCGGTATCACGAGGCGGCGGCGCGTTATGAGGTCTGCGGGCTATGGGTTCAATCCTTTGATGGTTGCCGATTTTCGAGCATGAAATCTAAACCGGGGCGCGGCGTCTTTCAAGCGGGAACCGATGCGGGCGCCCGTGAAAAAAGGCGATTGTCATCACAGAACCGGTGCAAGCCTCCCGCAGTCGGGCCTGCGGGCAGGTAGGCACCGGCGCCCGGCGGGCAGGGTGGCAGCCAGCCCGGCCTGGTCTGCATCGATTCGGAGGGGCGGCCGTCAGGGGGAAAGCGTATCCGGCCTGGGTGCCGGCAAAGCCCCGCCAATCCGCCGGGATCCTGTCGGCGGCTGCTGGCCGATGACGCATCCAGCGATTTTTGCCCCTTGTGGCGGGGGCTGCGGAACGTCAGCTAGCCGGTATCGAATGTCGCAAGAATACGCGCCGGAGCCCCTGCTGCGATGCAGGCCCCGGCCACAACAAAGGAGAGACATCATGAAACCGGTTATTGTTGCCGTAGCAGCCGGGGTGGTGGCGATTGGCGCTTACTATGCCTTTTCTGTCCAGACCGAAGACAGTGTGATCAGTAACGCGCCGACCAACACGGACGCCCCCGCAGCCGTGACAGAGCCCGCACCTGAGGCAGAACCTGCACCGGTGGTCGAGGAGACCAGCGAGAGCGAAGCGCCGAAAACCACGGCAGAGCAGATGGAAGAGGCTGCCGAAGCGGTCGAGCGCGCGGTCGAGGAGACCGTCGAAGAGGCCGCCGCCGAGGCAGAGGCAGCCTTGGAAAGCGCCAAAGAGACGGCAGAGACAGCCGCCGGAGCGGCAGCGGATGCGGCAGAGGGCGTCGCTCAGCAGGCGGATGAGGCTGTTCGTGAGGCTGTAGAAAGCGCAACGCAAGCTGTGACAGACACGGCGGGGAGTGCCGCTGATCCCGCAGCGGAACAGGCTGCCGATCAGGCTATGTCAGAGGCGCTGACGCTGGAAGGCTTTGATTACGAAACGGTCACCACGATGATCGCCGACTCGGATCTGTCACAGACCCAGAAAACCGTTCTGACCTCGGCGCTGGATGCGGCAAAGGACAGCCCGGCGATGCTGAAGGCGGCGCTGGATCAGGTAAGGGCCGCGCTGAACCTGTAACCTCTGCGCCCCGTCACAGGTGCGGGGTAACCCGCTGTTTCAAAAGAAAAGCCGCGCCGCCCTTATCAGGGTGGCGCGGCCTTTTTGTATCTGGCCATTGGCGGCTTGGATCAGGCGTGCTGGCTTAGTCGAGGAAAGCCTTTTCCACCACATATTGCGCGGGCTTGGAATTGGCGCCTTCTTCAAGGCCCGCCGCTTCCAACATGTCCTTCAGTTCCAGGTTGAAGGCCAGGTTGCCGCAGATCATCGCCCGGTCGCTCTCGGGGTTGAGTGGCTCAACGCCCAGATCCTTGTAGGCCTCGCCCGAGTTGATCAGGTCGGTGATCCGGCCCATCTTGGCGCTCTCTTCGCGGGTGGTGGTGGGGTAGTATTTGATCTTCTTCCAGAAGCCCTCACCGATCACCTCATTGAGCAGCTCGTCGTCCTTCAGGCTTTCGATCAGTTCCCGGCCATAGGTCAGCTCGCCTGCGGTGCGGCAGGTGTGGGTGATGATCACCTCGTCGTAATCCTCGTAGGTCTGCGGCTCGCGCAGCAGCGAGGCGAAGGGCGCAAAGCCGGTGCCGGTGGCGAAGAACCAGATGCGTTTGCCGGGCAGCAGCGCGTCATGCACCAGGGTGCCGACGGGTTTGGGCCGCAGGATGATCTGATCGCCTTCTTTGATGTGCTGTAGTTTCGAGGTCAGCGGACCGTCCTGCACCTTGATCGAGTAGAACTCCAGCTCTTCGTCCCAGGAAGGCGAGGCGATGGAATAGGCACGCAGCAGTGGTTTCTGCTTGCCGGTCTTGGGATCGGGGTCGCCCATCAGGCCGATCATCACGAACTCGCCCGAGCGGAAGCGCAGCGACGCAGGCCGCGATACCCGGAAGGAAAACAGGCGGTCTGTCCAGTGCTTGACCGCGGTCACGGTCTGGGCGTCCGGCAGGGTCGGGGTCGCCTTGGCGGGCTTGGCTTCGGAGGCAGTGTCGGTCACGGCGGTCATCTCGTTCATCGGTTTCACTGCCGGTCTGGTAGACCGGCACCTCTGATTAATCGTTGATTCAGGTCAGGAAAAGCTTTGTTTTTCCCGAATTGCGGTTTGTGGGGGTGTCTGACGCGGGATCAGGCCCGTCTCAGCGGGCGGCCCGGCCGCGTCCCAGACGTGCCTGATAGTCGTGCGCCTGCCAGTTTGCCCGGGCCAGCCACTGATCCTCGGGCTGACGGGCGGCCAGATCATCATCGATCTCGACCTCGTCAAAGCCGCTGCGCCGCGCCATGGCGTATTGATCCGCCAGCACGTGACCATAGGCCCGGAGCCGCCCGGTATAACCCATCTGCCGCAATTGCCGCGCCAGGGTGAAGCCGCGGCCGTCGGCAAAGCTGGGGAAATGAATACGGATCATCTCGCAGCCGGGGATGCGGTTCGACAAGGGGGCCAGATCCGCATCGGGCTGCAGGTCCAGCGCGTTTTCACCCTCGTAGCCGGCCTGCCAGCTGTCGGGGCCAAATCCGGTGTCGGTCACAATTACAGTCATTTGGGGTCAGCTCCTTTGCGGGTGAGTTTGCCATCCACGATGTGGATGCCGCATTCTTCCTTGTTCTGATCGCGCCAGCGTCCGGCGCGGGGGTCTTCGCCTTCTGCCACCTTCGAGGTGCAGGGGGCGCAACCGATCGACGGGTAGCCCTGCGCCACCAGCGGATGGCGCGGCAGGCGGTTTTCTTCCATGTAGGCGCGCACGTCCTCGGGCGCCCAATGGGCTAGCGGGTTCACCTTGATGCGTCCGGTGCCGTCCTCGACCTCGAAAAAGTCGAGCGCGGCGCGGCTGCCGGACTGGAACCGTTTGCGTCCGGTGATCCAGCCATCATAGCCCGACAGTGCGTTTTGCAGCGGCACGGTCTTGCGCAGGTGGCAGCAGGCGTCGGTGTCCGAGAACCGCAAGGCGCCATAGGGGTCCTTTTCGGCGATATCCTCGGCGCGGATGACCTGCACGTTGCGCAGGCCAAGGCGCTCGCTCACCTCCTGCTGATAGACCAGCGTTTCAGTGAACAGCAGCTCGGTATCCACGAACAGCACCGGCACGGCGGGATCGATCACCGCCGCCATATGCAGCAGCACAACCGATTCCGCGCCAAAGCTGGAAACCAGGGCGATCTGCCCGGCATCCTGCAGGGCGCCCTGCATCACGGCGGTTGCCGAATGATGCCGGTAGCGGGCATTCAGCATCTCCACCTTTTCCGCCAGGGCGGTGTCCGGTGCAGCCCCATTGGGGCTGCTCTCTGCGAGCTTCAGCATCGCTCTAGGCCACCTTTTTGCGGGCTTCGGGATAAAGCACGGCTTTGAAGGGCTCCATCCCGACGCGGCGGTAGGTCTCGATGAAGGTCTCGCCTTCATCGGTCCGCAGCTCCAGATAGGCGCCGATCAGACGCTCGACCGCCGGAACGATCTCGTCATAGGCGAAACCGGGGCCGGTGCGGGTGCCGATGGCCGCCGTTTCGGTGGCATCGCCGCCAAGGGTGATCTGGTAGTTCTCCACCCCGGCGCGATCCAGCCCCAGAATGCCGATATGGCCCACGTGGTGGTGGCCGCAGGCATTGATGCAGCCCGAGATCTTGATCTGCAGGTGCCCCACGTCGTGCTCCAGCTTCAGCTCTTCGAACCGGGTTGCGATATCCTGCGCAACGGGGATCGAGCGGGCGGTGGCCAAGGCGCAATAGTCCATGCCGGGGCAGGCGATGATATCCGAGATCAGGCCAATGTTGGCGGTCGCAAGGCCGACCTCTTTCAGGCGGGCATGGATCGCGGGCAGGTCCGATTTCAGAACATGCGGCAGGATCACGTTCTGCTGGTGGCTGATGCGCAGCTCGTCATAGCCGAATTCCTGCGCCAGATCCGCCATCACGCGCATCTGCTCGGCGGTGGCATCGCCGGGGGTGGCGCCATGCGCCTTGACCGAGATGGTGACGATGGCGTGGTCTTCGTTGCGATGCGCCGACAGGTTGGTGTCGGCCCAGGCGCGGAACACCGGATCGTTGTCATAGGCTGCATCATAGGCCGTGGTGTCGCCGCTGCGCAGGGCGGGGGGCGTGAAATGTGCCTTGATCTCTTCCAGCAGCTCCTGATCGGCGCCGTTGAACTGGGCGCGGCGCTCGATAAAACGCTCTTCAACCAGGTCGCGGATCTTGTCGATGCCGTTTTCCTGCACGGTGATCTTGATCCGGGCCTTGTATTTGTTGTCGCGCCGACCGAGCAGGTTGTAGACGCTCAGCACCGCCTCAAGATAGGGCAGCAGGTCCGCCTTGGGCAGGAACTCCCGCAGCACCTTGCCGATCATTGGCGTGCGGCCAAGGCCACCGCCCACGATCACCTCGAACCCGGTCTCGCCCTCACGGGAGACCATGCGCAGCCCGATGTCATGGGCGCGGGTCACGGCGCGGTCCTCTTCGGCGCCAGTCACCGCGATCTTGAACTTGCGCCCCAGGAACTGGAATTCCGGGTGGTCGGTGGACCATTGCCGGATCAGCTCGGCATAGGGGCGCGGATC
This sequence comes from Phaeobacter sp. SYSU ZJ3003, assembly GCF_041300735.1. Taxonomy (NCBI): domain Bacteria; kingdom Pseudomonadati; phylum Pseudomonadota; class Alphaproteobacteria; order Rhodobacterales; family Roseobacteraceae; genus Phaeobacter; species Phaeobacter sp. SYSU ZJ3003. Next base: position 154,614 of record NZ_PXNU01000001.1, on the reverse strand, counting down.
TTCCAGCTCACCCTTGGCGGCGGCGGCAAAGTGATCCGAGGTCACGTTACGCACGGTGTTGCCCGAGGTCTGGATCGCGTGCAGGCCCACTTCGGCCAGCGCGTCCAGCATGTCCGGCACGTCCTTCAGGGTCGGCCAGTTGTACTGGATGTTCTGACGGGTGGTGAAATGGCCATAGCCCTTGTCCCACTTTTCGGCCAGCAGCGCGAGCTGGCGCATCTGGGCGCTGCTCAGCGTGCCATAGGGGATCGCCACCCGCAGCATATAGGCGTGCAGCTGCAGATACAGGCCGTTCATCAGGCGCAGGGGTTTGAACTCGTCCTCGGTCAGGCTGCCGTCGATGCGGCGCTCTACCTGGGCACGGAACTGGGCGTTGCGTTCAGCCAGAAAAGCGGCGTCAAAGTCGTTATACTTATACATTGGAGAGAGCCTCCTGTTTGCCATGGGCGTAGTTCGAGGGACCGGTGCGGCGGAATTCTTCGCGGAAGTGGACGGGTTCAGGACCATCCGCGCCGGGTTTGGCATCGGTCAGGTAGATGCCGACAACGTTGAGGGCATCGCGTTCGGCGGCCAGCAAGCGCAGCTGCGCCTCGGCCTCGTCGGTGATCAGCTCGGCCTCACTCAGCGAGCGGCTCCAGCTGTCCTTGGCGGTGTAATAGATCACGTCGCCCTCAAGGAGGTCATTCGCGGTGATCACTTTGGGCGTAAAGGGACGGGGCATCAGGCGAGCTCCATATTCAGATCGGAGGTAAGGTCAGAGGCGAGGTCGGGCAGGGCGGCGATGCTTTGGCGCGGCGCCAACCCGAGGAAGGTAAGGGCCGGACCGGAGAGCCCTGCCGCAGCCAGATCGGCGGGCAGCCGATCCAGCGTTGTTTCCAGAACGCGCTGGTTGGCGCGCGAGGCATGTTCGACGATGGTCACCGGCGTGGCCCGGTCGGCGCCGTGCATGATCAGGCGGCCCTGCACGAAACGCGCGGACTTCTTGCCCATGTAGATGGCAGCCACTTCACCGGGGCGCGCCAGGGCGGTCCAGTCGTGATCGGCAAAACCGCGCATGTCGTGCCCGGTAAGGAACCGCACCGAGGAATTGCGCCCGCGCTGTGTCAGGCTCTGACCGATGGCGGCGACCGCTGCAGAGGCGGCGGTGATGCCGGGCAGGATCTGATAGCCGATCCCGGCGGCGTCGCAGGCGGACAGCTCTTCGTCGAGGCGGCCAAAGACGGTGGGATCGCCGGATTTGAGCCGCAGCACCTTGCGGCCCGCACGGGCATGGGCCACCAGACGGTCACAGATCTCCTCCTGCGACATGGAAGGGCCAAAGCCTTCCTTGCCGACATCCTCCAGCGCGATGCCCGGGGCGGCTAGGGCCATGATCTCGGGGCTGACCAGGCGGTCGAACAGGATCACATCCGCGGCCTGCATCGCTTTCAGCACCTTCAGAGTCAGCAGATCGGGATCGCCCGGGCCAGAGCCGGCAAAGGCAACCTGACCCGGCGCGGGGCAGCACATGCCATCTGCGCGCTCAAGGCTGGCAGAGGGAATGATCGGGGCAAAACTGGACATGTGGCGCCTCATTTCTGGTGTTTGACTTGACCCTCAATATAGGAAATATTCCCATTTAAGCGCCATACATCCGGCCAAATAAGGACATGTGTTCCACGTGGTTCAGGGCTTGGTGACCAAGGTTTCGATGCAGAGGGAAAATTGGAATGACAGTGCGGATTGATGCCACGGATCGGAAAATCCTGGCGGAGCTGCAACGCGACGCCAGCCAGTCGCTGGACGAAATCGCCAAGCAGGTGGGCAGCTCAAAGACCCCGGTCTGGAATCGCATCCGCAAACTGCGCGAGGCCGGGGTGATTGGCCGCCAGACCGTGATCCTGGACGCCGAGGCGCTGGGGTTCGAGGCTTGTTTCTTCGTGCTGATCCGCACTTCTGAGCACGAGGCGGAGTGGCAGGCGTCCTTCCTGCAGGCGCTACGCGACCGCCCCGAGGTGCAGGAGGCGCACCGGCTGGCCGGCGATATCGATTACATCCTGAAGGTGCGCGTGAAGAACGCGCGGGCCTATGACAAATTCTATCAGGCGCTGATTTCAGAGGTACGGGTGCACAATGTGACCGCGCTCTTGTCGATGGAGGAAATCAAATCGACCACGCTGCTGCCGCTGGAGCCAGCGGAGTAGGGGAAGTGGAGGGCGGCGCCGGGTGGCGCCGACCATCAGCGGCTCACCATCAGCCGGGTGAGGCCATGAAAATGGTAGCTGTCTGAATACTCGGGTTTTTCTGCCAGACGCAGATCGGGGCAGCGCTGGAACAGGATGGGCAGCGCGATGCGCATTTCCAGCCGTGCCAGCGGCGCGCCGACGCAGAAATGCAGTCCGCCCCCAAAGGACGTGTTGGTCTTGGCCGGGCGGCTGGGGTTAAAGACCTCTGGATCATCAAGCACTGCCGGGTCGCGGTTGGCCGCACCCAGAAGCAGCGCCACCTGATCGCCGCGCTGGAAGGTGTGGCCGAAGACCTCGGCCTCTTCATAGGCATAGCGGGTGAACATATGCAGTGGCGGATCATAGCGCAGGATTTCCTCGACCAGTTGGTCGATCCCGTCCTCGGTCAGCCAGGCCGGATCCCAGCCCTGTTCCAGCATCGTCTTCACCCCGTTGCCAAGGGCGTGCACTGTTGCTTCGTGCCCCGCATTCAGCAGCAGGATGCAGGTGCCGATCAGCTCATCCGTGGTCAGGCTGTCCCCGGCCTCCTCGGCGGCAATCAGGCGGGTGATCAGATCATCCTGCGGATCGCTGCGGCGTTGATCGATATAGCTGCGCAGATAATCGGAAAAGGCGGCAGATGCCTCGGCTGCGGAATGCTCGGTCTCTTCCGTGCGCCCGGCCTGATACATGGCCACCATTCGGTGCGACCAATCCAGAAGCTGCGGCGCCATCCCTTCGGGCACACCCAGCAGGCGGCAGATGGTCACGATCGGAACCTGCGTGCAATAGGCCTGCAACAGATCAAAGGGCTGATCCGGAAAGGCATCGATCAGATCGTGGCACAGCTGCGCGATATCCGCCTCAAGCGCGGCAATCGCGCGCGAGGTGAAGGCCCGCATCACCAGTTTGCGCAGGCGGGTGTGGCGCGGCGGCTCGGCGTCCAGCAGCGAATGAGCCTCGACAGCCAGAAACGGCGCCAGATGGGCCGGGCCGGGCGTGGCCATTTCGGCGGGGATTTCCCGCCCGAAGCGGCGGTCCCGCAGCAGCATGTGAACGGCCGATTTGCGAAAGGCTGCCACCATGTCGTAGTCCTGCCAATAGTGTAGGGCGCCCGCGTCGCGGGCTTTGGCGTAGAACGGATAGGGATCTTGCACAAAGGCCGGATCGGTCGGGGACTGATGCAGTGTTTTCATGCGGCGACTTTTGCCATGGCGGCTGGTCAATGCAAGGTGAGTTTCATAGTCTGGCCTGCATGAGGCAGTATCAATGATCAAACAAACCATGTGGCAGCGCTGGGGCCTATTGCTGGGATTTGCATGTGCAGTCGCAGGGCTGGCGGCTGCGGTCTGGATCTATGGGTACCGGCAGGCGCTGGACTCGCTGGCAGAGCGCAGCGCGGCGGATCTGGCATTGGCGTCGGATCGGGTCAGCACGCAGTTGCAGATCTATCAGGAACTGGCTGTTCTGACGGCGGATCATCCGGTGCTGGACGGGCTGGATACGGCGGCGGGGCAGCAAGAGGCAGCACGGCGTCTGCGCGAGGTGGCGGACAAGACGGCGGCGCTCGACGTGTTCTATGCAGACCGTTCGGGGCGGGTTCTGGCCTTTGCCGAAGGGGTCGCCGGAGGCTCGGTGGCCGATCAACCCTATTTCAAACGTGCCATGCAGGGCGCGCTTGGCACCGGTCAGGCGGTGCTGCTGCCCGAAGGACGGCGAGCCTATTTCTATGCCGCGCCCAGCTTTGCGCCCGGCGGCGGCGTGCTGGGGGCGCTGGTGGTCGTGGCCGATGTAGAGGATGTGGAGCAGACCTGGCGCGGTTCCCTGCCGGCGGTCTTTTTCACCAACCGCAACGAGGAAGTGTTCATCTCCAATCGGCCGGAATTGCTGTTCTGGCGCCGGACCGAACGGCTGCCGGGCAGCGCGGCCGAGGGAGGCGATCCGGTTTCCTTCGCGGTCGAAAATCACGGCGGGCACGAGGTCTGGCAGATGTCCGGCAGCTCCTACCTGCCGCAGCAGGCGCTGCACCTGACGGTGGACCTGCCGGTCATCGGTATGCGTGGAGAGATTCTGGTGGATGTCGCCCCGGCGCGGCGTATCGCAGCCTTGCAGGCGGCGGCTCTGACGGCGGTGTGTCTTGCCTTCGGCACACTGCTGTTTTTGGCGACCGAGCGGCGCCGAACGCTGGCCCGGGCCAATGTCATTCTGGAAACCCGGGTCGAGGCCCGCACCCAGGCCCTGCAGGTGATCAACACTCAGCTGCGCCGCGAGGTCCATGAACGACAAGAGGCCGAAGCGGCGCTGAAACAGGCGCAGGAAGACCTGGTTCAGGCCGGGAAACTATCGGCGCTGGGGCAGATGTCTGCGGGCATCAGTCACGAGCTGAACCAGCCGCTGATGGCCATTCAGCAATATGCCGAAAACGGCGCCGCCTTTCTTGAGCGGGAAAAGCCCGAGCGGGCGGCGGAAAATCTGACCCGGATTTCGAGCATGGCCGAGCGCATGGCGCGGATCATCAAGAACCTGCGGGCCTTTGCCCGCAACGAAAGCGAACCGATGGCGCGGGTTGATCTGGTGCAGGTGATCAATGCGGCGGTGGAACTGACTACGGCGCGGCTGGAAACGGACCATGTGACGCTCGATTGGGCAGCGCCATCCGGTCCGGTCTACGCCTGGGGCGGCGAGGTGCGGCTGACGCAGGTTTTTGTAAACCTGATCAATAACGCCGCCGACGCCATGATGGAGCAGGACCAGCGGGCGATCCGCATCGCGCTGGAATGGCCGTCACAGCAAACCGGCGCGCGGCTGCGCGTTCATGTCCGTGACATCGGCCCGGGCATCAAGGAGCCGGAAAAGATGTTCGAACCCTTCTATTCTACCAAGGCGGTGGGCAGCGCCGAGGGGCTTGGCCTTGGGCTGTCGATCTCTTACGGGTTGGTGCAAAGTTTCGGCGGCCACATCCGCGGCTGCAACAGCAGCGATGGTGCGGTCTTTACCGTCGAACTTGACCCCTGGAGCGAGGAAGAAGCTGCATGACCCGGCGGGTACTGCTCGTGGATGATGACGCGGCGGTGCGCGAGGCGCTGTCGCAGACGCTTGAGCTGAACGACCTGGAGGCGGTGACAGCTGGCTCTTTCGTGGCGGCCAAGGATCTGATCACTCCCGAATTCGATGGGGTGATCCTGTCGGACATTCGTATGCCGGGGCGGGACGGGTTTCATCTTTTGACCTATGCGCATGAGATCGACGCCGAACTGCCGGTTATCCTACTGACAGGCGAAGGCGACATCCCGATGGCCGTGCGGGCGATGTCCGAGGGCGCCTTTGATTTTCTGGAAAAGCCCTGCGCCCCGGGGGATCTTCTTGCGGTGCTGGAGCGGGCGCGCAAGACCCGGGCGCTGGTGCTGGAAAACAGACGCCTGAAACGCCAGCTGGAGGCGGGCGATCCGGCGGCGCGGATGCTTTTCGGCACCTCCCCGCAGGCAGAACAGCTCAGGACGCGGGTGCGCGCAGTGGCGCCCACCGGAGCCGAGGTTTTGGTGACAGGTCCGGCGGGCAGTGGCGTTTCCAAGGTCGCTGAAGTCATCCACCTGATGTCACCGCGGGCGCAGGGCGCCTTCGTCAAACGGCCCGCCGCCGGGATGACCATCGAAGCCTTTGATGCGCTGTGCCAGGATGCGGCGGGCGGGTCGTTGTTTCTGGATGAAATCCCGGCCATGGCCGACGCGGTGCAATACGCGGTTCTGGAACGGCTGGAGCAGGGCGTCGCCGCCCGGGTGATCGCAGGGACCACCAGCGATCTGGCGCAGCTTGCCACCAGCGGTGCCTTCAATGCTGACCTGTTTTATCGCTTGGATGGCATGCGGGTGCGCATTCCATCGCTGGCTGAACGGCCCGAGGATATCCCGGTTCTGTTTCGTCATTACGTGGCCCAGGCGGCAGAGCAGGCGGGCATCGCAGCGCCCGAGATCAGCCAGGAGCATCTGGCGATGCTGATGGCGCAGGACTGGCCTGGCAATGCCCGCTCACTGATGTCGGCGGCCATGCGGTTCGTGCTTGGCATGCCCGAGGAGGTCTCGGTCGGCTCTGGTCTGGGGCTGGCGGAACAGATGGCGCAGGTGGAACGGTCCTTGCTGATCGCGGCTCTGGGGCGCCAGAACGGGCGCGCTTCGGCGGCGGCGGCGGCGCTGAAGCTGCCGCGTAAGACCTTTTACGACAAACTGGCCCGATATGGTATCCGCCCCGAGGACTATCGCCGCGCATCTGACGCGTGATTCCAGTGGTTGAAAAGATGGCGTTACGGCTGTGCGGAAATCCGCACACCTCGCGCTGATCCCTGTGCGGGTTTTCGCACAGCCTACAATTTAGGCGCCTGCGCTCGAGAACTGGGCGCCACGCATCTGTCTGAAAAATTTATAAAAAAATCAAAATCAGCCGAATCACGACTCAATTCTTGAGCGGGGCAGTGCGATTCGCGATCCTTTCGGCGGGGCTTGTGCATTGCGCACAGGCTATGGAGAGAAATCTGGGAGGACTATTATGAAGTTCCTGACTGCTACCGCCGCCGCTCTGGCGATGACCGTATCCGCTGGTGCCGTTCAGGCGGCCTGTGACGAAGGCGAGATCGTCGTCAAGTTCAGCCACGTCACCAACACCGACAAGCACCCCAAGGGGATTGCCGCGACGCTGCTGGAAAAGCGTGTCAACGAAGAGATGAACGGCACCATGTGCCTTGAGGTCTATCCGAACTCGACCCTCTACAATGACAACAAGGTGCTTGAAGCGATGCTGCAGGGTGACGTGCAGCTGGCCGCACCGTCGCTGTCCAAGTTCGAAAAATTCACCAAACAGTTCCGCCTGTTCGACCTGCCGTTCATGTTCAAGAACATCGATGCGGTTGACGCCTTCCAGGCGTCTGAAAACGGTCAGGCGATGTTGGATTCGATGCAGCGCCGCGGCCTGCAGGGCCTGGCTTACTGGCACAATGGCATGAAGCAGATGTCGGCCAACAAACCGCTGGTCGAGCCGACCGACGCCAATGGTCTGAAGTTCCGCGTGCAGTCCTCGGACGTGCTGGTCGCGCAGATGGAAGCGATCGGTGGCAGCCCGCAGAAAATGGCCTTCTCCGAAGTCTACGGCGCTCTGCAGCAGGGTGTTGTCGATGGTCAGGAAAACACCTGGTCCAACATCTACGGCAAGAAGTTCTTCGAAGTGCAGGACGGGATCACCGAAACCAACCACGGCATCATCGACTATCTGGTGGTGACCTCGGTGGACTGGCTGGACAGCCTGGAGCCGGAAGTACGCGACCAGTTCCTGACCATCCTGTCGGAAGTGACCGAAGCGCGGAACTCTGAATCGGCCAAGGTCAACGCAGCAGCCAAGCAGGCGATCATTGATGCCGGTGGCACCGTGCGTCAGCTTTCGGCCGAGCAGCGCCAGTCCTGGGTCGACACCATGAAACCCGTCTGGGCGCAGTTCGCCGGTGACGTGGGTCAGGACAAGATCGACGCCGCACAGGCGATCAACGCAGGCTTCTGATAGCCGCACCCCGGGGCGCGCCATCCAAGGATGAGTGCTGCGCCCCGTTTTGCAGGCGGCGTGGGGATCCGCCGCTTGCACCATTTTATCAACATAGCAGGGGAGACTGGCATGTCGGGGGCAAGAACCGGCCCGGCCGGGGTCATCAATACGCTGGAAGAAACGCTGATCGCGCTGCTGTTGGGGCTGATGACAGTGATCACCTTTGCCAATGTGGTGGCGCGTTTCGTGTTCAACTCCAATATCCTCTGGGCGCTGGAACTGACGGTGTTCCTTTTTGCCTGGCTGGTGCTGCTGGGGGCGTCTTACGCGGTCAAGACGCATGCGCACCTGGGGGTGGATGCCATCGTCAACACGCTTGCGCCGCCTGCACGTCGCGTTGTGGGGCTGATCGCGGTTGGCGCCTGCCTGCTGTTTTCGCTGCTGTTGCTGAAAGGCGCCTATGATTACTGGGCGGTGTTTGCGGATCTGCCGCCGACCTCGGGGCGCTGGTTCCCGACCGGGCTGGATATGAAGGCCCGCAGCCAAAGCTTTTACGAGGTTCAGGATGTGCCGATGGTGGGGATCTTCCGGTTTCTGGAGGATCTGATCAACTACGGCGATTCCTACGAAAAACTGCCCAAGGTGGTGCCGTATTTGATCCTGCCGCTGTCGATGCTGCTGCTTGTGATCCGCTTTGTGCAGGCTGCCCTGCGCATCTGGCGCGGTGAGGCCGACCGGCTGGTGGCCAGCCACGAGGTTGAGGACGAGTTGGACGAGGCCCGCGCCCGCGCCACCGGAGAAAAGACGGGGGGAGAAAACTGATGGACGTCGTTCTGCTTTTTGCCATGGTGGTTGGCCTGATGCTGATCGGCGTGCCGATCTCCGTCTCGCTGGGCCTCAGCTCCACCCTGTTTCTGCTGGTCTATTCGGACAGTTCGCTGGCCTCGGTCGCCGGCACATTGTTCGAAGCCTTCGAAGGCCATTTCACCCTCTTGGCCATTCCGTTCTTCATTCTCGCCTCGACCTTCATGTCGACCGGCGGTGTGGCGCAGCGGATCATCCGGTTCTCGATTGCCTGCGTCGGCCATTTTCAGGGCGGTCTGGCGATCGCTGGCGTCTTTGCCTGCATGATGTTCGCAGCGCTGTCCGGGTCTTCTCCGGCGACCGTGGTGGCCATCGGCTCCATCGTGATCGCAGCAATGCGCCAAGCGGGCTATTCCAAGGAGTTCGCCGCCGGTGTGATCTGTAACGCGGGTACGCTTGGCATCTTGATCCCGCCCTCTATCGTGATGGTCGTCTATGCGGCCTCGGTCGACGTTTCGGTCGGACGGATGTTCCTTGCCGGTATCATTCCGGGCCTTTTGGCCGGGGTGATGCTGATGGTGACGATCTACGTCATCGCCCGGATCAAGAACATGCCCAAGGGCGACTGGGCGGGCTGGGCCGAGGTCGGTGCCTCTTTCCGCGAGGCGTTCTGGGGCCTGTTCCTGATCGTGATCATCATGGTCGGTATCTATGGCTACCCGTGGTATTCGCCTGAACTGGGGCTTTACAAGGAAGGCGCGATCTTCACGCCGACCGAAGCGGCCGCCGTGGCATCCGTCTATGCTTTCCTGGTGGCAACCTTTGTCTATCGCGACATGGGACCGCTGGCGGGAACCGAGGTGCGCCCGCGCCGCACCGTCCTGCAGGCGCCACTTGCGCTGCTATCGGTCTGGTTCCACAAGGACACCAAACGGGCGCTGTTCGATGCGGGCAAGCTGACCGTGACGCTGATGTTCGTGATCGCCAACGCGCTGATCTTGAAACACGTACTAACCGACGAGCAGGTGCCGCAGCATATCGCCAATGCCATGCTGTCGGCGGGCTTTGGCCCGGTGATGTTCCTGATTGTTGTGAACGTGATCCTGCTGATCGGCGGTCAGTTCATGGAGCCGTCGGGCCTGTTGGTGATCGTTGCGCCGCTGGTGTTCCCGATCGCAATCGAGCTGGGCATCGACCCGATCCATCTGGGCATCATCATGGTGGTCAACATGGAGATCGGCATGATCACCCCGCCGGTTGGCCTGAACCTCTTTGTCACCTCCGGGGTTGCGGGCATGCCGATGATGGCGGTGGTCCGGGCGGCCCTGCCGTTCCTGGCGGTGCTCTTCGTCTTCCTGATCATGGTAACCTACATCCCATGGCTCAGCACGATGATCCCGAATGCGCTGATGGGGCCGGAGATTATAACGAACTAGAGATTCACGAGTACCGAGTTGTGTAAGAGTTGGTACGAGTGAGGGCGCCCCGGGAGATCGGGGCGCCATTTTCGTCTGCGAGACTAGAAGCAAAGGCCGTAAAAAAGCCCAGCTCTGCGTCAGAGCCGGGCTTGTCATTCACTTGTGAGGCCGCGCCTCTTGGTCAGGCGTTCTCCAAAGCCGAGATGATCGGAGAGAAATCCGCGGCGGTCAGGCTGGCGCCGCCAACAAGGGCGCCGTCCACGTTCGACACGGCGAAGATCTCGGCCGCATTGCCGGGTTTCACCGAGCCACCGTAAAGCAGGCGAATGCCTTCGGCGGTCTCGGCGCCAAAGCGATTGGTCAGTTCGGCGCGCAGGAAATCGTGCACCTCGCCGATCTGCTCCAGCGTCGGGACCTTGCCGGTGCCGATGGCCCAGACCGGTTCATAAGCGACGACCAGCGTGGCGCCGCTGGCGCCCTCCGGCACCGAACCGGCCAGCTGTGTGCCGACGACCGAAAGGGTCTTGCCCGCTTCGCGCTCTTCCAGCGTCTCGCCAAGGCAGACCACGGCCAGCAGGCCAGCGGCCATGGCGGCTTCGGCCTTGGCAAGGACGATGGCGTCGGTTTCACCGTGATCGGCGCGGCGTTCAGAGTGGCCCAGGATCACCGCGCTTGCACCTGCATCCAGCAGCATCGCGGCGCTCAGATCGCCGGTATGCGCGCCCGAGGCCGCGGCGTGGCAGTCCTGACCGCCGATTTGTACCGGTCCGCCGCGGGTGGTGTCCGCTGCGCGCGACAGCAGCGTTGCGGGCGGGCAGATCAGGATGTCGGTGCCATCCGGCGCCGGATGGCCTTCAGCCAGCGCAGCAAGCTCGACCAGCTCTGCCCCGGTGCCGTTCATTTTCCAGTTTCCCGCCGCCAGTTTCCGCCGCATGTGTCGCTTCCCTTGTTGTTCTGTGGCGTGGTGGTAGCACCCCGCGTCAGAGGGAGCAATTGTGCAAGACGCCGCTGGCGTGGCCATTGGAAACACAAAAGGGCGACCGAAGCCGCCCCATGCAATGAATGCCGTAATCTATGGTGATCAGTCGTCTGAGTTCAGGCGCCGGGTATATCCTTGAAGCTGATCGACTCGCCGCAACCGCAGGCCTCGGCGACGTTGGGGTTGTTGAACTTGAACCCGCTTTCCAGCAGCGTGGTTTCATAGTCGATCTCGGTGCCAAACAGGAACATCTGTGCCATCGGTGCGATCATCACCCGGGCGCCGTCCTGTTCCACGACCTCGTCGTTGGGATCGGCGTCATCGACGTATTCCATGGTGTATTCCATGCCGGCGCAGCCGCCTTTTTTCACGCCGATGCGCAGGCCCGCGTGGCCCGCATTCTGCATCAGCTTTGAAATCTGCGCCGCAGCCTTCGGGGTGATGGTTACAGCCTGTTTGCCGGGGATACCGAACATGAAAGTCTCCAGTTTCGCGCGTTACCCTCAATCTAGGGTCCTGCGGCGGCAGGCTCAAGGGGGCGGTGGCAGATGCGATGCACAGGTGCCTGTGCGGTGGCGGTTTTTTTGTCTACAGTCCCATGCAGTTGGCGTAATAGGTCACCGTTGCAGGCCAGTCGGAAAAGACACCGGAGACGCCCACATCCTGCGCCAGAACGTCCAACACCTGATAATAGGCCGAGGCATCCGAGATCGCCGGTTTCACCGACCGGTAATACCAGCCGCCGCCATTTGTCAGCGGCCCAGAGCGCTCCATCGACCAGGCGATGATCTTGAGCCCCGCCTCGCGCGCCTTGATGGCATAGGGGGAGGGCACGATCTTCCCGTCCTCCAGCGCCAGCAGCATCCAGATCGGCGGTGCGATATAGTTAACCCCCATATCTGCCAGCTCCTGCATGCTCGGCTTGAAACTCGCGGGGTTGGACGGATCCACCTTGCCTTCATCGGCATCGGATTTGGAATAGCGGTCATCGAGGTACACCGCCTGCGCGCCGAACTCCGGCTCGTTCTCGATCCAATATAGAACATCGCTGAGATCGAAACTTTGCAGCCAGACATCCGATGCTGGCACGATCGCGGATTTGTACTCTTCCACCAGCTTCTGCGCGTAGTCTTCCTGCGTGAAACCTTTGAAGGGCATCTTCACCGCGGGGGCCTTCAGCTCGGGCGTGAACTTGGCGCCAAGGCTGCGGAACAGAGCGATGGACTCAGCGTGGGTCATGCTGCGCGCGCCATCCACATAGAGCGTGCTGCGCCATGGGGCGACGCCGCCCTGATAGGCCTCAGCAGTCGTGGCCGTCTTGTCGCGGCTGTCCATCTTGGGAGTCAGGCTGCGGAACTCTTCCAGCGTGATCTCCGAGGTGCGGCACTCGGCCTTGGCGTCCGCGCCGCCGCCTGCGGGGGTGAAGGGGGTGATGCAGGTGTCGGCCAGATCGCTGGTCAGGATATCGGTGGTGGTGTGAAGATCGTTCTGGGCGTGGCGGCAGACCAGCTGCAAATCCTTGGTAAAGGTCACATCGCACTCAAGGATCCCGGCGCCCATCTGCGCGGCGGCCATATTGCTTTCGACGGTGTGTTCGGGAAAGAGCAGCGGTGCGCCGCGATGGCCGATGGAGAATTCCGTGCGCTGCGGCACCTGCGCGGCGCAGGACTGCAGCCGGTCCTTCAGCGCGCCCGCGGGCAGTTTGTCGACCAGATAGGCCGGGCGAGGGCCATAGGTCAGGGCGGTTCCGGCGACAGCAGAAGTGGCGGCAAGCGACAGGAGTAGGCCGGGCAGGGTAAGGGCCGACAGGGAAAAGGAAAGGCGCAAAGGGATTCTCCGGAAAAATCAGGTTTGAAACAAAAATCGCGGCGCCGGGTAACACCCGCGCCGCGATCCCATGAAACTATTGTGATGATGCACGGGGCAGGGATTACATGAACCCAAGTTCCAGGCGCGCCTCGTCCGACATCATCTCCATGCCCCAGGGCGGCTCCCAGGTCAGTTCGACATCGACGGATTTAACGCCGGGTACGGGCGAGATCGCATCGACGATCCAGCCCGGCATCTCACCAGCAACCGGGCAGCCCGGTGCGGTCAGGGTCATGATGATCTTGACGTCATTTTCTTCGTTGATGTCGATGGTGTAGATCAGGCCCAGCTCGTAGATATTGACCGGGATTTCAGGGTCATAGACGCTACGGCATGCGTCTGCCACCGCATCGTAAAGCGGGTGGGAAACAGAAGACGGCGCGATCAGCGGCGCCCCTTCAAGAGGTTCGGAAGCGTTGGTCATATCGGTCCCTGACTGGTTATCCGACCGTTTATATAGGGAACAGGGCAAGCGGCGTCCAGTCTTGGACCGCAGGGAAGTTGCGCGCTGGTGCAGATGGCAGAGGCGATTTTTGACTAGTCGTTGATATCCGTGTCAAAGGTCTTCACCTGCCCGCGGGGCAGGGCAAAGGCGCGGCGCAGGACAAGCCAGGCGATGAGCGATATCGCCGCAAAGAGGAAGACCAGCACAGGCAGGCCAAAGGTGCCGCTGCCCATCGCAAGAAGCAGTACCCCGACGCCAAGGGCGCCGATGGCAAAGCCCAGGAAGACAAAGCCCGGCGCCAGCACCTCCAGAATACCAAGCACCAGCGCCGCAGCGCACCAGACCCACCAGAGTGCCCAGAAGGGAGCGGCCATCACTTGTTTCCTTTCAGCATCTTGAAGGCATTGCCAAAGGCTTCGAGCGCCTGCGCCGGAACCACGATGGTCTGGCTGCCAGTGCCCGCGCCAAGGGTGTTGAGCGCCTCCACCTGTTTCAGTGCCACCTGATACTGCGCCGCCTCCAGCCCGTTTTCGGCAATCGCCTTGGCCACGACACCGGTCGCATAGGCTTCGGCATCGGCCTGAATGCGGCGGGCCTTGGCGGTTTGTTCGGCGGAATACAGCTCTGCATCGGCGGCGAGTTCCACAGCGCGTTTCTTACCTTCCGCCTCGGTCACCTGCGCCCGGCGCGCGCGTTCGGCATTGAGCTGCTGCAGCATCGCATCGCGGGTGGCCTGATCGAGGTTCACGTCAAGGATCTCGGCGCGCGTCACTTCAATCCCCCAGTCATCCACGGCGCTTTCGACGCTGCGCTTGATCTCGCCAATCAGCTGCGAGCGGTTGGATTGCACCTCATCCAGATCCATCTTGCCGATTTCAGCGCGAACAATCCCGGCGACGGTGGTGGCGATGGCACCATCTACATCCCGGATGCGGTAGACTGTCTTTTCCGGCTCCAGGATGCGGTAGAATACCGACGTATCGATCTCTACCAGCACGTTGTCGCGAGTGATCGCATCCTGGCTGGCGTTCGGCAGTTGCCGTTCAAGGATCGACACCTTGTGACGGACCGCATCCAGAAAGGGCACGATGAAATTGATGCCGGGGCCAAGCACCGACTTCAGGCGGCCAAAACGTTCGACGACAAATTTTTCCGACTGCGGAACGATCCGGACGCCTTTGAGAATGACGACGATCAGGAAGATCGCCCCGAGAATGTAAAGCAGGCTGCCGGACAAGAGGGCGGTAATCTGATCTTCGTTCATAACTGGAAATCCTGTCTGAAAGGTATGGAACCAAGATCGGGTGGCGGCGGCGCGCGGTCAAGCCCTGCCGCCGCCAGTGGGATCACTTGCGCGCCGTCGCCTGTTTGCGCACCCGCAGGGGGGCGGGGCGCACGTGGTCTTCGATCTCGTCATAGATCAGCCCGGCAATGTTTTTCTTCGAGGTCCGCTCGATACCTTCCAGCCCGGGCGAGGAATTGACCTCCAGCACCTTTGGCCCGTTTTCCGAGCGCAGAAGGTCGACACCGGCAACGTTGAGCCCGAATGCCTTGGCTGCCTTGACGGCTGTGGCGCGTTCTTCCTTGCTGATCCGGACCGACACGGCGCTGCCGCCAAGATGTAGATTGGAGCGGAAGTCACCCTCGGCGCCCGAGCGTTTCATCGCCGCAACCACTTTGGAACCGACCACCAGACAGCGGATATCCTCGCCATTGGCCTCTTTCACGAATTGCTGCACCAGGAAGTTTGCCTTGAGCCCGCGAAAGGCGGTGATCACGGATTCGGCGGCCTTCTTGGTTTCGGCCAGCACCACGCCTTTACCCTGGGTGCTTTCCAGCAGTTTCACGATCAGGGGGGCACCTCCGACGATGTCGATCAGGTTCTTTGTATCCTTGGGCGAGGCGGCAAAGGCGGTTTCGGGCATGCCGATCTTCTGACGTGCCAGTACCTGATGGGCGTGCAGCTTGTCGCGACTTGCGGTGATGCCAGCGCTGCCATTGACGCAAAAGGTGCCAAGGGTCTCGAACTGGCGCAGCACGGCGGTACCATACTGGGTGATCGAGGCGCCGATGCGCGGGATCACCGCGTCATAGCGGGGCAGGCGCTTGCCGTCGTAGTGCACTTCGGGCGCCAGCGCGTTGATGTCCATGTAGCAGCGTGTGGTGTCGATGACCTCGACGGTGTGGCCTCGTTTTTCGCCTTCTTCCACCAGTCGGCGGGTGGAGAAATTATCCTCGCGGCTGAGTACAGCAATGCGCAGCACCCGGTTCGGCGCGGCCTTGCGGATGTTTTTCGAGGCATAGACCGAATAGTCCAGTTCCGGTTGGCAGAACCGTTCCGAAGGTGCCACCGCGACGTTCTCTCCCAGCGCCTGACGGCCCAGAAGCATATGCAGTGTCATACCGCTGCGGTCGGTGAGGGTGACTTCGATGGGCCAGCTGTGGCCATCGACCACCAGATCGGTCGAGATGACATAGCGCATTTCGCTTTCGCCATTGGAGGAGGTCACCTCACGCCGGTCGATAATATCGGCAGAGCAGGGGATCCGCAGCCCTTCCTGCCCCGGCACGGGGTGGACGGTAAAGCGTACCTTGGGGGCGGCAGCCGGTCCGAAGGTTTCGATTTCAGTGGCATGCAAGGCAGAGGTGCGGGCGCCGGTGTCGACCTTGGCCTTCATTGCGGGCAGGCCAAGCCCCGGCAGGCTTACCCATTCCTCCCAACCCAGGGTCAGTTTTGCGGCGTGCTCGTCTGTGGACATGCGCTTGGCTCCTTGGCATTAGGGGAATCTTATGGTCGTCAGATGACAGAACTAACGCAGGAAGTCGAAATGTCAGAGCTTTTCAAGTTTGAAATGAAAGCGCAGGACGGAAAAGCACGCACCGGTGTGATCCAGACGCCGCGCGGTGACATTCGCACGCCTGCCTTCATGCCCGTTGGCACCGCTGCGACGGTCAAGGCGATGATGCCGGAAAGCGTGCGCGCCACCGGCGCTGACATCCTGCTGGGCAATACCTACCACCTGATGCTGCGTCCAACGGCTGAGCGGATCGACCGGCTGGGTGGCCTTCATAAGTTCATGAACTGGCAGCGTCCGATCCTGACCGACTCGGGCGGGTTTCAGGTGATGTCGCTGGCGGGCCTTCGCAAGCTGACCGAGAAGGGCGTGACCTTCAAAAGCCATATCGACGGCTCCCGGCACGAGCTGACGCCAGAGCGCTCGATGGAGATCCAGCGGCTCTTGGGCAGCGATATCGTGATGTGTTTCGACGAATGCCCGGCGTTGCCTGCGGACCGCGACCGCATTGCCGAGTCGATGCGCCTGTCGATGCGCTGGGCCGAGCGGTCCAAGGACGCGTTTGGCGACCGGCCCGGTCATGCCCTGTTCGGGATCATGCAGGGCGGGCTGGAACAGGACCTTCGCGAGGAAAGCGCCAAGGCGCTGACCGACATCGGCTTTGATGGCTACGCGGTGGGTGGCCTTGCGGTGGGCGAGGGGCAGGAAGCGATGTTCGGCTGCCTTGACTACGCGCCGGACATGCTGCCGCAGGACAAGCCGCGCTACCTGATGGGGGTGGGCAAGCCCGACGATATCGTCGGCGCCGTGGCGCGCGGCATCGATATGATGGATTGCGTGTTGCCGTCGCGATCCGGCCGGACCGGGCAGGTCTTTACCCGCCGCGGCGTGGTCAACATCAAGAACGCGCGCCACGCCGACGACCCGCGCCCGCTGGATGAAGAGTGCAGCTGCCCGGCCTGTTCGAACTATTGCCGCGCTTACCTGCACCATGTGTTCCGCGCCAACGAGATGATTTCGGGCATGCTGCTGACCTGGCACAACCTGCATTACTTTCAGGAGATCATGCAGGGCATGCGCGATGCGATTGCGGCGGGGACCTTCGAGGCCTGGCAGAAGGACTTCCACGACACCCGCGCTGAGGGTGATATCGAGCCGGTGTAATCGGGGAGTATAAAACCGCTGACCACCCTTTTCCGGGTAAGAGGCGGTGGCTGATTGCCCTGTACCTGCGTGGCGACCGTTTATGCCTTGTTCACCAGTTGTGAAGACCTTTTTGCTAGTTTCCCGCCAAAAGGGGAGAATGGTGATGAGGTGGTATCTGGCGCTGGCTTTTGCGGCCTTGATGGGTGGCTCGATGGCAGCTCAGGCGCAGGCGACACAGGATAACACCACGCCAGGATCGCTGGCAGAGGCATCAAGTTTCTTCAAGGCGCCGCGCCTTAACGGTTGCAGCATTCCGCTAGAGGATCTGGTCAAAGGTGGCTCTGCCGGGCTGCGCGGCCAGTGGATCGTTCAAAAAGGCCCGGGAGAAATGTCGACGGCTGTCGGCGGGCGCATCGAGATGGTACCGCTGCCGCAACGCAGCGGCGATACCCTGTCGCTGCGGTTTCGCAATGGCAGGCTGGTGGCGGATTCACCGGTGCTGGGGCTTATTGGGATCTCTGTACAGGACCGGGGCCCACTAACGCCCGGCACGGGGCTGCGCGCCGAAAGCGTCGGCCGCGGCGATCTGCCGGATGATGCCGAGGTGTTCCTGGATGAGGTGTCTCTGGGGCCGCTGCCCTGCGGCGCCGATCAACTGTTCAGGCTGACCCTGCTGGCCGAGCGTCCAACCGGTACCGGAGAGGTCTTGCGGCAGGAGGTGCGTTTGTTCCTGATCGATGAAACACGGATGAGCGGAACCTATACTGAAACCGGGCCGGGCGGGCGGATGGAGCGGGGATTCATCACCCTGATGCGACGCTGAATTGACCCGCATGGCCCAAACCGGGGGCAGCTCGCAGCCCCCTTCACCATTTGCTCACCCTTCCTGCATTTGCGCCCTTGTGGTCGCCGCCCTGCAGGGGCAATGTGAGCGCAAAGATTGAGGCGCTGCGGTTGAAATACATGCTGAACCGCACCAGATAACAGATCAAAGAGGAGACGCCTGCGGCTGCCGCTACCTGGGGCCTGGACGTCTTGCCAAAGAAAAGGACCGAGTATGCAAGAGCCACTCAATTCTTCCTATCCCGTGCTGCCGCTGCGTGACATCGTGGTGTTCCCGCACATGATCGTGCCGCTGTTTGTCGGCCGGGAGAAATCGGTACGCGCCCTGGAAGAGGTGATGGCCGATGACAAACAGATCCTGCTGTCCAGCCAGATCGACCCCTCTGAGGACGATCCGGAAAGCGATGGCATCTACCGCGTCGGCGTGCTGGCCAATGTGCTGCAGCTGCTGAAGCTGCCCGATGGCACCGTCAAGGTGCTGGTCGAGGGCCAGACCCGCGTCAAGATCACCGATTTCCTGGAAAACGACAGCTATTTCGAAGCCCGCGCCGAACTGCTGAACCAGATGCCCGGCGACGTCACCACCACCGAGGCGCTGGTGCGCACCGTTGGTGATGAATTCGAACGCTACGCAAAAGTGCGCAAGAACATCCCCGAAGAAGCGCTGAGCGCAGTTGGCGAGACCACCGAGCCCGCCAAGCTGGCGGATCTTGTTGCCGGTCACCTGGGTATCGAGGTGGACCGCAAACAGGAGCTTCTGGAAACTCTGTCGGTCAGCGAACGTTTGGAAAAGGTCTATGGCCTGATGCAGGGCGAAATGTCCGTCCTGCAGGTTGAGAAGAAGATCAAGACCCGCGTCAAATCCCAGATGGAGAAGACCCAGCGAGAGTATTATCTGAATGAGCAGATGAAGGCCATTCAGAAGGAGCTGGGCGATGGCGAGGAAGGTTCGGGCGAAGTGGCCGAACTGGAAGAGAAAATCGCCGAGACCAAGCTGTCCAAGGAAGCCCGCGAAAAGGCCGATGCCGAGCTGAAGAAGCTCAAGAACATGTCGCCCATGTCGGCCGAGGCCACGGTTGTGCGCAACTATCTGGACTGGATGCTGTCGATCCCATGGGGCACCAAATCCCGCGTCAAGAAAGACCTCAACCGTGCTCAGGATATCCTCGATCAAGACCACTATGGCCTTGAGAAGGTCAAGGAACGCATCGTCGAATACCTTGCCGTGCAGCAGCGCTCGGCCAAGCTGAAGGGGCCGATCCTGTGCCTCGTTGGCCCTCCGGGTGTGGGTAAGACCTCGCTTGGCAAATCGGTTGCCAAGGCGACGGGACGCGAGTTCATCCGCATCAGCCTTGGCGGCGTGCGCGACGAGAGTGAGATCCGCGGTCACCGCCGGACATATATCGGCTCGATGCCGGGCAAGATCATCCAGGCGCTGAAGAAGGCGAAAACCACCAATCCGCTGATCCTGCTCGATGAGATCGACAAGATGGGCCAGGATTTCCGTGGCGACCCGGCCTCGGCGATGCTGGAAGTGCTTGATCCGGAACAGAACTCCACCTTTGTGGATCACTATCTGGAGGTGGAATATGATCTGTCGAACGTGATGTTCCTGACCACGTCCAACAGCTATAACATGCCGGGCCCGCTTCTGGACCGGATGGAGATCATTCCGCTGTCGGGCTACACCGAGGACGAAAAGCGCGAAATCGCCAAGCAGCACCTCGTGTCCAAGCAGGTGAAGAACCACGGCCTCAAGGCCAAGGAATTCGAACTGACGGATGAGGCGCTGACCGACATCATCCGCACCTACACCCGCGAGGCGGGCGTGCGGAACCTGGAGCGTGAAATCGCCAAGGTGGCGCGAAAATCGCTGACCAAGATCGTCAAGAAGGAAGCCGAGAGCGTCAAGGTCACCCATGCCAACCTCGACGAATTCCTGGGCGTGCCGAAATACCGCTTTGGTCTTGCTGAAAAGGAAGATCAGGTCGGTGTCGTGACCGGTCTGGCCTATACCTCGGTGGGTGGTGAGCTTCTCTCCATCGAGGCGCTGCGCCTGCCGGGCAAGGGTCGCATGAAGACCACCGGTAAGCTGGGCGACGTGATGAAGGAGTCGATCGAGGCTGCTTCCAGCTATGTACGCTCGGTTGCGCCGCAGCTGGGGATCAAGCCGCCCAAGTTCGACAAGTGGGACATCCACGTGCACGTGCCCGAAGGCGCCACGCCCAAGGACGGCCCGTCGGCGGGTCTGGCCATGGTGACCTCCATCGTGTCGGTGCTGACCGGGATCCCGGTGCGCAAGGACATCGCCATGACCGGCGAAGTCACTCTGCGTGGCAATGCGCTGGCCATCGGCGGGCTCAAGGAAAAACTGCTGGCAGCCCTGCGCGGTGGCATCAAGACGGTGCTGATCCCCGAGGAAAACGCCAAGGATCTGCCGGATATTCCCGACAACGTGAAGGAAGGTCTGGAGATCATCACGGTGAGCCACGTGTCCGAAGTGCTGAAACACGCACTGGTGGGCAGCCCTGAGCCGATCGAATGGGACGAGGAGGCCGAAGAGGCCGCCGCTGCCCAGGCCGCGCTGGAGGCGAAATCCGCATCGGCAGCCCCCACCGCGCATTAAGTGCCGGTAGCAGTAAGACAGGAAAGGCGGCCCGCTCGGGCCGCCTTTTTCTTTTTAGGGCTGGGGCTTACCAATACTCCGGATTTCGGAAGGGCGCGGCGCAGGAGGCGGGGCCGATCAGCGGCGCGAAGGCTTCCCCGGTCAGCGATTGGCCCAGCCATCCGTGCGGGTAGGACAGAGGCATGGGCGCCGCCGCTTCGTGCTGGGTGATCTGCCTGAACCCGACCTTGGCGTAGAAATTGATATCGCCATAGGTCAGCACGATATCAACGCCATGCCTTTTCAGCTGGCTGAGGCCATGGCGCAGAAGCGCCTGACCGGTGCCCTTGCCCTGCTGCCCCGGCGCAACCGCAACCGGGGACAGCAGAAAAACCACCCGGTCGTCCTGATCATAGCGCATCCGCGTGAACAGGATGCTGGCAACCACCGCGCCGCCCTCTAGCACGGAGAAGACAAACAAATCCTCCTCTGCCACCGTGGTGAGCAGGGCGCGCACCAGCCCAGCGATGGTTTGCCCTTCGTCGGCGCCTTCAGACGCGGTGAAGGAGGCGGCGAACAGGTCGGTGATCTCTGCTGTTCGCCCCTTGTGGCCTGACACAAATTCCATGGTCTGCTCCTTTGATGTCATGATGTTATCGTTGGTTCAGCTGCGCGCGTACGGCTTTGATACCCAGTCGCGAGGCGCGATAGGGTTTGCCGTCGCGCGATTGGATGAAACGGCGTTTGTGCAGGCGCTGAAAGACGCCAAGGGTGCAGTCCGACAGAACGTTCCCCTCGCGCGTGTAGCAGGTGATACTGCGGATCTTGCCGTTTTCACTGCGTTCATGATGGATGCTGCCGCCAAGGGCGAGCTCGTGCAACACGCGTTGCTCGTGTTTTGAGATATTCAACGGAAGTCTCGATTTTATGAGAGTGCAAGGAAAAAGGTCACTCAGCCGATGCCGTGAGTGTCCTTGTTGCGTCCTGCGTTCCCGATGTGCTGTGCCGGGAACGGGCTTATGCCCGGGTCTCTTGCATAAAATCTCCAATGCATGAGGCGCCAGCCTCACGTCTTCTGCCTTAGATAGGGAGGCAATCCCGCGCTGACAAGCGGCAGCGCCAAGTGGCGGCTGCCGCTGTTGCATTTCTGTATTCGATGGGGGCTGGGCTCAGGCCGCTGCGGCCTGCGCCATCTTCGCCCGCACGGTGGCAATGGCCACGGCATCCGGGCTGATGTCCTTCTGACGCGCCTGGTTCAGCACCTCGGCCATGGTCGCATCCAGCGCCGTGAGCTTCTCAGCCACATAAGATTCGCGATCCGCGATTTTCAGGATCTCGGTTGCCACATTGATGATGCCGCCGCCATTGGCGATGAAATCGGGCGCATAAAGGATGCCGCGTTTGTGCAGGGCCTGACCGTCCTCGGGGGTGGCGAGTTGATTGTTGGCGCCGCCAGCGACGATCCCGACCTGCAACAGGGGAATGGTCTCGGCATTGAGGATGCCGCCAATGGCACAGGGGGCAAAAATATCCGCCTGCACGGTGCAGATCTTGTTGATGGCAACCGGGCGGGCGCCGAATTCCGCGACCGCGCGTTCGATGCGCTGGGGATCGACATCCGTGACGATCAGACCGGCGCCCGCGTCATTCAGGAACTGGCACAGGTACCAGCCTACATGACCCAGCCCCTGCACCGCCACCGTGACGCCCTGCAGATCGGCGCTGCCGGCCTTGTGCGCCCGGGCGGTGCGGATGGCGTTGAAGATGCCGCGCGCGGTGATGGGGGAGGGATCGCCGCTGGCAAACTCCCCATTGGCAAGCCCGGCGACATAGGGCGTTTCATCGGCCAGCAGCGCCATGTCGGCAGGGCTCATGCCCATATCCTCGGCGGTGATGTAGCGGCCGTTCAGGCTGTCGATGGCACGGCCAAAGGCGCGCAGCATCTCTGGCGTCTTGCTTGTTGTCGGGTCGCCGATGATCACCGCCTTGCCGCCGCCCAGCGGCAGGCCCGCCGCGGCGTTCTTGTAGGTCATGCCCTCGCTCAGCCGCCGAACATCCTCCAGCGCCTCATCCGCAGTGGCATAGGCGCGCATCCGCAGCCCGCCAGCGGCCGGTCCGGCCTCGGTTGAATGGATGGCGATGAAGCCGGTCAGACCGACGGCGGGATCGTCGACACGGTAGATTTCTTCGTGACCGGGAGAGGCGATTTTGGTGAGGGTCATACTGACAGGCTCCTGAACTAACGGCACCAAGATACCGGGTATGGGCTTCGGGAATTTTCCAAAAATGCCCTCAGGAGTGGTTGGTTTTGGAGTAATTTGCTAAAATGGCGCTAAATAATGGAGGAAATCACTATGCACGCCATTGATCGCAGGATTGTCACCGCGCTGCAGCGGGACGGTCGCATGAAGCTGGCTCAGCTCTCAGAAGAGGTCGGCCTGTCGCCTACGCCCTGCGCCCGGCGGGTGTCGATGCTGGAAGAAGCCGGGATCATTACCGGCTATTCCGCGCGGGTTGATCAGGCCAAGGTCGGGCTGGCCGTCACCATTTTTGTCGCTGTTGAGCTGGAGCGCCAGTCGAAGGACGCGCTGCAGGCCTTTGAAAATGGCGTGCGCCAGTTCGATCAAGTGATGGAGTGCTACCTGATGACTGGCAGTCGCGATATCCTGCTGCGGGTGGTGGCGCAGGATCTGACGGATTTCGACCGCTTTCTGGAAGAGCAGTTGATGCGGGTGCCGGGGATCCGCAATACGCGGTCCAGCTTCACCCTGCGCACCATGATCCGCCGCGATGTGCTGCCCGGCGGACCTGGCTGAGGCGGCCAGTGCAGGAGGGATGTGAAAAAAGGAAACCGGAAAAAGAAGCAGACCGGTGAAAATCTTCATATCCCCCTCTTGCAGAGCGGTGATCCTGACGGTAATACCCGATCCCACGGGTGATTAGCTCAGTGGTAGAGCGCTTCGTTCACATCGAAGATGTCAGGAGTTCAAATCTCTTATCACCCACCATTCCCTCTTTTCAAATTTACTCGTTTGAGTGTTGGCGCGCGCAAGGAACTCCGATCTTAGTCTCGGTTATAGGCTTAATATCGAACGTAATCGCTCTATGGAGACCTCGTTTGCGGGTTTGTCCAGAACCACCGTTCCGGCGTCTAGGCCGAGATACCAATCGGAAATACCGGTCAGAAAGCTGAGGTTTTGTTCGCACAACAGAATACCGGCCCCGGCTTTCGCTCGGTCCATCAGGCACTCCGCCATATGGGCGATGTTTTCCGGCTGAACGCCCTCGGAGGGTTCATCAAGGACAATCACTTTTGTGTCCTCGATCATAGCGCGGACAAAGGCCAGGATTTTCCGCTCACCGCCGGACATGGTGCCTGCGGGCTGGTCCAGCCGTTCTGCCAGCCTTGGGAAGCGGTCGAAATACCTCTCCGGTCCCTCCCGGTTGCTGCCGAGGGTCAGGTTCTCCCTGACCGTCAGATCGTCGAACACCATCGATGTCTGGGGCATGTAACCGATGCCGCGTTTGCGCCGGGCATGCGAAGGACGTGAGGCGACAGAACGCCCTTCCAGCCGGATATCACCAGCCCCCGCAATCAGGCTGCCCTGCACAAGCCGCGCAAGGGTGGTCTTGCCAACACCGTTCCGGCCAAAGACCCCTAGAACGCTGCCTGCTTCGATCCGGGCCGAGACGTTGAACAGAACATGGGTGTCCCGGTAGCCGCCGGTCAGATTGTCGATTTCCAGAAGCGAGGTCATTTGGTGCCTCCCGCATAGACGGCCTGAACCTCGGGATTGCTGCGCACCTTGTCGAAGCTGTCAAAGGCGAGCACCTGCCCCAGGTGCAGGACCAGAACCTTGTCCGAGATCGCCTGAACGATGCTCATGTCGTGTTCGATGACGATGACCAGACCGCCGGTTTGTGCCTGATATGTCCGCACAAGTTCGGTCATTAGCGCCGTTTCATCCGGGGAAAGCCCTGCACAGGGTTCGTCCAGCAGCAATACCCGAGGCTCAGATGCGATGGTCATGGCGTATTCCAGAAACTGACGGTGGCCTTGTGGCAGATGTGCGACCGGCGCGACCAGATCTTCCTGCAGAGGCACCGCGGGGCGTTTTAAAAGTTCCGTCAGCGATTCGGATCGCCAGTGCAGGGTCGCGGGGCGCAGCAGATCCACCAGCCGTGCCCGGTTGGCCATCATGGCAAGCGCCAGGTTTTCTGAAACGTTCATGGAAAAGAACACGGAGGGCACCTGCAACTTGCGGCCAATGCCGCTGCGCAGCGCCTTGTAAGGAGGGCGCGCGTGAATGTTGCGCGTCCCCAATGCAATGCTGCCGCCGGTGATCTGCAGGTTGCCGGTGATCGCGTTGAGCGTGCTGGTCTTGCCCGCGCCATTTGGCCCGATAACGCTGATGATGCCGGTCGAGGGCGTTTCAAAGGTCACGCCGTTCAGGATTCGGACGACACCGATCTGTAGATGAACATCGTCAAATCGCAGCGCGCCTGGGGCGTCGGTCGGTTTGCTTGGCGGAGCCGCGATGGAGGGCGCGCGCCTGCCGGGCGTTGCGGGCCGGATGCGCCGGTATGCGGCTTCCAGTAGCTCCGCGATGCCGCCGGGGGCCTTCAGCACCACTAGAATGAAAGCCAAGGCCATCAATAATTCCCAATAGGGGAAACTGTCGCGCAGCTCGGCTGAGGCCCAGCCGACGATGACGGCTCCGATCAGCGGGCCAAGCACGTGAAACCGGCCGCCCACAGCGGTCAGGATTACCATTTCAGCGGAGAGGCCGAACCCCATCGAGGTGGGCGTCACGATCCCCTGATGCGAAGCAAAAAGCCCCCCGGCCAGGGCCGCAATGGCGGCAGAGAAAGCAAAGGCTGCGCCTTTGATGACATGGGTCGGAAATCCTAGCAGTTGCAGGCGCGGTTCGTTGTCGGCCACGGCCTTGGCGATCAGGTTGACCGGAAGTCGGTTCAGGATGAACAGCAACAGGCTGACCAACACTGTGGCTGCCACGATGACGTAGTAAAAGCTTCCGAAGGGATCGAGATTGCCGAGGCTGGGAAACCCACTCATCCCGTTGAAGCCGCCGGTGAGCGGCGTGGCGGTTCCGGCGATCTGTTCGGCGATCATCACCAAGGCGAGTGTGATCAGTGAAAAGTATGGACCGCTTTCCTTCCGACCGCGAAAGATCAGCGTGGCCAGAAGGAAAGCAAACACGGCGATGGCGGCCAATACGGTGACGGCCAGGAGGAGGTCGATGCCGAGTCCGTTTCCGGTGCGCAGGGTGCTGGCCGTGACATAGGCGGCAAATCCGAAGAACAGTGCCTGCCCCAGCGGTAGCACCCCGGTCTTGCCCCAGAGGTAGCCGATGCCTTGCGCTGCGATGCCATAGATCAGGTACAGCCCGATCTGGTAGGCCGTGAAGTCGCCGAACACCTCGGGGATCAGGAGAAGCACTGCCAGAAGCAGGCTAACGGGAAGAAGAACGGATACCATCAGGTTTCAGCCAGAGAAAGAGAATGGAAAGAGTGAGAACAGCCAGATAGCCATAGGTCTGATTGGCAACGGCCCCGAGGACGGATTGCGTTCCCGCGATAATGCCCGCGCCGATGCCCAGCCCTTCGAGGGAGCCAAGACCGCCGACCACAAGGGCAAAGAACGAGCGGATCAGGTAATCGAGCCCCATCATCGGCTCGATCCGGATGGTGGGCGCCAGGATCAACCCGGCCAGCCCGGCGGTGCAGCAGCCGAAGATAAAAGCGCCAGCCGACAGCCGGGCGGTATTGATGCCCACAGCCTCGGCCAGGTCCGGATTGCCGACCATCGCCTTGATCCGGGTGGCGACCTTGGAGCGGCTGTTCCACCAGAACAGCGCGACAAAACCTGCGAGAATGCCAAGGATGACGGCAATGCGATAGGCAGGGTAGTCGGCGCCAAGAACACTGATCGTGCCGCTGATGGGCGGGGTGACGGATTGATAGCCCCGTCCAAAGATCAGCTCCACCGCTTCGCGGAGCAGGATGGCGATGCCCCAGGTGGCCAGCAGGCTGTCGAACATTCGTCCATAGAGATGACGGATGATCGTGCGCTCAAGCACGAAGGCCACCAGGGCAACGGTCAGCAGGCAAACCGGAACCTGCAGCCATGCAGGCAGACCCAGCGAGGAAGTGATGACCGGGGCATAGGCCCCGATCATTACGAATTCCCCATGTGCCATATTCATGATCTGAAGCTTGCCAAACACGATGGCCAGCCCCAAGGCGACCAGCGCCAGGGTGCTGATCTGCCAGGCAAGGTTGAGGACAAGAACGGAGGACATGGGCGCAGGCTCAGTCCGCGCAGGCTTCGGAGGAGGCCACCTTGTCGAAGGAGGCAACGATGTCGAAGGTGCCGCCGCTGCCATCGGCGAGATAGATCGTCTGCGCCATATGGCGTCCGGTCAGTGTGTTTTCACCGCGGGGCGTGCTCCATGTGGTACCTTCGGCGGCGGCATCCATCGCGGCAACGTCAAGGCTGCCCGCCTTGTTCGCGAGCGCGGCCAGCAGCATCAGCCCTTCATAAGCGGACTGACCAAGGCCATTCAGAGCCGGTGCATCCGCCCCGAAGGCTGCCGTGTAATCCGCTGCAAAGGAAACCGCAGCGTCTGAGTCGATGGAGGCAAAGTATCCCGAAGAGGAGAAAAGCCGGTCCGCGTTCTCTGCGCCGATGCCCGCAAGGGTGTTTTCCTCGATCAATGTACCAAGGCGGAGGGCCTGCTCATCCAGACCAAACCCCGCAAAGCTGACGTTGAAGCCGACGGACCCGCCCCCGACCAACGTGATCAGAATGGCGTCGGCGCCGCTTTCCTTGATGCGTTGCAGCGAGGAGTCGAATTCAGAAACCGTGAAAGGCACGTATTCTTCGCCCACCACTTCACCGCCTGCCTCGGCGATATAGTTCTTCGCGAGCGCATTTGTGCCGCGCGGCCAGTTGTAATCATGGCCGATCAGATACCATTTCGACGCGCCTTCCTTTTCTGCCAGATAGGGGATCACCGGTGCCAGCTGCTGGCTGGGGGTTTCGCCAGTGACATATAGGCCGGGCGCGCAGGAGTTGCCTTCGTATACAGGGGTGTAGACATAGGGAACTTGCCCGTTGAAACGCCCGATCAGCGCTTCGCGCACTGCGGAATCATGCATGCCGACAAAGGCTTGCGCGCCTTCGCCCTTCCAGAGGCGCAATGCGGCCTGTGCAGCCTCGGCCGGGGGCACGCCGACATCGGCGAAGACCAGTTCGATTGCCTCGCCGTTGATGCCACCGGCCGCGTTGATCTGCTCGGCCGCCAATGTGGCCGAGTTGCGGGTGGAAGGGCCAAACAGGCCTGCCGGGCCAGAATCCGGCACCAGCACGCCCACCTTGATATCGGCGGCGGCAGAGACCGTCCCAAGGGCCAGCGCCACCGCAGCGCTGGCAAAAAGTTTGGTTCTTGCTTTCAGCATTTTTATTCTCCCTGTGTGGATGTCGGCGTCTATCGCGCCATTGATTTTTCTGCGGCCCGCGCCAAAGCGAGCAGTGCACGGTCCTTACCGGGCAGGCCGTCAAACTCGATGCCGACCGGAAGGCCCGAGGAAACGGGGCACGGAAGCGAGATGCCGGGGGCGCCGATATTCGATCCAAGGTCGGTATTGCGGATGTAGGTGGGGAAGGTGGGGCATTGGTCACCGTTCAAATTAACGGTTTCGTCCTCACCGATGGGCCGTGCGGGCAGGGGGGTGGTCGGAAAGACAATCGCGTCCAATCCGTTGTCTTCGAAGACCTTGCCGTAGATCTGCCGCATCGCGGGGCGGTGCACATCCATCGCAGCCCGGTAGGCGGCTTCCGGCATCGCCTCGTCCCCCAGCTGACTGCCGATGGCGCCTGCCACATCAGGGGATCCGATGCCCTTGATGAGTGTTTCAAAGGAAACCTCTGGCGCGTGTTCGGCCAGATAGGCAGGAAGGTCACGCATGACCTCGTAGAAAACGACCGGGAAGCTGAAGGCTTCGTTGTGTGGCCAGATGCCATCGAAATCGACGTCGACAAGCTTAGCTCCCGCTGCCGACAGCACCGAAAGCTGCGCCTCGACCGCTGCGGCAACCACCGGATCGAGGTTGTCATAGAACATGTTCCGGGGCACGCCCAGCGTGACATCGGTCATCGCAAGCTCCGCGAGCGCGGCATCATCTCCGGATAGGACTCCATCGAAGAGGGCGATGTCGCGGGTGCTGCGGGCCAGGGTGCCGACGGTGTCGCGGGTGTGGGAGATCGGCACGACGCCATCGCTGTCATAGCGCCCGGTGGTCGGGCGGAAACCAATCACTCCGCACAGTGCTGCAGGAATGCGGCAGGAGCCGCCCGTATCCGTGCCGAGACCCGCCGGGAAGATCCCGGCTGCAACAGCGGCAGCGGTGCCGCCGGAGGAGCCGCCGGCGATCAGGCCGGGATCCGCCGGATTGTGCACCGCGCCGGTGACCGCATTGTTCGAAGTGATCCCGAAGGCGAGCTCGTGCATCCCCGCCTTGGCGCCGATGAAGCCGCCCGCCTTGGTGATGCGCTGCACAACACCGGCATCGGTGGCCGGAGTATGCCTTAATAGCGCCTTGGTACCGCCGGAGGTCGGATAGGCCGTTGTGTTGATATTGTCCTTGGCCACGATGGGCAGCCCGGCCAGCGCCGCCTCCGGGTGGGCTTCAAAGGCTGCGGCCGCCGCCTGGACAACCTGCCCGGCATCGAAACTTTGCAGCGCATTCAGATCGGCGTGTTTCGCGGCCCGCTCTGCCAGGGCTTCGGCATAGGCCGCCGGTGAAACCGATCCTTCCTTGAGCGCAGCGACCGTTGCAACGGCGTCCAAACGTTCCAAATCCAGCGTCATTCCTGTCTCCCTGATGGTTGGGAAACAGGATAGGTTTCGGCAGGATTACATTCCTATCATCACAAATGATGATTTTTCTCGGCCAAGAAAGGTGCCAGTTGGGTACGCCGGTTCAGCCCGGATTTTCGGAAGATGGAGGCGATGTGGGAGCGCAGGGTCGGCTTGGAAAAGCCCAGTTTTGCGCAGAGTTCATCATCGCTGAGGCCGGTGATCAGCAGGTCGGCAACTTCGGCCTCGCGCACCGTCAGACCCAGATCATCGGCGATATGTGCAAATCGAAAGGAGGGCGATTGCTGCGTGGAACTGCGCGCGCGGACCAGCGCGTTAACAAGGCTGGGCCCGACGGCATCCACGATCCGGGCATCCCGTGGTGTAAAATCCTCGCGGTTTGCGCCGCGCCAGATCCGCAGGTCGCCGATGTTGTCGCCCCGGTCATAGGCAAAGAAATCCATACCGTAGCACAGGCCATCTTGCTTCAGGAAATCGTTGTAGAACTCGGTCTTGACCAGCCGGTCGTGGCGCATCACTTCGCTGACCGGCGTCGCCTTCTTGCGCTTTTGCAGGGTTGGTGTGATCGGGTCGTTGAACTGAAAATAGCTTTCGTAGCGGCGCAGGTTGTCGTCGCTCATGTTGATCTGAACGCAGGACACGAACCTCTGCTCGGCATCATCCCAGACGTAAGAGGCGAAATAATCCGCCTTGAGAAGATCCAGCATCTTTTGGCCGACACGGCGCCGGACCTCGCAATGGTCAAAGGCACCACTGAGGTCTCGCATGATCGAAAAGATCAGCTCGGTTTCTGTTTCGGTTAGCTTCACTGGCACCAGTCGAAAGGGAACACGTCATTACTGTTGCAGAAAGAAACATCCACAACAAGAGGAGCGCGTTGCAAGGTCGAATCCCGATGCGGGCAACGTGGGAAAATGGGCTGTATGGGAGGCTGCGCGGCTGAAGACCACGCAGTTTTATGTTCGGGCGCAACCGGAATTCGTCATCCCGTGCTGAATGCGAAAACTCCGCACAGACCGGGTGGCGCGGTTGCAGGTGGCGTCCGCAGGCGTCAATAAGGGGGCTGTGCAAGGGTAAGGCCAGGGGCGCCCGGCAAAAAATGCGCTGGCCCCCGGTCTGGTCTGCATACGTGGTGAGAACGGTCAGTCCTGTTCGGCGTCCCAGTTCCAGGGCGGAGCGGTTTCGGCCTGCCAGATGCCGCGCGCATTGGCCTGCGCGATCGAGGCCTGCGGGACATAGCGGCCGTCGTTCTCATGCGCCCAGGCCAGTCCTTCTTCGACCAGCAGGGCCCCGACGTCGACCCCATCGGCATCGCAGGTGGCCAAGTGTCGGCCATAGTGATCCTGATCGGTGCTAAAGCATTCCACCCGCTCAGCTTCGTTCACAATGGAGCGCACCCGTTGGCGCGCCTGGGCGGCGCAATCCCAATAGGACCCGTCCGGCGTGTTGCAGCGCTGCACCGCGAGCGGCGCATCAATATCGACGAGGCGGATGTTCAGATCGCCCATAGCCAGCGAATCGCCATCGATAACCCGAAAGTCCCGGCCCGGCGCCGACACCAGCGGCACGACCTCACCGGCCAGTTTTTCGATGCTGTGCAACTGCAGGAAGATCTTTGCGGAAATGGGGTCGCCGGGCTGCAGATCGGCAGACATGGCAGCGCTGGCGGCAAAAGTAAGGGCGATACGGGCGGCAAGGTGTTTGATTTTCATCGGCGTGGCTTCTCTGATGATATTTGTCAGGTGGTGCTGATGGTTAAAAACTCGAATGAGCAGGATCATGCCCTCAAACAGGCCAATATTTGGTTAATGGCGGTGCAGACAGTGCCAGAGCGGTTCATCAGGGGCCCGCATGGCACGCCGTTGGGGCGCCGTATTCTCCCCAAGAAATCATACCGCTATGCCCCGCATCTCACCCTGGCCGAGCGGGGGGGGGATCCGGGGAAGCCGCCCCGGGCAGTCTCAGGTGTTCAGTCTGCAGGTCTGCAGAGAGGCGGGACAAGGGCCCTTGTGGGGCGCGCCGCAGTTCGGCTGCCACAAGGCTGCGGGCATAGGTGTCGGGATTAGGGTTTCAGCCGCTCAAGGATTTCCAGGTTGGCGCAGAAGGAAGGCGCAGCGGTCGCATCGGGTTCTGCGTTGCGCCAGTGTTCGCATTGCCGGGCGCAGTTGGAGGAATTGCAGCGATGCACCATGGTGGCATAATCCACTGCGGTGATGTCACCTTTTTTCATGGCGGCGCCAAGATCGACACCGGCAGCTCTGGCGGCGGTGGACATCAGGCCGATGGATTTGCTGAGGTACCCGGGCCTTGTCAGTTTTTCTGCTGTACTCATCAAAAAAGTGTCTCCGACCCACGCCAAAGGCGCGGCTGCTGTTGGTTCGTCGCGTGTTCAAGGCGACCATTCATGTCGAGACCGGCGGAGGAGCCGACCACGTCATCAGTTGCGTTTCCAATCTGACCGACAGCGACAGTTAAGGTGAAGAACGCGGCACGAATGGGGCACCAAAGCGCCAATCGGTAAGTTTCCGTAAAGACTAGTTACGATTTTATTAGAGCTGTCCTTATGGCGGTCACGCGACACGGCCTGAGAGAGAACAAGAGGATGGTACTCTCGCGTTCTCGGCCCGGTCTGTCCGTGTTCTGAGCTGGGGGTGTTTCTTGGACTTTTACGCCACGATGGGGGCGACCAGCCTGGTCAATGGGCGTTGCAAAAGAGATAGGCTTTTCTTGCGCGCTGCCCGCCCATTCCACCGGCGCGGCCATGCTCATCGATGGTCCGGTTTGAACGACGGCCACTCGGTACGATACTCGCTACATCCGAAAGCCAAACCCTTTGGGAAGGCCCCAAAGGTGGGCATTTGGCTCTGGTTCCTGACAACGGGATACTGATTACTGGCACATTCGGGCAAGGGAGAGGAGCACAGCCACACCTCACTATAACGTGATACAACCTTGGGTGGTTATGGGGGGATTCCAGACCTCTGCGTGGTTTGCTGCTCCGCCTGGTCGTTGGCACCAGATTACCGCGCCCTTATGACCTGGTTCAGCGGGCCGGGGAGAGGGTGGGCAGGCGCCGCCAAAAGGCGCATTGACGCCGGTTTCACGGCAGCACAGAGTCCCGATATGAATGCTGCCTTTGACATCACCCGCCTGCCGCGCCCCTTTGATTCCGAACTGGGTGCAGAAACCCGTGCTCTGGTGCCTTCGGCTTCGGCCGAAGTGGCTGAGCTTCTGGCCGGGACCGGCGGCTCCAGCCCCTATCTGAAAGGTCTGATCACGCGGGAGGCAGCCTGGCTGCCCGAAGCCCTGGCAGATCCCGAGGCGGCGTTGGAGGCCGTGTTTGACGACTGCCGCGCCATGGCGCCCGATCAGCTGAAACCGGGGCTGCGTCAGGCCAAGCGGCGTGTGGCCCTGCTGACGGCGCTTTGCGATCTGGGCGGTGTCTGGCCGCTGGAACGGGTGACTGGCGCGCTGACCGATTTCGGTGCACTTTGCGCCGATGTGGCGATCAAGTCGGAAATTGCGGCGCTGATCCGGCGCAAGAAACTGCCGGGAATGACTGAGGCAGATGTGGAAACTGCAGGCGGGCTGACCATCCTCGCCATGGGCAAGATGGGCGCGCATGAGCTGAACTACAGTTCTGACATCGATATGATCTGCCTCTTTGACGAAACCCGGTTCGACCCGGATGATTTCTATGAGGCGCGCCAGGGCATGGTGCGGGCTACTCGCAATATGTGCGCGCTGCTCAGTGACAAGACCGGGGATGGTTACGTCTTCCGTACCGATCTGCGCCTGCGCCCGGATCCCTCAGTGACGCCGGTCGCCATGGCGATGGAGGCGGCGGAACGCTATTACGAAAGCCTTGGGCGCACCTGGGAACGTGCCGCCTATATCAAGGCGCGCGCCTGCGCCGGGGACATTGCCGCAGGCGAGCGGTTCCTTGCGGCATTGCGGCCCTTTATATGGCGCCGCCATCTGGATTTCGCGGCTATCCAGGACGCCCACGACATGCGGCTCAGGATCCGTGAAAACAAGGGCACCGGAGGTGTGATCACCGTGCCGGGCCATGACATGAAACTGGGGCGTGGCGGTATCCGCGAGATCGAGTTCTTCACCCAGACCCGGCAACTGATCGCGGGCGGACGGGATGAAAGCCTGCGCCTGCGTGGCACGGTCGAAGGGCTGGCGGCGCTGGCGGCGCGGGACTGGATCCCCGCCGATGTCGCTGCAACCCTGACCGATCACTACCGATTCCACCGCGAGGTCGAGCATCGCATTCAGATGGTGCATGACGCCCAGACCCACCGGATGCCGCAATCCGAGGATGGCATCGCCCGCGTCGCCTGCCTGATGGGGCGCGATCCGGCTGAGCTTCAGTCGGAAATCCGCGACCGGCTGACCGAGGTGCATACCTTGACCGAAGGCTTTTTCGCCCCGGATGCAAAACCGGCGGCGGCGCCTGCGCTGCCCGAGGGGTTGGATGAGGCAGTGATTG
Organism: Phaeobacter sp. SYSU ZJ3003; assembly: GCF_041300735.1. Classification (NCBI taxonomy): domain Bacteria; kingdom Pseudomonadati; phylum Pseudomonadota; class Alphaproteobacteria; order Rhodobacterales; family Roseobacteraceae; genus Phaeobacter; species Phaeobacter sp. SYSU ZJ3003. The sequence continues at coordinate 120,582 of NZ_PXNU01000001.1, read as the reverse complement.
CCCGCTGGCCCACCTATCCGGCGCTGCGCTCGGCCCGGGGCGCGCAGATCTTTGATCGATTGAAACCGGATCTTCTGGCGCGTCTGGCGCGTACCGCAAAACCGGCTGAGGCGCTTTTGGCGCTGGATGGCTTCCTCGCTGGTCTGCCCGCCGGGGTGCAGCTGTTTTCCCTGTTCGAGGCCAATCCGCAGCTGCTGGATTTGCTGGTGGATATCGTCGGCACCTCTGGCGAGCTGGCGGCCTTCCTGTCGCGCAACGCGGGCGTGTTCGACGCGGTGATCGGCGGCTCCTTCTTCGATCCCTGGCCGGGCGGCGCCAAGCTGCAGCAGGATCTGGAGGCGCTACTGGCGGCCGAAGGGGATTATGAAACCCAGCTCGACACCACCCGGCGCTGGTGCAAGGAATGGCATTTTCGCATCGGGGTGCATCATCTGCGCGGTCTGATCGATGCCGAAGCCGCGGGCGTGCAATACGCCGAATTGGCCGAGGCGGTGATCGCCGCATTGGTGCCCTGTGTCGAGGCGCAGTTTGCCGAGAAACACGGCGCCGCGCCCGGGCGCGGCGCGGCAGTGGTGGCGATGGGCTCGCTTGGGGCCGGGCGGATCAATGCGCAGTCCGACCTTGATGTGATCGTGATCTACGATCCGCAATCGGATGAAGGATCCGAAGGCAAGCGACCGCTGGCAACGCGCCCCTATTTTGCCCGGCTGACGCAGGCGCTGATCACCGCGCTGACCGCGCCGATGGCGCAGGGACGCCTTTATGAGGTCGATATGCGCCTGCGTCCCTCGGGCAATCAGGGGCCGGTGGCGACCAGTCTCGCCAGTTTTACCAACTACCAGCAGAACGAAGCCTGGGTCTGGGAGCATCTGGCGCTGACGCGGGCGCGTAGCATCGCCGGGCCTGCGGATCTGATCGCCGATATCGAAGACCTGCGTAGCGCGGTGCTGAGCCGCCCGCGTGAGCGGCTGCAGATCCTCACCGAGGTGGCCAACATGCGCGCCCGTATCGCGGCGGCCAAGGCCCCGGCGGGGGTCTGGGATGCAAAGACGGGGCCGGGCAGGATGATGGATATCGAACTCGTCGCGCAGGCTGGCGCGCTGCTCTCTGGTTCTGGGGCGCGGGATGTGGCGACTGGCCTGGACGGCGCCGTCGCATGTGGCTGGCTGGATGCCGCAGAAGGTACCAGACTGGCGCAGGCCTATCGCCTATTCTGGTCAGTGCAGACGGCGGCGCGGCTGCTGTCGGCCAAGGCGCTGGATACCGCAGCAATTGGTGAGGGCGGCGCGCAGTTCTTGTGCCGCAGCACCGGATTTGAAACGCTGCAGGGTTTGGAGCGGGACTTGGAAGACAGCTATGCGGCCTGTCGTGCGATGATCGACGGGGCGCTTGATCGGGAAGGTGCAAATGGCGCAGATGAGTGAGCAGGATCAGATGGACCCCAAGGGGCTGATCCGGGAATCCTTCCGGATCGACGGGATCGACATGTCGCAGTGCCGCAGTATCTTTCTGGACTGGGCGCTGAGCCTGCCCGGAGGGATTGATAACCGCGATGCGATGCAGCGCCTGCTTGCCAAATATGAGGACGGACAGCCGGACCACCCGATGGTCATCGTTCTGCGTGAGGGGCTCGCCGAGGTCGTGAAGCCGCGTCGGCGCGGCGGCTGGCGCAGTCGGGATCGCTAGGCGTTCGGTACCGCGCGCTATTACCGACTGGCGCGCTGCGGCCTCTTCCCCTCTATCTGCCTTGCAGCTATGAGGGGGCATGACAGACACAGCCTCCGCGCCGCAGCGCCCCCGCGTAAAACTGAAGCCCAAGGCCAATGCCCGTGCGATCCGGCATGGGTTTCCCTGGGTTTATGCCAATGAACTGGTCACCGACCGGCGCACCCGGAAACTGGCGCCGGGCACTTTGGCGGTGCTTGAGGATGAGGCGATGCGGCCGCTGGGGCTGGTCTCGGTCAATCCCGACAGCAAGATCATCGGCCGGATGCTGGACCGCAACCCTGAGGCACAGATTGATCAGGCCTGGTTCGAGGCGCGCCTGTCGCGGGCGCAGGAAATGCGCGCGCAGCTATATGATGCGCCGTTCTATCGACTGGTCCACGCCGAGGCGGACGGGCTGCCTGGCATCGTTATCGATCGGTTCGGCGATGTTTGCGTTGCGCAGCCCAATGCGGCCTGGGCCGAGGCGCATCTGGAGGCGCTGACGGCTGCACTGGCCACCGTCACCGGCGCAGAGGTGATCCTGAAGAATGCCTCCGGCCGCACCCGCGGGCTAGAGGGGCTGGACGATGTCAACGCCACCCTGCGGGGCGCGGCGCCGGATGCTCCGGTGCCGGTTCAGATGAATGGCGCGACCTATATGGCGGATCTGACTGGCGGGCAGAAAACCGGCCTGTTCTTCGATCAACGCGAAAACCACGCCTTTGCTGCCCGGCTGGTGGCGCCGGGTGCGCGGGTGCTGGATGTGTTCTCCCACGTCGGCGGTTTTGGTCTTGCCATGCTGGCGGCTGGCGCTGGTTCGGCGACCTGCGTTGATGGATCGGCGGCAGCGCTGGATCTGGCCGGGCAGGGGGCTGCGGCTTCGGGCTGGCAGGATCGTTTTGTCGCGCGGCAGGGCGATGCCTTTGACGTGCTGGCGGCGCTGGGCAGCGAAGGCGCGCAATTTGACGTGGTGATCTGCGATCCGCCCGCCTTTGCACCGTCGAAGAACGCGCTGGAGGCCGGTCTGCGTGCCTATGAACGGGTGGCCAAACTGGCCGCGCCGCTGGTGGCGCCGGGCGGCTATCTGGGGCTCTGTTCCTGTTCGCACGCGGCGGATCTGACCCGCTTCCGCAACGCCTCGGCGCGCGGGATCGGCAAGGCCGGGCGGCGCGGGCAGCTCATCCACACCGGATACGCCGGGCCGGACCATCCGCAGATGCCACAGCTGGCCGAAAGCGGTTACCTCAAGGCCGTGTTCTTCCGGCTGGACTGATCGCGCGTGAAACTGCTCCTTGATACTTGCGTTCTTTATCCCACGGTGATGCGGGAGATGCTGCTGGGCGCGGCGCGGCTGGGGCTTTATGCGCCGCTCTGGTCCGAGCGTATCCTGGAGGAATGGCGCCGCGCGGCGCTGAAACTCGGCCCCGAAGGGGCGGCGCAGGCCGCGTCCGAAGTTGCGCTGTTACAGGCGAACTGGCCCGGTGCACTTGTGGCGCCTGCACCGGGAGTGGAGGCGCGGCTGTGGCTGCCGGATGCGGCGGATGTGCACGTGCTGGCCGCCGCCATTGCGGGGCATGCCGATGGCATCGTCACCATGAACGCCAAGGATTTTCCGCGCCACACCCTGTCCGAGGAAGGGTTGAAACGCATCGGCCCGGATGAGCTGCTTTATGATCTGTGGCTCAAGGAACAGGCCGGGATGCAAACGGTCGGCGCGGCCGTTCTGGATGAGGCCAACCGCCTGTCCGGCGGCGGCTGGCAGATGCGTCCCTTGCTGAAAAAGGCACGCCTGCCACGGCTTGCCAAGGCGCTGGCGGGCTGAACCTAGATCTCTTTCAGGATTTCTGCGGCGATCTCGAACGACTGCATCCGGGCCTGATGGTCGTGGATCTGCCCGGTCAGGATCACCTCATCGGGCTGATACCGTCCAATGATCTCCGATAGCTGGCTACGCACGCTTTCAGGGCTGCCCACGGCGGTGATGCGCAGCGCCTCGTTCACACCTGCCAGAACATGCGGCTCCAGATGCGCGTTGATGTCATCCACCGGGGCGGGCAGCTTGCCCGGGCGACCCAGCCGCAGCCGGGCAAAGGCCTGCTGCATGGTGGTGCGCAGCCGGATACCTTCGGCGTCGCTGTCGGCGGCAAAGACGTTGATCGCCATCATCGCGTGGGGCTTGTCCAGGAAGGCCGAAGGCTGGAAGGCGTGCCGGTAGACCTCCAGCGCCTCCTCCAGCGCCTGCGGCGCGAAATGGGAGGCAAAGGCATAGGGCAGGCCCAGATGCGCGGCCAGCTGCGCGCCATAAAGGCTGGAGCCGAGGATCCAGACCGGCACATTGGTACCCTGGCCCGGGAAGGCGCGCACCGGCGCCTGCGGGTCCTCCGGCGCCATGAAGCCGATCAGATCGATCACATCCTGCGGAAAACTGTCGCCACTGGCAGCAGCCCCCATGCCGCGGCGCAGGGCACGGGCGGTCTGCATGTCGGTGCCTGGCGCCCGGCCCAGCCCCAGATCAATCCGGTCACCATAGAGGGAGGCCAGAGTACCGAAGGCCTCCGCCACCATATAGGGCGCATGGTTCGGCAGCATGATGCCGCCCGCGCCGATACGCATGGTGCTGGTCTGGCTGGCGATATGGCCGATCAGAACGGCAGTCGCGGCGCTGGCGATGCCGGGCATGTTATGATGCTCGGCCAGCCAGTAGCGGTGATAGCCTAGGCTTTCGGCCTTTTGCGCGAGTTCGGTGCTGTTTTTCAGCGCCTGCGGGATGGCAGAGCCTTCCGGAACCGGGGCAAGATCGAGCAGGGAATAGAGCATGAGCGCGGCCTTTTGATCGAGTGTTTTCCAAGATGTGGCGCCTCTTCCCGTGGGGCGCAAGGCGTGTGGCAGAGCAGGGAGGCACAAAGGCGGTATGACCTTCCGTCAGACCTTAGCCCAGTCCGCCTCCAGCCGTTCGATGGCGGCGATGCGCTGTTCGGTCTTGGGGTGGCTCATCAGCCAGGCTGGGGCCATGCCCGCGCGCGACTGGGTCAGTTCCTCAAGCTTGCGGAATAGACTTTTTTGCGGTTCGACCCCGATGCCTGCCTTCATCAGCAGGGCGGCCGCATATTCATCCGCCTCGTATTCATCGCCACGCGACAGCCGCGCAGCCAGAAGATTTGCCAGAAGTCCGGCAATCCAGGGGCCGACAAAAGGGATATAGCGCCCGAGGATCATCATCAGCGCGGTCCTGAGGGCGTTCTGGCCGGAAAAGTCGATGATGCGTTTCTTTGAATGCCCCAGCGCCACATGCCCCAGTTCATGCGCGATGACCGAGGCGAGCTCCGCATCGCTGACATCGCCCGCCTGATACTTGGCGTAGAACCCGCGGGTGATGAAGATACGTCCATCGGGGGCTGCAAGACCGTTCACCGGGTCGACCTCGTAGATGAAGACGGGGATATCCGCGACCTCCAGCGCTGCCGCCATCTGGTCGGTCAGCCGTTTCAGTTTCGGGTCCGCAAGCCGGGTTGAACGGGCATCAAGTTCGCGGTGGGTCCGCCAGACCGAAATCCGGTAGGAGACGAGGCCATAGAGCACGGCCAGCAGAATGGGAGTGAGACGCAGCATGAGGTAGATATGGGGCGGGCAAGCCCCGCGCTCAAGCGGATTGTTGGCCGCTTTTCGTGGAAACCTGCGCGAGGCTATCCCATTCGCAGTCGCCCTGCAGGGACGTCGCAGGCCAGCCGCTGGCCGTGATCGCATCCTGGAGCGCGGCATAGCAATCCGGATCGATACCGGTGCCGGACATCTTGTCCATGATCTTGTAGGCTTCCTCCAGCGGCATCGCATCGCGATAGGGGCGGTCGGCGGTCAGCGCGTCAAAGACGTCGGCAACGGCCATGATCCGCATGTCCCGCGTCAGCGCCTCTCCCTGAAGCCCATAGGGATAGCCCTTGCCATCGGGGCGTTCGTGGTGGGCCACGATCACTTCGGCCATCCGCCGGAAGGCGCCAACCCGGCTCAGCACGTCATAGCCCCAGACCGGATGCTTGCGGACGATATCCATCTCGTCCATCGTCAGCTTGCCCGGCTTGTCCAGAATGGTGTTCGAAATGCCTAGCTTGCCAATATCATGCAGCAGCGCGGCGCGGGTCATCCACCGGGTGTGGCAGGCCGCCAGTCCCAGCTGTTCACAGATCATGCGGGTATAGCGGGCGACACGTTGGGAATGGCCGTGGGTAAAGGGACTTTTAGCGTCGATCACCAGCGAAAAGGCATGGCTGATCTCATCAAGGTAGTCCTCGTTCACCTCTGCCGTGTGCAGGGCATGGGCGCAGGAGAACACCTGTTGCTCCAGTTCCGGTGACAGCAGGTCATGGGCGAAACCGGGGTCACGGATCAGGCTGGTGAAGACGCGGACCAGATCGGGGTCGAACCAGACGCCCGCGCGGTTTTCCATCTCCCGCGCGGCAGCTTCGGCGCCGAAATCCAGGGTAAAAACATCCGTCACCTGCGCCATCAGGGCGATGCGCGACAGGAGCGGGATCTGATCGCCCTGCAGGCCCAGAGGCCGCCCACCGCCGTCCCAATGTTCATCAAGTGAGGCGATCGCCTCGGCCACCTCTTCGGAAAACCGCATGCGGCGGGCGATTTCCGCCCCGCGACCGCAGCGATTGCGGACCAGCTCTTGCCCGATTTCGTCCCGGTGTCCGATTACATGGCGCAAAGTCTTCAGCCGCGTCAGGGGCGACGCCCCCCGGGCTGTGCTGCGCAGCACGAAGGGCATGCCTTCGCGGCAGCCTTTGACGCGTTTGAAGGTCCGTTTGAAGGCCAGATCATCCATCATGTAGAGTTCGTTGATCCGAGCCGCGTTAGAACTGCAACCGGTGTCTTTCATCAGCAGTGTGAAATACAGATCGGTGCGCATTTGCGGCGGCAGGTCCAGCGCCTCGGCCACCTGCATGCCGATCCAGGCGCAGCGGATGCAATGGCCCTTGGGCTGGCCTTCGGTCATATCCAGCGCGTGGCTGAGCGCGCCAAGGACTTCTCCAAGACGAAGCTCCGGCCCGGCGGTGCCGTCAAAGTTTGTGCCAGTGGTCATTAAATGGCTGTACTCGATAGGGATGCAGAACTGGGCATCGACGCTAATCGCGCGTGTTTGACGATTGATTAACGGTTTCCCGCGTCCGAAATCAAAATACGCAGGAATTTATTTAAGTTGGTATGAAGTGCAGCCTGCAAGCCGGAGCTTACCGGGTCAGCTCGCGCATGCCTTTTTCCAGCCCGTGCAGAGTCATCGGCACCATGCTGTCCTCGAAAATCTCGCGGATCATGCCGATGGAATGGGTATGGTCCCAGTAGTTCTCTGGCACCGGGTTGATCCAGAGATTGGATTTCCAGTGTTCGCGCGCGCGTTGCAACCACACCTGTCCAGCCTCCTGGTTCCAATGCTCATTGGCGCCGCCCGGATAGGCGATTTCATAGGGCGACATCGAGGCATCGCCGACGAAGATGCATTTGTAGTCCGGCCCATAGGTGCGCAGCACCTCGTGCGTCGGCGTTTGTGCATCCCAGCGGCGGCGGTTGTCGCGCCAGACGCCTTCGTAAAGACAGTTGTGAAAGTAGAAGTATTCCAGGTGCTTGAACTCAGACCGCGCGGCCGAGAACAGCTCTTCCACCACCTTGATATGCGGATCCATCGAACCGCCCACGTCAAGGAACAGCAGCACCTTCACGGCGTTGTGCCGCTCGGGCCGGGTCTTGACGTCCAGATAGCCATGTTCGGCGGTGGCGCGGATGGTATTGTCGAGATCAAGCTCTTCTTGCGCGCCTTCGCGGACCCAGCGGCGCAGGCGCTTCAGGGCGACCTTGATGTTGCGTGTGCCAAGCTCCACGTCGCCATCGAGGTTCTTGAACTCGCGCTTGTCCCAGACCTTCACCGCGCGGCGATGGCGGCTTTCCTTCTGGCCGATGCGCACCCCTTCGGGATTATAGCCATAGGCGCCAAAGGGCGAGGTGCCGGCGGTGCCGACCCATTTGTTGCCGCCCTGATGGCGCCCTTCCTGTTCCTTCAGACGCTCTTTCAGGGTTTCCATCAGCTTGTCAAAACCGCCAAGCGCCTCGATCTCAGCCTGTTCTTCTGGCGAAAGATGCTTTTCCGCCATCTTGCGCAGCCAGTCTTCGGGAATGTCCACGGCGTCCAGCACGGCTGAGGCAGGCAGTGCCTCCAGCCCTTCGAATGTGGCGGCAAAGGCGCGGTCGAACTTGTCGATATTGCGCTCGTCCTTCACCATGGCGGCGCGCGCCAGGTAGTAAAAGGCGTCAAGATCGTAGGTCACCAGCCCTTTTTTCATGCCTTCCAGAAAGGTCAGGTACTCCCGCAGCGAAACGGGGACCGAGGCCTGGCGCAGGTTTTCGAAAAAGGGTTGAAACATCTGGGACCTTTCTGGGCAGTTACACCGCCATCCGGTGAATGATCAGGGTGGCGAGCATCCCGACAATACCAAAGGCAATGGCATAGACAGCGCCATATTGCAGCATGTCGGCAAGATTGCCGTTACGTTTCCGGGCCGTCAGCGCGCCTGTCAGCGCCCCCAGCAGCAATGCAGCGATTACGATCATCTTGTCAGTCCGCCTGTGTCATATGTTCCATGGATCCCCGACCGGTCTTAGTGCGGGCGCAGATTTGCGACCTCCCGCAGCTTGGCCCGGACGGCCCAATCCGGGCCGAACCCGTAGCGCGCCCATCCTAGGCTGTCCAGCCTGACCGCAGAGGCGGCGTCGAATTGCCCCGCAAGGTCTAGTGCTTCAGCCTGCATCATCAAGGCGGTGGAGAGCAGCGCGGCGTTTTCATAGCGGGCTGCGATCTCGGGAACCGGTTCCAGCAGCGTTAGGGCCGCATCGGGCTGGCCCCGGGCGATGGCGTAGGCCGCCATGCGTGGGCGGATGCGGGCCTGGTGCAGCTCCGTGCCGGGCTGACCGCGCAGGATTTCCATTGCGGAGGCAAACAGGGCCTGGGCGCTGTCCGGGGCATCGGCCTGTATCAGGCGGCCCAGAACATAAAGCCCCTGCGCCTGCCTATGGTCCCGCCAGCCGCTGGCGCGGCCGATTTCCACGGCGGTGCGGGCCGCCAGCCTACGCTCTGACAGGCGAGTGTCGGGGCCAAGCGCGGTTTCGATGGCGGCGATCCAGCGGCGCGGCGTTGCGGGCAGCGGGCGGGGCGGGATGCCCTGGCCGCGTGGGTTGAGCCGTGCCAGGATCCCCGGCAGGCGGGCGGCAACCTCGGCACGGGTCATGCCGGTGCGCAGGTCCGGCGCATAGGTGGCGCGCAGGATCAGCATGTCAAAGCCGGTCAGAACGGTGTGCACATTGTCATCGTTAAAGACGGAATCCGACAGCCGGTACAGATCGTTCAGCGGGCCAAGCGCCTGCGCCAGCTCTTCGTGCAGGCAGTCGCGCAGCTCTTGCGGGCTGACGTCGCTGGGCAGGAACAGCGCCAGATTGTCCCGCTGGCGCATCCGGGTCCAGTCGGTGTCCGGGCTGCGCCGCTTACGGCGGAAATCCCTCAGCGATGTGACGTTAGGTACCACGAAACAGGCCGCCTTGGGCAGAGCCTTGCGGATCGCCTTGCGAGAGACGGTTTCGATTGTGATCCGGGCGCTGTCACCATTCACCCGGGTGATGTCGATCCCGGCCTCATTGCGCAAGCGTGCCAGAAGGCGGGTCAGTTCGTGCTCGAAACCGGGGGGCGGGGCGCCTGTTACCCGCAGCGTGATGGGGCCGTCAAACCGGGTAAAGACGGGCAGGGTGCCGCCGCCTTCGAGATTGAAATGCAGATCCAGGAAATCCCGCGCGATATCGCGGTTTGCCCGTTGTGGTGGCTGCGGGTGCGCGGCGGCGAATGCCTTGGCCGGGGGCAAAGTGCTGTCGGCGATGGCGGCGCGGCCTGGCTGGCTGCTGTCAAAGGTGCCGGTGCAGCCCACAAGCGCAGCGCAGGCGAGGGCAAGCAGGACCCGGGGCGCCCGGGCAGTGTCACGATGCGTTCTTCTGAACAAAAACGGCGGTCTCCGGAAAAACGGGCTGGCGGGATGCTGCGGTGCCATCAGGCGGCGACGCCCCGGCAAGGATAAGCTATCGCGAAAATAAGTAAACGCAGCATCAAAACGCAGGAACGACCGCCACTACTGCCGAAATGGGCGGCAGCGGTGAGGTCAAGAGTGGTGCCCTGGTAAGCGTCAGCCTCGGCGCCCGCGTGCCATGAAGGCCAGCCGTTCGAACAGATGCACGTCCTGTTCATTCTTCAAAAGCGCCCCATGCAGCTTAGGCAGAGCATCGGCGCCGTCGCGCGCGAGATCCTCGGGGGTCAGATCCTCGGCCAGCAGGAGTTTCAGCCAGTCGATGACTTCGGAGGTCGAAGGCTTCTTCTTCAGACCCGCGGTGTCGCGGATTTCGTAGAACTGGGTCAGCGCCGTGGTCAGCAGGCTTTCCTTGATGCCAGGGTGGTGCACTTCGACGATCTTTTTCATCGTCTCGGCATCGGGGAAGCGGATGTAATGGAAGAAACAACGGCGCAGGAAGGCGTCCGGCAGTTCTTTTTCATTGTTCGAGGTGATGATCATGATCGGGCGCTGCTTGGCGCGGATCGTCTCGCCGGTCTCGTAGACGTGGAACTCCATCTTATCGAGTTCCTGCAAGAGGTCGTTGGGGAATTCGATGTCGGCCTTGTCGATCTCGTCGATCAGCAGCACGACCTTTTCGTCGGCCTCGAAGGCCTCCCAAAGCTTGCCCTTCTTGATGTAGTTCTTGACGTCATGCACGCGTTCATCGCCCAGCTGGCTGTCGCGAAGGCGGCTTACGGCATCGTATTCATAAAGGCCTTGTTGCGCGCGGGTGGTGGATTTCACGTTCCACTCGATCATCCGCAGACCCAGAGCGTCCGCCACCTGTTTGGCCAGTTCGGTCTTGCCGGTGCCCGGCTCGCCCTTGACCAGCAGCGGCCGCTCCAGCGTGACGGCGGCGTTTACCGCCACTTTCAGGTCATCTGTTGCAACGTAATCCTTGGTGCCCTGAAATTGCATGTCTGTCCTGCGTCCTCTGGTTACTCTGTGCCCGTTTCCGGGCTGCAATGATGCGGTTTGGTCGCTTTTAACCCGGCTGGTTTACTATTGTGTAGTGACAATCTGCGCGGCAGGGGATAAACGCTGCGGCATGGGGAGCCGCAATGTTTGGAACGATTTGAAGAGACCAGCATTATGGGCCAGACCGAAGGAGCCGAGATGAAGCAAGAAATGTTTCTGCCGGAAGACTATCGTCCGGCCGAAGACGAGCCTTTCATGAACGAAAGGCAATCTGAATATTTTCGTCGTAAGCTGCTGAACTGGAAGCACGAGCTGCTTGCAGAGAGCCGCGACACTATCGAAGGATTGCAGGACAACACCCGAAACATTCCCGACGTTGCAGACCGCGCAAGCGAAGAGACGGACCGTGCTCTTGAACTGCGCACCCGCGACCGCCAGCGCAAACTGGTTGCGAAGATCGACGCGGCCATCCGGCGCATTGATGAAGGCGAATACGGTTATTGCGAAGTAACCGGCGAACCGATCTCGCTGAAACGCCTGGACGCCCGCCCCATCGCCACCATGAGCCTGGAAGCGCAGGAACGCCACGAGCGCCGCGAAAAAGTTCACCGCGACGACTGATCGTCTCTCGGCGAAGGCAGAAACATTGACGTCGGGGCCTGTGGCTCCGGCGTTTTTCGTTTAAGGGAAACCGGACCGGAGAATCTGCGTAGGCGACCCATGGAACTGACGGATAAGAAAATCACCATTGTGGGCGCTGGTATTGGCGGTCTTGCGGCGGCGGTCGCCCTGCGCCGCAAGGGTGCGCGGGTCACGGTTCTGGAGCAGGCCGAGGCGATTTCCGAAGTGGGCGCCGGGTTGCAGATCACCCCAAACGGTCTGGCGGTGCTGCAGGCGCTGGACCTGGCCGAGGATCTGGCCTGGACTGCCCCGCGGGCCCGCGCTGTGGTGCTGCGCAGCCATGCCAAAGGGGCTGAGGTTCTGCGCCTCGATCTGGAGCAATACGCGGCGGATCTGCGATACTATTTTGTGCATCGGTCGGATCTGATCGGCCTATTGGCGGATGCCGCCCGGCAAGAAGGCGTGAAGGTACGCCTATTGCAAAAGGTCGAACGGGTCGAGCCGGGTCCGGAGCCGATGGTGCATCTGGCCAATGGGGCGGGCTGTGGCGGTGATCTGGTGATCGGCGCAGACGGGCTACATTCGCGGGTGCGCGCGGCGCTCAACGCCCCGCGGCAGCCGTTCTTCACCGGACAGGTCGCCTGGCGCGCCATCGTGCCGAACCATATCGGCCTGACGGCTGAGGCGCAGGTCTTCATGGGGCCGGGCCGCCATCTGGTGGCCTATCCGCTGCGGGACGGCTCCATCGTCAACCTTGTCGCCGCGCAGGAGCGGCGCGGCTGGGCCGAGGAAGGCTGGAACCTCAAGGACGACCCGGACAATCTGCGTCGCGCCTTTGCCGGATTTGGCGGCGATGCAAAGGATCTCCTGGACGCGGTCGAGGATGTGGCGCTCTGGGGGCTGTTCCGGCACCCGGTGGCAGAGCATTGGTATGGCGACTCCATGGCACTGTTGGGCGATGCCGCCCATCCGACGCTGCCCTTTATGGCGCAGGGGGCCAATCTGGCGCTTGAGGATGCCTGGACGCTCTGCGCCGCGCTGGAAGAGGCCCCTGACATGCAGACCGGTTTGGCACTTTATCAGAACCGTCGCCGCGCCCGCGCGGAGAAAGTGGTGGCCGCCGCCACCGGCAATGCCTGGAAATACCACCTGCGCCCGCCGCTTAACTGGCCAGCGCACAAGGTGCTGAAACTGGCTGGACGGCTGGCGCCGCAGATGATGGTGGGGCAATTCGACTGGATCTACCGCCACGATGTGACAGCGCCGCAGCCGGGCTGATCCGGCCGGGCTGCGGCGCCGCGCCGCGGCCTCAGATGTCGAGTTCGACCCAGACGGGCACGTGATCCGACGGCTTTTCCCGCCCGCGAACGTCCTTGTCGATCTGGCAATCCGTCAGCAGATCCGCCGCCTGCGGGGTCAGCAGGAAATGGTCGATGCGGATCCCGTCGTTACGGTTCCAGGCCCCGGCCTGGTAATCCCAGAAGGAATAATGGCCCGGCCCCTGATGGCGGGCGCGGAAGGCTTCGGTAAAGCCGAGGTTGACGATCCGCTGGAAGGCGGCGCGGCTTTCGGGGCGGTGCAGGGCGTCCTCGGCCCAGGCCTCGGGGCGTTTGGCATCCTCGGGCTGGGGGATGATGTTGTAATCCCCGGCCATCAGTGCGGGCATCTCATCGGCCAGGAGGGCCTTGGCGCGCGCTTGCAGCCGCTCCATCCACGCGAGTTTATAGGCGTATTTGCCGCCGGGCACCGGGCTGCCATCGTTGGTCAGCTCCACCGGGTTGCCGTTGGGCAGGTAAAGCCCACAGATGCGGATTGCCTGTTTGCCGACCACGGTGGCCTCGATCCAGCGTGCCTGCTCGTCACTGTCATCGCCGGGCAAGCCGCGGCTGACATCTTCGAGCGGCAGTTTTGACAGGATCGCTACGCCGTTGAAGCTTTTCTGACCATGGGTTTCGACGTTGTAACCACGTTCTTCGAAAATCTCGCGCGGGAAAGCCTCGTCGACCGATTTGATTTCCTGCAGCAGAACAACATCCGGCTGTGCTTCATCGAGCCAGTCGGGCAGGGCATTGGCGCGGGCTTTGATGCCGTTGATGTTGAACGTGGCGATTTTCATGTCGGATCTCCAGGCGCGCCCGGCGACCGCAGGGGTGCGGGCGGGGCATTTGGGGTTGCCGATCTATCGCCCAAACAAGGGGCCAGAGCAAGGGCTGGCCACGGAGGGGCGAATCACTTATGCGGGCTGGCGCTAACGGGTGAAAGGCTCGTTTTGCGACTTTGCATGCATCCACCTAGGGTTGTTGTTTTTGGTCTTGCAAGACTGCCTTTGTGGATAAGGATTAGCATAAGGTGTGTATTGTTTTAAATACCTGTAATTAAACGGTAATTTGCAATTCAAAGTTAAAGTGATTGTCGCGGAAAAAGCAACCTGAAATTGCAGATTCCGGTTTTGGAATTGCCAACTCCGTGCCAGCGTTTTGGTGGCGATAATGCCCGACACTCGGAGGTTTCCATGACTGCTTTGCTCAAGAAAAATGACGTTCAATCTGCCGCTACTTCATCCGCTGAGGCTGCCGCTGCCAGCCTGTTTGGCGGCGAAGCTGTCGAGATGTTTTCGTCCGGATCGGCGCCCTCTGCGGACCTGATGACAGGCGGCGGTGCGGAGATGTTCAGCTCGGGCTCTGCACCGGTTGCGGATGGCAGCCAGTCCAGCGGCGCGCTGACCGGTCTTTTTTCCTCTGGCTCGGCGCCGCAGGCCCGGGCGCGCATCGATCAGGGGGATGTCACCGGCCTGTTTTCCTCGGGCAGCTGAGGCAGGTGCCCCTATAAAAACCGCACCATAAACAGGGGCGATGATCATGACCTGATCATCTTAAAGCGGGGGCACCGCCGATCCGATCCGGGGGTGTCCGCAATACTGATCCTTCCACCGCCCACCACCCACTGCACAGCGCACAAAAGGAGCTCGCCTCCATGGCACAGGTTCTTGCCTTTCCGACAGATCGTATCCGGCCCCCGGGGGGCAATGTGGCTGTGCTGAGCGATACCTTTGCGCGGCAACGGCGCAGCCGGGAGAATGTGTTCTGGCTGAAGGAAAACGCCGAGTTTCTGAATATTCTCGAATGCACGGGGGCAGAGGTGCCTGTCGTGGCACTTGCACCTTTCGAGGCGTTTTACGAGACAGCAGAGCGGCGGTTGAGTTTCTTCCGGCAATACTACCGCTTCATCCTGTCCATCTGTCTTGACCTGGAGGATCTGGGAGTGGATGGCGGCAAGGGCGAAGAGATGGCCGCTTGGGTTGAGGGCAGCGATCTGGTGGGCGCCGAATTGTCCGACCTGCAACGGGCCGAGGCACGGCGGCTGCTGGCGCGCCGGGGTATCATGCTGGACTTGCCGGGGCTGGATCAGCGTCTGCGTGATTTCATCGAAAGCTCGCAGACCTTTGCGCTGCCGAACAAAAAGGCGGGATATGAGCTCACCCATATCGTGTTCTACCTGTCCGAATACGGTCGCAGGGATCCGGGGCTGAGCCAGGCAGCGCTGCGCAGTCTGGAGTACGCCGGGGTGGTGTCCTTTCTCGATCAGGATGCGGATCTGCTGGCCGAGGTCTGCATCGCGCTGCGCTATGCCGGGGGAGAAGTGCCTGTGATCTGGGAGGACTGGCTGGCCGCGCAAACCGATGGTTTCGCCGCAATACCGCAGGGCTTTACCGGCGGCGGCGATGACTATCACTGTTATTTTGTCTGCAACTGGCTACGCGCCCTGAGTGGCCGCCAGGCCTTTGATCGCCGCATGCCGCAGGGCGCGACGCACCTGAAGGCGCCAGAGGGCGCCGGGGTTCTGCGCAGCCTGTCCATGGCTCTTTATGAGGCAGACGTGGCGCGCGGCGGGGACTGGGCGTTGGCACGGGACAGGCTTGCATCAGGGTTGGATCCGGCGCAGCGAAACGTACTGGCGCAAGCCGAAAACAGCTGCGCCTGCTTCGGGCAGTTCTTCGAAGGCTTCCTGCGCAGCGGCCATGCGGGGCGGGCGTGATGGGATTGCCCTTTGCCCTGACCGGCGCGGTGTTCGCTGTTCTTTATACCGGGTTCATCGCCTCGGCCGATGGCATTACCAAGCTGTTGGCGGGCGGCTATGCCCCGGCGCAGATTTATGCTCTGTCCGGGGCGGTTGTGGCGGGGCTTTGCGCCGCGACCACACTCATGCGTAGCGGCGCCCGGTCGCTACCGGACGGACTGCGCACGGACTGCCGCTTGGCCATGGGACTGCGGTCCGCGGCTACGGTGGCGGCGGCCTTGTGTTTCTTCTATGCCTTCCGCTTGCTGCCTTTTGCCGAGGTGTTCATCTTCATCGGACTGATGCCGCTTCTGGCCGGGCTGATGTCGGCGCCGATCCTGCGCGAGCGGGTGCGTCCCGGCGCCTGGCTGGCGCTGGCGGCGGGTTTTGGTGGGGTGATCCGCGTCTTTCCGGGCGGCCTTTCCAGCCTGACCGCAGGCCACGCGGTGGCGCTGGGGGCCTCTGCGCTGGGGACGCTGTCGATCACCCTGTCACGCTATATCGGTCGGCATGAGCAGAACGTGCTGGCGCAGGTGCTCTATCCCAATCTGGCGCTCAGCCTTGTCATGCTGCCAGTGCTGCCCTTTGTCTGGCTGCCGATGCCAATGGCGGATGTGGTCTGGGCGCTGAGCTATGCCGGGCTGTTGTTCGGCGCGCGCTGGCTGCTGGTGGCGGCGTTGCGGCGGTTGCCATCCTATGCGGTGACGCCGCTGATGAACCTGCAATTCGTCTGGATGGTGCTGATTGGCGCCCTTGGGTTTGGCGAGCTACCGGGGCAGGGCACCTGGATGGGCGCCGCAGTGATTGCTGCCTCGGGGATTTATCTGGTCTGGGATCAACTGGCCCCGCGGCAGGCTGTCTGGGGCAGGGCGGTGATCACTGCGCGGCAGCGGGTCCGCCATAGTGCAGCTGCCGCGATGCGCACCGATCCGTAATTCGGTCGTTGCCTGCCGGATCTTTCCGTTGATTGGAACCGGTCTGTTGCTCTCCGGGCGCCGACGTACGCCATCTGGCGCCCGGATGAGAAGACTTACATCGAGAAGGAGGTGCCGCAGCCGCAGCTGGAGGTGGCATTCGGGTTCTCGATGGTGAAACGCGCGCCGATCAGCTCTTCGGTGAAATCGATAACCGCGTTTTCCAGAAACGGCAGCGAAACCGCATCCACCACAACCTTTTCACCGCCGCCTTCGAGCACCAGATCCTCGGGCGTCGGGGTGTCGAGGCCGATCTCATACTGGAAACCGGAACAACCGCCCCCTTCGACGGCAACACGCAGGGCCTGGCCTTGACCTGCGGCGCCGATCTCGGCGAGGCGCGCAAAGGCGCGTTCTGTGACTTTTGGGGGCAATTGCATATATTTTCTCCCAAATATGTGGTGCCGCATGCTAACCCATATATAGAAAGTCCTGGGCGGGCGACAAGATTTGCGAAGGATAAAGATCAGAAATGAATGCGCCTTTTGCGACGATGCCAAATCGGAGCCGTGGCCGGTTGGTCGCCGAGGAAGAAAGCTACTTCCGCTCTCCGTTTCAACGGGACCGTGACCGCATCATCCACGCCAGCGCCTTTCGCAGGCTCAAGCACAAGACGCAGGTCTTTGTCGAACATGAGGGCGACAATTACCGCACCCGGCTGACCCATTCGATCGAGGTCGGGCAGGTGGCGCGGACGATTGCCGGGGCGCTGGGGCTCAATCAGGAACTGACCGAGGCGGTCGCGCTGGCGCATGATCTGGGGCACACGCCCTTTGGCCATACGGGCGAGGATGCGCTGCATGCACTGATGGCACCCTATGGCGGTTTTGATCACAACGCGCAGGCAATCCGCATCGTCACCAGCCTTGAACGCCACTATGCCAATTTCGACGGGCTGAACCTGACTTGGGAAACGCTGGAGGCCATCGCAAAGCATAATGGCCCGGTCACTGGCCCGCTGCCCTGGGCGCTGGCCGAATTCAACGACACCATGGATCTGGAGCTCAGCACCCACGCCAGCGCCGAAGCGCAGGTGGCGGCACTGGCCGATGATATCGCCTATAACAATCACGATTTGCACGACGGGTTGCGGGCAGAGCTGTTCAGCGATGCGGAAATCGCCGATCTGCCCATCGTCGGATCGGCCTATCGCGAGGTGGACCTGCGCTATCCTGGGCTTGAGCTGAACCGGCGCCGACACGAGGCGCTGCGGCGGGTCTTTGGCGTGATGGTCGAAGATGTAATCGCGACCTCTCGCGGCCTGTTGCAGGAGGCCGGGGTGCAAAGCGTCGAAGATGTGCGCGCGCTGGGCGCGCCGGTAGTGGCCTTTTCCGACGGGTTGTGGAGGGATCTGAAGGAGATCCGTGCGTTCCTGTTCCAGCGCATGTACCGGGCGCCGAAGGTCATGAAGAAACGCGCCGAGGTGGCGCAGGTGGTCGAAGCGTTGTTTCCCTACTTTCTGGCCAACCCTTATCAGATGCCGGAGCGCTGGCACGCCGAGATCCGCGCTGCGGACAGCCAGACCGTTCTTGCGCGTCTGGTGTCGGATTACATCGCGGGCATGACGGACCGGTTTGCACTGCAGGAACATGACCGGCTGATCCTGGGGAAACCTGCGGCCTAGCGCAGTGGACTGGCGCGCATGAGGGCCATTCGGGCGTTGCGGACCAGTTTGCGCTGCCCATTGGGGCATGACAGGCCTTGTGGCGGTCGCTGATGGTTGACCCCTGACGCAGGCGTGGGTATCCGCTAGATCAAACCAATAGGACGCCCGATATGAACCTCTTCAACGATATCCGCTCGCTTGTGATCGACAGCCTGAACGCGTTGACCGCCGACGGCACGCTGCCCGAGGGGCTTTCTTTCGACAACGTGGCGGTGGAGCCACCCCGCGATCCGGCGCATGGGGATATGGCGACCAATGCAGCCATGGTGCTGGCAAAACCGGCCAAGAAAAAGCCGCGCGATATTGCCGAGGCACTGGCGGCACATCTGGCGCAGGATGATCGGATCACCTCTGCCGAAGTGGCCGGTCCGGGCTTTTTGAACCTGCGTCTGGCACCGTCCGTCTGGCAGGGTGTGCTGGGGTCCGTTCTGGCGGATGGCACGGCCTATGGGAAGTCCGAGCTGGGGCAGGGCAAACGGGTCAACGTGGAATATGTCTCCGCCAACCCGACCGGCCCGCTGCACGTGGGGCACACGCGCGGTGCGGTCTTCGGCGACGCGCTGGCCTCGCTGCTGGCCTATGCGGGTTATGACGTCACCCGCGAATACTATATCAACGATGGTGGCGGTCAGGTCGATGTGCTCGCCCGTTCTGTCTACCTGCGCTATCTTGAGGCGCACGGCCAGGAGGTCGCATTCGAGGATGGCACCTATCCCGGCGATTACCTGATCGAGGTCGGCCAGGCGCTGAAGGACAAGGTAGGCGATGCCTATGTCGGCAAAGGCGAAGAGGTCTGGCTGCAGGAAGTGCGCAATTTCGCTACCGACGCGATGATGGATCTGATCCGCGAGGATCTGAAGCTGCTCGGCATCGAAATGGATGTCTTCTTCTCCGAGAAATCGCTTTATGGCACCGGCAAGATCGAAGCCGCGCTGGAAAGTCTTGATGCCAAGGGGCTCATCTACCAAGGCGTGCTGGAGCCGCCGAAAGGCAAGAAGCCGGAAGACTGGGAGCCGCGTGAGCAGACCCTGTTCAAATCCACCGAACACGGCGATGACGTGGATCGTCCGGTGAAGAAATCTGATGGCGCCTGGACCTATTTCGCCCCAGATATCGCCTATCACTATGACAAGGTGGAGCGCGGCTTTGACGAACTGATCGATATCTTTGGTGCCGATCACGGCGGCTATGTGAAGCGCATGAAGGCCGCTGTGTCGGCCCTGTCCGATGGTAAGGTGCCGCTGGATATCAAGCTGTGCCAGCTGGTGAAGCTGTTCAAGGACGGTCAGGAATTCAAGATGTCCAAACGGGCAGGGACATTTGTCACCCTGCGCGACGTGGTCGAGGCCGTGGGCCCTGATGTTACCCGCTTCATGCTGCTTACCCGCAAGAACGATCAGGGCTTTGACTTTGATCTCGACAAGGCGCTGGAGCAGTCCAAAGACAACCCGGTCTTCTACGTGCAATATGCCAATGCGCGGATCTGCTCGACCCTGCGCAAGGCGGAAGAGGCGGGAATCGCTTCTGATGATGCGGCCCTAGCCGATGCGGATCTGTCGCTGCTGGCCGCTCCGGCGCAGCTGTCGGTGGCCCGCAAGCTGGCGGAATGGCCGCGCCTGGTGGAAATTGCTGCCCGCAGCAACGAGCCGCACCGCGTAGCCTTCTACCTCTACGATCTGGCTTCGGATCTGCACGGCCTGTACCATCTCGGCAAAAGCGACAAAAGTTTACGATTTGTTAACGAGAGCAGCCAATCGGCAACACATGCCAATTTGGCACTTGCACGGGCCGTTTCCATTGTCATTTCCGCTGGTCTTGGTATTCTTGGCGTGACCCCGGCGGAAGAGATGCGATAAAAATACGCACAGACCGCCGGAACGAGGCAGTTCAAGAGACCCGAAAATGCGGCGCAGGTGATGTTGCGCATGAAACGGGCAGTGAGGCGGATAATGGCGTATTTTACGCAGGCGGGCACGCGCCCGGCCTATGACCAGAGCGGAGTCGCAGATGGCGATTCTGCCGGTGGTGTTCAGTATCAGCGACAGCAGCAGTTCGGTGCCTATGACCCGTCGGTCCAGCCGCAGGCACAGCAGAGTTTTGTTCCACCCCAAGCCACCGCAGCCCCTGCCGCGTCCTATGCACCGCAGGGTTTTGGTGGCTTTGATCCGGCGCAGGCCGATGGGGCCGACTATGAGGCGGATGCCTATATGGCCGATGATTACGGCTACGCCGAGGATGCTGCGCCTGCCGGGCGGGCAGGATTTGGCCGGATGGCCGGAATGCTCGGTGCGGTCGCTTCGCTGGCGCTGGTCGTCGGGATCGGCGTCTGGGGCTACAAGCTGGTGATGCGCGATGTCAGCGGCGTGCCTGTGGTGCGCGCGGTCGAAGGGCCGATGCGCGTGCAGCCGGAAAACCCCGGCGGCCGTCCGGCAGACCATCAGGGACTGGCAGTGAACGCCGTGGCCGCAACCGGCACTGCCGAGGATCCAGCAGAGCGTCTGGTGCTGGCGCCGCAACCCATTGAGCTGACCGAGGACGACCGGCCGATGTCGGAACTGGCGCAGCAGGCCGAACAGAACCGCGCCGACCGCGAGGCGCCCGCAGTTTCCGATCAGTCTCTGGCCGCCTATCAAAGCGGTGACATCAACGCCCTGGTGGCTGAACTTACCGATGGGGTAACGCCTCTTGGTGCAGAGACACCGGATGCAGCGCCGGAGCAGGTTTCCAATGCCTCTGTCGCGGCCCCCGAGATCGTACAGCCGCAGCCCCTGAAACCGGTTGAAATCGCCGCTGTTTCCTCCGCGCCGCAACCCTCTGCCGCGCTGTTGAAGGCCCCGGGCGTCAAGGTTTCGCTGCGCCCGAACCTGCGGCCTGCGCGGTTCACCCCCGCAGCTGCCCCGGCCGCAACTTCCAGCTCTGCTGTCGCGATCGAGGTTTCTGCCGACAGCCTGCCCGCAGGTACGCGGCTGGCGCAGCTTGGCGCCTATGAAAGCGCAGAGGTCGCCCGCTCCGAATGGGACCGGATCTATGCGCAGTTCGACGACTACCTTGCCGACAAGAAACGGGTGATCCAGCGCGCCGAAAGCGGTGGCCGCACCTTCTACCGTCTGCGGGCCATGGGCTTTGACGGGCTGTCCGATGCCCGCCGGTTCTGCTCCGCACTGGTGGCAGGCAATGCCGACTGCATCCCCGTGACCACCCGATGACAGGATTTGGCGCGACCATTCTGGATGCAGAGGGGCTGCGCCTCACCCAGAATGAAAAGGCCCTGTTCCGCGATGCGGATCCTTTTGGCTTTATCCTGTTTGCCCGCAATATCAGCTCCGCAGATCAGGTCCGTGCCCTCTGCGGAGAGCTTCGCGATTCCGTGGGCCGCGATTGCCTGATCACCATCGATCAGGAAGGTGGCCGGGTGCAGCGCCTGCGCCCGCCACTGGGGCGCGACTGGCTGCCGCCGATGGAACACGCGGTTCAGGCTGGTGACGACGCCGAACGGGCCATGTATCTGCGCTATCGCCTGATTGCGCATGAGTTGCACGCGCTTGGTATCGACAGCAACTGCGCCCCGATTGCAGATATCGCCTCTACCGACACTCACCCGTTTCTGCGCAATCGCTGCTATGGCGAGGCTTTGCCGGATGTGACCGTACTGGCTCGCGCGGTGGCCGAGGCGCATCTTGATGGCGGCGTGGTGCCGGTTCTGAAACATATTCCCGGCCATGGCCGCGCGGTGGCGGACAGCCATCTGGACCTTCCGCATGTGGCCGCCTCCGCTGCCGATCTGGAGGCAACGGATTTCGCGGCCTTCCGGGCGCTGAATGACCTTCCGATGGCAATGACGGCGCATATCGTCTTTGACGCGCTTGATCCGCGCCCGGCGACCCTGTCGCCCCCGGTGATGGAGCGGATCCGCAAGCACATCGGTTTTGACGGGCTGATCATGACCGACGATATCTCGATGAAGGCCCTGCAGGGGGCACCGGCAGATATCGCCGGGCAGTCCCGCGCGGCGGGCTGCGATATCGTTCTGCTGTGCAATGCCGATCTTGCCGTGCGTACGCAGGTGGCAGAGGCTGCCGGAACCCTGGACGAGGTGGGGCAAAACCGCGCCCTGCGGGCCATCGCGGCGCGCAAAACCCCCGCTGCGCTTGACATAGAGGCTGCCGAGGCCGAACTTGCTGCCCTGATGGGCGGAAAGGTTTATGTCTGAAGAGTCACTTTTTCCGGAAGAGATTCAGCCCTCGGTCGAGGATCGGCTGGCGGCTGAGGCGCTGATTGTCGATGTCGACGGCTATGAGGGGCCGCTCGACCTGTTGCTGACTCTGTCGCGCACCCAAAAGGTGGATCTGCGGCGTATTTCGGTTCTGGAGCTTGCCCGGCAATACCTCAGTTTCGTGGAACGCGCCAAGGAGCTGCGGATCGAACTGGCCGCTGATTATCTGGTGATGGCGGCCTGGCTGGCCTTCCTAAAATCGCGGCTGCTGCTGCCCCCCGACCCCGAAGAAGAAGGCCCCTCGGGGGAGGAACTGGCGGCGCATCTGGCATTCCAGCTGGAGCGGCTTCAGGCCATGCGCGATGCGGCGGCGCGGCTGATGGGGCGTGACCAGCTGGGGCGGGATTTCTTTTCCCGTGGGCAAAGCGAAACGGTCGAACGTATCCGCACCGTGACCTATAGCGCCAACCTTCTCGACCTGATGCAAGGCTATGCCAGGATCCGCACCCGCGACGATTTTCGCCCCTTTGTGATGGACCGGGATTCAGTCTTCACCATGGAGGAGGCGTTGGAGCGGATGCGCGGTCTCATTGGTTTTACCGGCAGCTGGACCGATATGCTGAGCTACCTGCCGGATGGCTGGCACAGTGACCCCGTGAAACGGCGCTCGGCCACGGCGGCGACCTTTGCCGCCTCCCTGCAGCTGGTCAAAGAAGGCCAGCTGGAAATCCGCCAGAACGAGACCTTTGCGCCGATCCAGTTGCGCCACCTGAACGGGAACACCTGATGGAAGATTTCAGCAACCAGGAGCCGGACAAGGCGCAACAGGAGTCGGACAGCCTGTTCGATGCCCCGCCCATGGCCGAGCAGGAGCGCATGGTCGAGGCGGTGCTGTTCGCCAGTACCGAGCCTGTCACCCTACGCGATCTGGAGGCCCGCATGCCGCATGGCTGCAACCCGGGCGAGGCGCTGGAATACCTGCGCAAACGCTACGAGGGGCGCGGTGTCAGGGTGGTGCGCGTCGGCGATGCCTGGGCAATCCGCACGGCGCCGGACCTTGGCTTCCTGATGCAGAAGGAAATCGTCGAGACCCGCAAGCTGAGCCGCGCTGCAATCGAAACCCTGGCTATCATCGCCTATCATCAGCCGGTGACGCGGGCCGAGATCGAAGAGATCCGCGGCGTATCGGTGTCCCGTGGCACCATTGATCAGCTTTTGGAAATGGAGTGGATCCGCCTTGGTCGCCGCCGTATGACGCCGGGCCGCCCGGTGACATTCGTGGTGACACCGGTGTTCCTGGATCACTTCGGTCTGGAAAGCGCCCGCGACCTGCCGGGGTTGAAGGAACTGCGCTCTGCCGGGCTGCTGGAAAGCCGCCCGCCGCCGGGCAGCTTCCCGACGGGGCAGGGCGGTGACGACGGGGACGAGGATCCCGAGGAGCAGCCAGAGCTGTTCGAAAGCTGACGATTTCGTGTGCGGGGGCAGCCTGCCAAGAAATCGTCCCATTCCGATGTCACAATGGCATGTGAACGGAACCGGAGCCTAATGATGAACGTCGAATCCATTCTCAACATGATCATGCGCCGCCTTGTCGGGCGGGCCGTCAACTCTGGCGTGGATGCGGGGCTCAACGCGCTGTCGGGGCGCAGTGGAAAACGCGGGCGGGGCGGGCAGGCGGAAAACCGACCCGAGACACCGGCAGAGGCGGAAGAACGCGCTGAACGCGAAAGGATCCGCGAGATGCGGCAGGAGCGGCGTGCGCGGCGCGCCCAGCGGGACAACCGCTGAGCTTTTCCCCTGGGGGCGCTTCCGGCGTCAGCTAGATTGCGGCTGTTTGAAGTGCTTGGACAGTTTCAGTCCCTGTCCCTGATAGTTGGAGGCTATGCCCGCGCCATATAGCTGCTGCGGCACCTCAGCCATACGTTCATAGACCAATCGACCGACGACTTGCCCGTGTTCCAGCACGAAAGGCGCTTCGTGGCAGCGCACCTCAAGCACGCCACGCGATCCAGCTCCGCCCACTGAAGCGTGACCGAAGCCGGGATCGAAAAAGCCCGCGTAATGCACCCGGAATTCCCCGACCATGGCCAGATAGGGCGCCATTTCGGCGGCATAGGCGGGCGGGATATGCACGGCCTCGCGGCTGACAAGGATGTAAAAGGCGCCGGGATCCAGAATGATGCGGCCCTTGGTGGTGCGCACCTCTTCCCAGTAATCCTGCGGATCGTATTCGCCGATCCGGTCCAGATCGATTACCCCGGTATGCGGTTTGGCCCGGTAGCCCACCAGATCGGTACCTGGCAGTTGCAGGTCCACGGAAAAGCCCAAGCCATCCTCGATCACCGCCTCGCCATCCACCAGCGGGCTTTCTGCGTGCAGCGCGCTGAGTTCCTGATCGCTCAGCACCGCCTGACCGGTGCGGAAGCGGATCTGATTGAGCCGCATGCCGGGGCGCACCAGCACGGAGAAGGAACGCGGGCATATCTCGGCATAAAGCGGCCCGGTGTAACCCGGCTTGATGCGGTCGAACTCCTCGCCGCCATCGGTGATGGTGCGCGTGAGCAGGTCCAGCCGCCCGGTTGAGCTTTTGGCATTGGCCACGGCGGAGACGTCCTGCGGCAGGGCCAAACCTTCGAGGAGCGGCACCACGTAGACGCAGCCCTTTTCCAGAACAGCGCCGCCATCCAGATCAATGCGGTGCATTTCAAATTCAGAGAGGCGATCAGCGACCGTGTTGCCGTGTCCGGAGAGGAAGGAGGCGCGCACGCGGTAAGCCACGTGACCCAGCCGCAGATCCAGACTGGCAGGCTGAATTTGCCCGTCGATCAAAGGCTCGGACAGGGTGATCTCGCCCTGCTGCAGCATGGTTTCCAGTGTCTGGCTGGGTAAAACGCCTGTCATTGTCTTTCTCCCGTCTGGCCGGGCATCCGCCCGGTCGGGCTGCTGTTCAAGACGACCCAGATGATGGTCCCGATCCGTAACCCCAGGCTACACATACACAAAACGCCTGGGTGCGCAAACACCCAGGCGTTTTGTATGGTCGGGCTAGCAGGACTCGAACCTGCGACCTTCCGTCCCCCAGACGGACGCGCTACCAGGCTGCGCCATAGCCCGTTGAAGCGCTTTCTACCGTTTTTCCCGGCGGGGGCAAGAGGCATTGCCAAGTTTTTCCGCTGCTTTGGAAAATTAATGTGCTTCCAGCCATTGGCGCAGCTCGGCGGCGCATTCGGCAACTTCGGCGCGCACTTCGGGCCGCAGTTCCGTTGTCTGCGACAACAGGGCCAGAACACCGGGACGCAGGCTGACCTGGGCGGCCAGATTTTCGTCGGGCACGGAAATGATTCGCGGCTTGGATTCCTCCATCGGGAGATCTCCGATCGGGGGAAAGCCTGCTTCGGGCGCATCGGTTGCAGCGTCCTGCTCCGCATCGTCCGGCAGGCCCGGAGGGGCAAATCCTTCCCGCGGTGCATCTGCATCCATGGCATCCTGCAGGGCTGTATCTGCGTCGGATTCGGCTAGTTGCTCGTCCAGTTGCTCTGAGAGTTCCTCAGGCAGGATGGCTTCGACAGGGGCTTGCTCGGATGCGGGTTCAGACTCGACTTGCTCCGTAGCCATAGCCTCAGTCGGCGCTTCCTCGGCCATCAGGTCGGCGTGGGCATCGCCCAATTCGGCGGGCTTGCTCTCACCCAAGGGCGTGGGAGCGTCGAGGTGGCTGGTGAGCGGCACAGCAGGGTCAATCGGCGCGGTTGGCGGCGCGGTCTCATCCGGTGCGAAGCCGACCTCGAAGGCAGGCTCCGCCTGATCTTCGGTTGGTACAAGCGCTTCTGCATCCAGATTCGGCGCCGACTGGACCTCGCTGTCGGTGTCATCCGTGGTGCTGTCCGACTCGCCTGCGAAGGGGGCTGGTTCGGCTGTTGCCTCCGGCGCGGCGGTTTCCTCGATCACCGGGTCTGCCTCGCATTCCGGGGCAGGGGCGTCGTGGCCGCCAAGGTCCATCATGATCTGTGCGGGTTCCGGCTCTGTGGAGACGGGCTGAACCTCGTCGAAAGGCAGGCCTTCTTCGCCGCTCAGGTCGTCTTGTGGCGGGGTGAGTTCCTCCGACAGGTCAGAGGCAATAGGTTGATCCGCCGATGTGTCGGGCTCCGCATTGGATGCCTCGGACAGGGCATCGTCTGGCTCCGCCTGCACCAGTGGCGACTCATCCTGATCCAGTTCCGAGATGGTCTCTGGAATGCTCTCAGCTTGCGATGCACTGGGCTGGGCGCCCGCCTGATTTTCGTCAGCGACCTCGGCAAAGGGATCAAATTGTTCCTGTTCGAAAAACGGCAGATGGCTGGCGGGGCGCGGCGAGTCTTCCTCCGCTCCTGCGCTTTCGGTCGTGATCTCGGGGGCGCCCTCGACGCTGTCCCCTGGCGTTGCGCCAGCGCCGGGATGCGCTGCGGCAGATTCTGTGGCTGCATTGCTCTGGGCGAACCCACCGCCGGACCCGGTTCCGTCCGGTTCTCCGGGGGAGGCCGTATCAAGGCTATGGGACATCTCGGAGACATGGGTAATGCCAAGGTCGCGCAGAATTGCCTGAACTTCCTTGATGGACATGCCATCGTCATGCAGCAGCTTGCGAATGCCACCTAGGAGCAGCATGTCCGCAGGGCGATAGTATCTGCGCCCACCGGCTCGCTTGACCGGTTTTACCTGGGTGAATTTGCTTTCCCAGAAGCGCAGGACATGCGCTTGCACCCCCAGCCATTCCGCCACTTCGCTGATGGTGCGGAAGGCGTCTGGTGATTTGGACATGGGTATTGATTCCGTTGGTTCTGGACCGGTCGGGGCAGCCGTCTTCAGCTGCGGTTGCCGTCAGCGACTCGGTCTTTCATCAGATGGGAGGGCCGGAAGGTCAGCACGCGGCGCGGCTGAATCGGCACCTCTTCACCGGTTTTGGGATTGCGCCCCACACGTGCCGTCTTGTCCCGGACGCTAAAGGTGCCGAAGGAAGAGATTTTCACCTGCTCCCCGCGGACAAGGGCGTCTGACATGTGCTGCAGCATGCTTTCAACCAGTTGCGCGCTTTCATTGCGGGAGAGGCCAACCTCGCGGAAAACGGCCTCGCTCAGATCCATTCGCGTCAGAGTTTTTTCGCTCATACCAGTCCCCGTTGTTTGCTCAAGCATAGGGGGTGGTGAATTTCACTGTCAATATCAATGAATTGCGCGCTGCGAGTTTGCGCTGACCCGTGCTACCAGCGCAGCACGACCGCGCCCCAGGCCAATCCGCCGCCGATGGCCTCGGTGACGATCAGGTCGCCGGGCTTGATCTGGCCGCGTTCCTTGCCGACCGACAGGGCCAGTGGAATCGACGCAGCAGAGGTGTTGCCGTGGTCCTGAACGGTCACCACAACGTTATCGAGGCTGAGGCCCATCTTCTTGGCGGTGCCCTGAATGATGCGGATATTGGCCTGATGCGGCACGATCCAGTCGACGTCTTCGGCGCCAAGGCCCGCGCGTTCCAGAGCTGTGGTTGCGGTCTTGGCCAGTTTCTCCACGGCATGGCGGAAAACCTGGTTGCCCTGCATGCGCAGATGGCCGGTCGATTGGGTGGAAACACCGCCGTCTACATAAAGCAAATCCTTGTAGCGCCCGTCCGAATTCAGATCGGTGGCCAGAATCCCGCGGTCATCGCTGGTGCCCGCGCCGGTCTGTGCCTCCAGAATCAGCGCGCCGGCGCCATCACCGAAGAGCACGCAGGTCGACCGGTCGGTCCAGTCCATGATGCGAGAGAAGGTTTCGGCGCCAATCACCATAACCCGGTCAGCCTGACCGGAGGCGATCAATGCGTTTGCGTTGCAGAGCGCATAGACGAAGCCGGCGCAGACCGCTTGCACGTCAAAGGCAAAGCCGCGGGTCATTTCCAGCTGCGCCTGCACCATGGTGGCCGCCGAAGGGAAGGTCAGGTCGGCAGTCGAGGTGGCCACGATGATCGCGTCGATATCGTCAGCCACAAGACCGGCATCGGAGAGCGCGGCCTTGGCCGCTGCGGTTGCCATCGAGGAGGTGGTTTCGCCCTCTTCGGCGAAATGGCGGCGTTCAATCCCGGAGCGGGAGCGAATCCATTCGTCCGTGGTGTCCAGGGTGGCTTCGAATTCCGCGTTTTCGACCACGCGTTTAGGGAGATAATGGCCGGTGCCTACAACTACTGCACGTCGCGTCATTCTGTGACTGCCTTCTTGGTCTTATTTTGTTGAGATCCGGTCGTCGTCGTCGGAGCCTGCGGCATCTTGGGTAAGCTCCACGGCGGATGCAACCCGCGCGGCCAGTTTTTCGGCAAAACCCTGCTCGGCCAGACGGAAGGCCAGTTTTACTGCGGCCGATACCCCGGTGGCATCGGCGCCGCCGTGGGATTTTACCACGGTGCCGTTTAGGCCCAGAAACACGCCACCATTGGCGCGCCGCGGATCGATCCGTTTTGCCAGCCGCGACAGAGAGGTATAGGCCAGCAGCGCCGCGATCTTGGACAGGAAGGAATATTCAAAGGCCTCGCGCAGGGCCGAGCGGACCAGGCTGGCGGTGCCTTCACCGGTCTTGATCGCGACATTTCCGGTAAAGCCGTCGGTGACGATGACATCTGCCACATTGCCGGGGATATCGCTGCCTTCGACAAAGCCGACAAATTCATAATCGGCGATCCCGGCATTTTCGGCGATCAACGCATGTGCTTCTTTCAGCTCGGCGCGGCCCTTGTGTTCCTCGGTGCCGACGTTGAGCAGGCCAACGCGCGGGCGGGCGATATCCATGGAATTACGAGTATATGAGGTGCCCATCAGCGCGTATTGCAGCAGATCCTGCGCGTCGGCGCGCACATCGGCGCCCACATCCAGCATCACGTTGAACCCCTGCGGGTTCCGTGATGGCCAGAGAATCGCAATCGCGGGGCGGTTGACGCCCGGCACCTTGCGCAGGCGCAACATGCTGAGCGCCATCAGCGCGCCGGTATTGCCGCAAGAGACGACCCCGGCGGCCTCGCCGTTTTTCACGGCGTCCAATGCGGACCACATCGAGGTGCCCTTGCCATTGCGCATGACCTGGCTGGGCTTGTCGTCCATGGTGACAACGCTGTCGACATGACGAATAACGACGCGATCCGCCAGGATGCGCCGTTTGGCAACCAAGGGTGCCAATTCGTCTTCGGGGCCATGTAGAATGAATCCGATATTCGGGTTCTTCTCGGCGGATTTCGCGATACCGGCCACCACTACGGCAGGGCCGGCATCTCCGCCCATGGCATCGACAGAAATCACAATTTTACCAGTCTGCGCTTTGGATTGATCGGGTTTGCCCGTCATAGGTAAAGCCTGCCTGGCGTTATGTGATCAAAGGAGGGCTTACGCCGCGTCCTCATCCATGTCGATTTCGTCGTTCGCTGCAACGATTTCTTTATCGTCGTAGTGGCCGCAGGACGGGCACACGTGGTGCGGACGCTTCAGTTCGCCGCAGCTGGAGCATTCGTTCGGGTTTGCAGCAACCAGGGCATCGTGCGCGCGACGGTTGTTGCGGCGCGATTTGGATACTTTGTTCTGTTGGACGGCCATGTCTCAACCTTTGTCTGCTTGGCGCCTTGGGGCCATCCCCGCCGCGCGATTTCATTGTTTTGTCGTGATCGGTGTGACGTGCGTGTAGGCCGCAGCCTCTCCGATGTCCAACCAAAAATTCCGATGAGCGCGCGAAAATACTGCGAATCCTCTGCGGCGCAAGCGGTTTTTTAGGGCAGGCGGGGCGGCAGTACCAGCAGGAAGTTCACCATACGGTATTTTTCCGCCTCATTTACCGTCAGTCGTCGCCTTTCAACTGTTCCTTGAGAGCCGAAAGGGCGGCAAAGGGGCGGGTGTCTTCGTCGCGCATGGGTTTAACACCCGGTTCAGCGAACACTGCTTCGCCCAGTTCCTGGCCTTCTTTGCGCGGGTAAGCGGGAATCGCCAGGGTCAGTGCTTCAATCATTACTTCATAGGGATCGATGCTGCTGCCCAGCGGTTCGATGGTTTCATCCTCGGTCATTTCTGCTTCGGCGCCTTCCGGCTCCTCGTAGGATGCCATGTACTGTCGCCGCACTTTCTGGTCGATCCGGGTGGTGACCGGATCCAGCGTGACCACGCAGTCCTGCACCACGGTGGCGCCCAGGGTGCCGGTCAGCACCCAGTCCCGGCGCCCGCTGGCGCGGATCTCGCCTTCGAACCGCAGCTTGCGCAGGCTGTTGACCTCCAGATCCCGCGCCAAGTCAGCCAGGGCTTCGGCATCGGGGCGGATATCAAAGGGCGTCGGGGCGTTCTGCGGCAGATCCGCGACCCGGAAAGCAGTGCTGTCAGCCATTTTGCAAACTTTCGTTTCTTGAACCAGAAGGCTGCATTAGGTAATCGGGATGGGCGGCGTAATCAAGCCGGGGTCGCGGCAGTCTTTCGGGGGGCATCATGGGTGCACAGTCAATCAAGCTGAAATCAGCGGCAAAGCTGGCGGCGACACTGCTGCTGTGCGGATCCTTGACCGCCTGCGCGGCCAGCTATCGCAAGCACGGCTATGTGCCATCCGAGGAAGATCTGGCAGAAGTGGTCGTCGGCGTGGACAGCCGAGACTCGGTTGCGGAGAGCATCGGTATTCCTTCGTCTTCCGGCGTGCTGAACGAAAGCGGCTACTACTATGTGTCCACCCGGATGCGCCATTATGGCGCTGCGGAGCCCAAACCGGTGTCCCGCGAACTGGTTGCGGTCAACTTTGACACGCGCGGCGTCGTTAGCGGCATCCAGCGTTTCGGGCTTGAGGATGGCCGGGTGATTCCGCTGCAGCGCCGCGTCACATCCTCCAGCATCGAGGACAAAACCTTCCTGCGTCAGTTGATCGGCAACCTGGGCAACTTCTCCCCGGATGCAATCCTCGACCAGTAAACAGTGGTGGCCATGGGCTGCGGTGTCTATCGTGCGGTTGTGATCTGGGGATGCTAGTCTGACTGCGCCCTATGGAAACGCGGGTGGGGTGCCGGATGAGAGGTCTGGCCGCCACATGGGGGATCGGCAATGGCGCAGTCTGCAACGCTGCTGACGGAAACACTCCTCAGCAAAGGCCGTTATCTGGCCCGGTTCGCAGGGACAGATGCGGATCTTCACGCGGCGCAAGAGTTGCGCAGCCAATGCTTTGGTACTGTGAAGCTGGATCGTGATCCCTATGATTCCCGCTGCCGCCACATACTGGTCGAAGAGCGGGACACCAGGGCACTGATTGGGTGTTTCCGGATGCTGACGCTGGAGAGCGGTCAGGACATTCCCCAAAGCTATGCAGCCCAATACTATGACCTGTCCCGGCTCAGTTCCTATGAGGGGCGCATGGCCGAGGTCGGGCGGTTCTGCATTCGGGAAGGCGCCGCGGATGCAGACATCCTGCGCATCGCCTGGGGGGCGATCACCGCCCTGGTGGACGCCGAAGATATCCGGATGCTGTTCGGGTGCAGTTCCTTCGCAGGTACGGAAGCTGCGCCCTATCTCGACACTTTTGCCCTCTTGAGGCAGCGCCATCTGGCGCCCGGCATGTGGCAGCCTGTGATCAAGGCGCCGCAGGTGGTGCGGTTTGACAGCCTCCCAGCGCGCGTGCCCGACCAGAAGGTGGCCCTGCGCCATATGCCGCCTTTGTTGCGGACCTATCTGTTGATGGGAGGCTGGGTCAGCGATCACGCGGTCGTGGATGAGGGCCTCAATACGCTGCATGTCTTTACCGGCGTCGATGTTGGTGCCATCCCGGAGACGCGCAAACGCCTGCTGCGCGCTGTGGCAACCCCGGTATAGCCGATTTCCACGGCTCCCAGCCGTGGTCGGCGTTGACGGCGCGGGCGGGCCGGTTTAGCTGGCTTTCATGGCACGAATTCCTCTTTTGCAGATGTCCGGCATATCGCTCACCTTTGGTGGCGATCCGGTGTTTTCCGATCTCGACCTCGTGGTGCAACCTGGTGACCGGGTTGCCCTTGTGGGCCGCAACGGCTCGGGTAAATCCACCCTGATGAAGGTGATGGCGGGTCTCGTCGAACCGGATCAGGGCAGCATCGTGGTGCCGCCAGGTAAATCGGTAGGCTATATGGAGCAGGACCCGCAGATGACCGGGTTTGCGACGCTTGGTGATTTCGCCGCCAGCGCCCTGGAGCCGGGCGAGATGTACCGGGTGGAGCGCGCGGGCGAGGGGTTGAAGTTTGATCCCGCACGCCCGGTCGAGACTGCCTCGGGCGGGGAACGGCGCCGCGCGGCCCTGGCCAAGCTGATGGCCGAAGCGCCCGATCTGATGCTGCTGGACGAGCCGACCAACCATCTGGACATCGAGGCGATCACCTGGCTCGAAGGGGAGTTGAAATCCACCCGCGCGGCCTACGTGCTGATCTCTCACGACCGGGCGTTTCTGCGCGCGCTGACCCGCGCCACCCTGTGGGTCGACCGGGGGCAAGTGCGGCGTCAGGAAAAGGGATTTGACGCCTTCGAGGCCTGGCGCGACAAGATCTGGGAAGAAGAAGACCAGCAGCGGCACAAGCTGAACCGGTTGATCAAATCCGAAAGCCGCTGGGCCGTCGAAGGTATTTCGGCCCGGCGCAAGCGCAACATGGGCCGGGTGCGGGCGCTGCAGGACCTGAAGGCCGAGCGCGCGTCGCAGATTAAACGCCAGGGCGCGGCCGAACTGGCGCTGGATGCCGGACCCAAATCAGGCCGCAAGGTGATCGAAGCCGAGGGCCTTTCCAAGGCCTTTGATGATAAGACCATTGTCTCAAACTTCTCGCTGAAGGTGCAGCGCGGCGATCGCGTCGCCTTTGTGGGGCCCAACGGCGCGGGCAAGACGACGCTGCTGAAGATGCTGCTGGGGCTGGAAGAGCCGGACGCGGGCAGCGTTACCCTTGGCACCAATCTGGAGATTGCCCTGTTCGATCAGACCCGCGATCAGCTCGATCCCGATGCCAGCCTCTGGGAAAACCTGACCACGGATCCGGCGCTGGGGATTTCCGGCAAGGCCGATCAGGTTATGGTGCGGGGACAGCCCAAACATGTGGTGGGCTACCTCAAGGAATTCCTGTTCGATGAACGGCAGGCGCGGGCGCCAGTGCGCTCCCTGTCGGGTGGGGAAAAGGCGCGGCTGTTGCTGGCCCGGCTGATGGCGCGGCAAAGCAACCTTCTGGTGCTGGACGAGCCGACCAACGATCTCGATGTGGAAACGCTGGATCTGCTGCAGGAGCTTTTGGACGCTTATGACGGCACGGTGCTGCTGGTCAGCCACGACCGGGATTTTCTGGACCGTGTTGCCACCACCACCATCGCCATGGAGGGCGACGGGCGCGCCACGGCTTATGCGGGCGGCTGGAGCGATTACCTGTCCCAACGCGCGCCGAAAGAGGCGGAGGAAAAGGTCGAAAAGTCAAAACCTTCCAAGCCAAAGCCCAAGCAGGAGGCGGCGCCGAAGGAAGGTCTCAGTTTCAAGGAAAAACACCGGCTTGAGGCCCTGCCGGATGAGATCGACCGGCTGGAGCAGGAGATCGCCAAACTGGAACAGCTGATGGCAGATCCTGAGCTGTTCACCCGCGAGCCGGTGAAGTTCAAGAAAGCCACCGAAGCCCTTGTAGAGCGCCAGGAAAAACTGGCTGCAGCAGAGGAAGAGTGGCTGGAGCTGGAGGAAAAGGCGGGCGATGCCTGAGCGGATTTGTTTCGTGCGCGAAACATTGTCTAAAATCAGCATCTTATCGTTAATTATTCATTTAGAGATGCGGTAATTAGACTGCCACAAGAAAAGGGGCGCCTGATACGACGCCCCTTTAACATTTTGGATTAAAGTATTGTTAATACGCCATTTTAACGCATGCGCAGGGCGCCGTCGATGCGGATCACTTCGCCATTGAGGTATCCCATCTCGACGATGAAGCCTGCGAGGCGGCCGTATTCCGCCGGATCGCCAAGGCGCGGTGGGTTCGGCACATCGGCGGCCAGTTGCTGTTGCACTTCTTCGGGCAGACCGGCCAGCATCGGCGTCATGAAGATGCCCGGTGCGATGGTCATTACCCGGATACCGGAAGAGGCCAGATCCCGCGCCATCGGCAGGCACATGCCGACGACACCGCCCTTGGAAGCGGAATAGGCTACCTGGCCTTTCTGGCCGTCAAAGGCCGCGATGGACGCGGTGTTAATGATCACGCCACGGGCGCCATCGGGCTCGGGGTCGTTCTTGGCGATCTCTACCGCCGCCAGCCGTGCCACGTTGAAGGTGCCGACGAGGTTGATGTCGATGGTGCGCTTGTAGGCATCCAGCGGATGTGCGCCGTCCTTGCCGACGGTCTTGATGCCATAGGCGATGCCGGCACAGTTCACGCAGGCGGAGATCCGGCCCATCTTCTCGGCAGCAAAGGCAATCGCTGCGGCAACCGAGTCTTCGTCGGTGACATCGGTCTGAACGAAAAAGCCGCCAATCTCGGCCGCGACCTTCTCGCCGCGCTCGGCGTCGCGGTCAAGAATGGTAACCTTGGCACCGCCTTCTGCAAAATGGCGGGCAGTCGCCTCGCCAAGGCCGGATGCGCCGCCGGTGATTACCGCGCATGTCTGGTCAAGTTTCATGAGCAGGGGTCCTCCCAGTATCTGAACATGTGTTCAAATAAACATGGGGGATCAGATCTGTCCAGCGGTACCCGCCGTCATCATGCGCCGGTCCAGCCGCGCCAGTGGCGCCAGCAGGCGGCCCATCGGCGGCCAGAAAATCCAGGTGCCGCCAAGACGGTGCAGGTCGGCGCCGGTGCCAAGTTTGAACCGGGCGAGGCCAGGCGCGTCTTCGGTGTTGATAACGCCAAGATCCAGCGTTTTGCAGCCTTGGGCCGAGAGCCAGCTCATCGCTTCCCACATCAAAAGGTTATGGGCCGACAGCTGTTTGCCGCGGTCGCTGCTGTGGGACAGGTGGTAGGTGGCATGCTGCCCGTGGCGCAGCACCAGAATCGCTGCCACAGGCTCTTTGCCCTCGAAGGCCTGAAACAGTTTCGCCGTGCCTGGGTTGGCCTGCGCATAGGCCAGA
Source organism: Phaeobacter sp. SYSU ZJ3003 (assembly GCF_041300735.1). NCBI lineage: Bacteria > Pseudomonadati > Pseudomonadota > Alphaproteobacteria > Rhodobacterales > Roseobacteraceae > Phaeobacter > Phaeobacter sp. SYSU ZJ3003. The sequence goes on along the minus strand of NZ_PXNU01000001.1, from coordinate 85,231 downwards.
GTCAGGCCGACGGGCCAGCTGCGATAGCCGCGTTCGGTTTGCTTTGCCTGATCGGCCGCAAACAGCCAGTGAGTCGGATCCACCGGCATGTTCTGCCGCGTCAGGCGCAGGGATTGAGATTCACCGTGTCTCAGCCGGTTGCGCCATTTCTGATGTAATGCGGCGCGGCGGGCATCGGGGCAGGGCGCCAGATTCAGTCGGGCGACACTGGCGGGGCCCATCAGAGGCACCGCGCCGTGGCGGGCCAGTTCGGGTGTGGGGGTTTCCGGTGACAGGATCACCGGCGTGCGGCGCAGGCCTTCTTCTTGCAGCATTTCCAGCAGGCGCAGGGGTTTGTGCACCGTGGCCCGGTTGACCATGGCGACGTCGATGCGGCCCCAGAACCGTTGCCGCAGGACGGTGGTATTGTTCATCCGCTCCAGGACCAAAGGATCCTGCCCGGTCGCCCGCAGCGCGCGCAGAAATTCTTCGGATTGGGGCAGGGTGTCGTGCCGTCCGGGCTGGATCGAGGTCTGGGCCGTTTCGGCAGGAATGAAATCAAACATGCCTATATGTTTACCGAGTGGAAACCTAATTCAGGGTTAATGGGGCGCATGAAAAAACAGTCCCAAGTTCTGGGCCGATGCGCCCCCAGCCCCCGGATCACCAAGACCGCAGCCCTTCTTGTGGCGACGGGCCTGTCGGTTCCGGTCTTCATCCTGCTGACGCTGGCGGAGTTTCTGTTCTTCTGACCCTGCCGCCGGGGGCGCTCTGATCTGCGCTCAATAACAGGGCACTCCCACTCCTGTGGGAGGGGAAGGGCCGACACGGCAGGCAGAGCAGCGCAGGCAGCAACAAAAAAGAGGCAGGAAGCCCTGCCTCTTTAACGTTCTTCATCACATAGCCAGTGGCGCTTAGTCCGCCAGCTGCACCAGCGCGTGGCGTTTCTTGCCCGCGCTCAGCTTGATCGGAGAGGCCAGCGCGCCTGCGTCGATCATCAGGCCTGCATCGCTCAGCGGGGCATCGTCGATGCGCGCGCCATTCTCGGAGATCAGCCGCTTGGCCTCCTTGCCGGATTTCGCCAGGCCCGATTTCACGATCAACTGCACGATCGAGATTCCGTCGCCCAGATCGGCAGGGGTTAGGGTCAGCGTCGGCAGATCGTCCCCGACGCCGCCTTTCTCGAACACCTCGCGCGCGGTGGCCTCGGCAGCGGCGGCCGCGTCGGCGCCATGCAGTAGGGTGGTCACCTCATTGGCGAGGATCACCTTGGCCTCGTTGATCTCGGACCCGGCCAGCGCGCCCAGACGCTCGCATTCGTCCAGCGGCATCTCGGTGTAAAGCTTGAGGAACCGGCCTACGTCCGCATCGGTGGTGTTGCGCCAGAACTGCCAGAACTCATACGGGGAGAGCATATCCGGGTTCAGCCAGACCGCGCCGTTCTGCGACTTGCCCATCTTCTTGCCGTCCGAAGTGGTCAGCAGCGGAGAGGTCAGCCCGTAGATCTCGTGATCCAGCACCCGGCGGGTCAGATCGATCCCGTTGACGATATTGCCCCACTGGTCCGAGCCGCCCATCTGCAGGATGCAGCCATAGCGGCGGTTCAGCTCCAGGAAGTCATAGGCCTGCAGGATCATGTAGTTGAATTCGAGGAACGAGAGCGATTGTTCCCGGTCCAGCCGCGATTTCACGCTTTCAAAGGACAGCATCCGGTTGACCGAGAAATGCCGCCCGATGTCGCGCAGGAACTCAAGGTAGTTGAGATCGCTTAGCCATTCGTCGTTGTTGATCATCATGGCGCCATTCGGGCCGTCGCCATAATCGACATAGGCCGAAAACACCTTTTTGATTCCGGCGATATTGTCGTCGATCTGTTCGGGCGTCAGCAGCGGGCGTTCATCTGCACGGAACGACGGGTCGCCCACCTTGGTGGTGCCGCCGCCCATCAGGGTGATCGGCTTGTGGCCGGTCTTTTGCAGCCAGCGCAGCATCATGATCTGGATCAGGGATCCCACGTGCAGCGATTTCGCGGTGGCGTCAAAGCCGATATAGCCGGACTGGCCAGGGGTCATCAGCGCCTCGTCCAGACCTTGATAGTCCGTACAGTCGGCGAGAAACCCGCGCTCCATCATCACGGTGATGAAATCCGATTTGGGATGATAGGTCATGGCATGCCTCGGCTTGTCTATTGCGACGTGGTGTATAAAACGCAAAAGGGGCACATGGAACCTGCTTTTGCGCAGAAAATCCATGCGCGTTGGGCAGTCTGGAGGCAGGCGGGCCCGGTTGATCTGGCTGAAGGGCAGGGAAATGACACGAGCGATTGCAAAAACCGGTAGGGTTATCGCGCTTGGCGCCATGAGTGGCACCTCGCTGGATGGCGTTGATGCGGCGCTGGTCGAGACCGACGGAGAGCGGATCTTTGCTTTTGGCGACAGTGGTTACCGCCCCTACAGCGAGGCGGAGCGCGCGGTGCTGCGCGCGGGGCTTGGCCATTGGTCAGGGCCAGAGGTTGAGGCCGCAGGCGTTCTGACCGATCAGGTCCATGCCGAGCTATTGTCCGGGTTTCCCGCCGCGCAGATTGTCGGATTTCACGGTCAGACCCTGGCCCATGCGCCGCGCAGACAGGGCACGCTGCAGGTGGGCGATGGCGCGGCCCTGGCCGAGGCGTTGGGACGGCCCGTGATCTGGGATTTCCGCACTGATGACGTGGCGCTTGGCGGTGAGGGCGCGCCGCTGGCGCCATTCTTCCACTTTGCCTGCGCCAAATACATCGGCGCGACGCGCCCGCTATGCTTTCTGAACCTCGGCGGGGTTGGCAATCTCACCTATGTGGATCCGCGGTTCGAGCGGCCCGAAGATCCCGGCGCGCTCTTGGCCTTTGATACCGGGCCGGCCAATGCACCGCTCAACGATCTGCTGCAGGCGCGGCTGGGGTTGCCGTTTGACAAGGATGGCGCGATTGCCCGCAAGGGGCAGGTCGAAGAGGGCGCGCTGGAGCTGTTCCTGGCTGAGGGGTTCTTTGCAAAGATGCCGCCGAAGTCGCTGGATCGGAACGATTTTGCCGAAATGGTAGAGCTGGTCGGGGAGCTGAGCGACGCGGATGCCGCAGCGACGCTGACCGCCATGTGTGCCGCCGCCGTGGCGCAGGGGATGGAGCATTGCCCCGAAGGACCCGAAATGGTTCTGGTCACTGGTGGCGGGCGGCAGAACCCGGTGCTGATGGAGATGCTGCGGGTCTCGCTCGATTGCCCGGTCAAGCCGGTCGAGGACGTTGGCCTTGATGGCGATATGCTGGAGGCGCAGGCCTTTGCCCATCTGGCGGTGCGGGTGGCGCGGGGCATGCCGACCTCCTGTCCCGGTACCACAGGCGTGCGCGCCTGTGTCGGCGGTGGTGTGGTGAGCGTGCCGGGCGAGGGGTGAATTCCTGCCGATTAAAAAGGGGCAGGGACCGTCCGCAGCTCAGCGTGGCAAAGGTCTGGCCAGATTGAGATGTCTCGCCCGGACGTGTGCGGCCGGGCAGCGCCCGACCCTCCCCACGGGAGGGCGCATGCGCTCCCTCCCAGGCTCGGGCGCTGCCCTTGGGTTACTCGCGCGGAATATCAAACTCTGGCGCGGCCAGCTCGAACCCTTCGAACTGGAACCCAGGCGACACGGTGCAGCTGACCAAGGTATAGTCTCCGGTCGTGCGGGCAGCCTGCCAGTGACCTGTGGGCACGATCAGCTGCGGCGCGCCCTTCGTCAGATCCGGGGTCAAAAGGTGATCTGTGGCGGGGCCTTCATCTGTTTCGGACAGCGACAGCACCAGCGGCGCGCCTGCGTGATACAGCCAGATCTCGGCCGCATCGACGCGGTGCCAATGACTGGCTTCCCCCGCTTTGAGCAGGAAATAGATACAGGTGCCTGTGGGGCGCCCTTCGTTCTCGGCAACCCAGGTCTGCCGGTACCAGCCGCCCTCGGGGTGGGGTTCCAGTTTCAGCTTTTCGATGATCTGATCCGCCGTCATCCGTGCCTCTTTCCTGCTGTCTTATGCCTGTTTGATCTGGCAATCCGTGCCTTGCCGCATATGTTTGGGCCATGACATTGCACATCCCCTTTAACAACACATACGCGCAGCTTGCGCCTCAGTTCTACAGCAAACAGGCGCCGGAACCGGTGTCCGCGCCCCGCCTGCTTGCCTTCAACAACGATTTGGCACAGCTCATGGGTATCACCCCGGGCGATCTGCCGGAGATGGCCGAGGTGTTCGGCGGCAACCGCATCCCCGAGGGGGCCGATCCGCTGGCGCAGCTTTATGCCGGGCATCAGTTCGGCAACTTCAATCCGCAGCTGGGGGATGGGCGCGCGATCCTTTTGGGCGAAACCATCGGCAGCGACGGAAAGCGCCGGGATATCCAGCTCAAAGGCTCAGGCCGTACGCCCTATTCGCGGCAAGGCGACGGGCGGGCCTGGTTGGGGCCGGTGTTGCGGGAATACGTGGTGTCCGAGGCGATGCACGCGCTTGGCATCCCCACCACGCGGGCGCTGGCCGCAGTAGAAACCGGCGATCCCGTCTGGCGTGAAGGCGCCAAGCCCGGCGCGGTCTTGACGCGGGTGGCGGCAAGCCATCTGCGGGTGGGAACCTTCCAGATCTTTGCTGCGCGCGGTGATGTCGCGGCGCTGCAGCGGCTGACGCAATACGCCATTGATCGCCATTATCCCGACGTGCAGGGGCCGATGGGCCTGTTGCGCGCGGTGCGCGATGCGCAGGCGCGGCTGGTGGCGCAATGGATGTCGGTCGGCTTTATCCACGGCGTGATGAATACAGACAATTGCGCCATTTCGGGCGAGACGATCGATTACGGCCCCTGCGCCTTCATGGATACGTACAACCATTCGCAGGTCTTCAGTTCGATCGACCGGATGGGGCGATATGCCTATGACAACCAGCCGGGAATAATCGTCTGGAACCTCGCGCAGCTGGCCACGGCGCTGATCCAGCAGCTGGACGATCCGCAGGCGGGTGTCGAGGAAGCCACCGAGATCGTGCATGCCATGCCGGGGGTGATCGAGCAGGAATGGCTCAGTCGCTTTGCCGCCAAGATCGGCATCGCCACGCCGCAAGAGGGCGACATGGCGCTGATCGAGGATCTGCTGGAGCGCATGGCGGCGGGTCAGGCGGATTTCACCAACGCCTTCCGGGCGCTAGCTGGTGAGAATGCCTGTGACCAGTTCCTTGACCCTGCGGCCTTTGACAGCTGGGCGATGGGCTGGCGGCAACGTTTGGAGGCAGCGGAAAACCCCGAGGTGCTGATGCGGCAGGTCAACCCGGCCTTCATCCCGCGCAACCACCGTATCGAAGAGATGATCGCGGCCGCGGTCGATGGCGACATGGCGCCGTTTGAACGGCTCAATCTGGTGCTGGCGCGCCCCTATGAGGATCAGCCAGAGCACGCAGAGCTGCAAAATCCCCCGCGCCCTGAAGAGGTGGTCGCGGCAACCTTCTGCGGCACCTGAGGCAGAGAAGCAGGGGCCGCGCTCCCGCGCGGGCTCGGCCTCCTTGCGGAGGCGCTCTCCCCCTTGGGCCCGGCGCCGTGCTGCGCACGGCGTGCGCGCCTTGGCGCGCCAGACCCAACGGGAGCGGATACATCTGTGATGCGTCCGCGACGGGCGGGAGAGCTGGCTTATGCGATTGTGGTGCGTTTGTCGGGGCGGTTGATCAGGAAGACGCCTGCCGCCACCAGTGCCAGTGCCAGCCAGACCTCATAAGATAGTTTCTCGCCAAGGATCAGCCAGCCCATCACTACCGCCAGCACCGGCGAGAGAAAGCTGAAGGAGGCGACCGAGCCGACCTTGTAGATGGTGAACAGCCAGAACCACAGCAGGTATCCGAGGCTGGCAATCGCAATGGCCTGAAACAGCACGCCTGCGATATGGATCGGCTCGGGTGCGCGCAGCAGCGGCCCGAAAAGCGGCGACAGTGCCAGCAACAGCACGGCCGAGACCGCCAGTTGGTAGATCAGCTGCGTCACCGCGGGCACCCGCGACAAGGGCGTTGCCCGCACGCAGAAGGCAAGCCCGGCCCAGCACAGGGTCGAGATCAGCGCCAGCACATCGCCCAGAACCGATGCGCCGCTGGCGTCCCGGTCCAGCACCGCCAGAACCACACCGCCCATCGCCAGCACCAGGCCAACAACGCGCAACCCGCTCAGTCGCTCTCCCGGCAGCCACAGATGCGCGGCCAGCGCCAGCCACACGGGCATCGAGTTGAAAATGATCGTCACCCGCGACACCGATGAGACATCCAGCGCCCAGAACAGGCAGATGAATTCACCGGTAAACAAGAGGCCCACCACGATGCCCCAGCCGTGGACCCCCGCTGGCATACCGCCTTCGGGGCGCAGCCTTGAGCGGCGCAGCCAGACCCAGATGAGGATCACCGCCAGTGCGATAAGCGAGCGCAGCCCGGCCTGGAACACCGGGCCAAAGCCACCGTTGGCGATCTTGATAACAACCTGATTGAAGCCAAGAAGGGCGGCAAAGCCGGTCAGGGCAAGGGCGCCCGCGGCGTCCATGGATCTTTTTTCTGTCATGGGCGCATCAGCACCGGGAGGTAACGAACTGTCAAGCAAGACGTTTCGCCAAAATCGGCTGCAATCGTGCGCGCCTTGACGCAGGCAGGGCGATCTTGGCTTGCACCGGCTGTGCGGGCGATGAACACTGGCCGGGAAAGGAGCGCCCATGCCCGAGACCACCCTGCGTCTGGCCAGTTACAACATTCAGAAATGCGTTGGTCTGGACCTGCGCCGCCAGCCACGCCGTATCCTGAACGTGCTGGAGGACATGGGCGCGCGGATCGTGCTGTTGCAGGAGGCGGACAAGCGTCTGCCGCCCCGGCCCGCGGCGCTGCCGCATTTCGTTCTGAACGAGGCGGGTTGGCAGGATGTAGATCTGGGCGGGGCCGGATCGCTGGGCTGGCACGGCAATGCGGTGATCTGGAAGGGCCAGGGCATTTCCCTGCGCGACAAGGGGCATATCGATCTGCCGGGGCTGGAGCCGCGCGGCGCGGTTTGGGCGGCCTTTGAAACACCCATCGGCCCCTTGCGGGTGGTTGGCGCGCACCTGGGGCTCACCGGGCGGGCGCGGCGGGCGCAGGTGCGGCATCTGGCGCAGCACAGCGCGAAATGGACCGATATGCCGACGGTCTGGGGTGGTGACTTCAACGACTGGTCGCGCAGCTCTGTGCTGGACCGGCTGGCGCCGATGATGCGGTTCCTGCCGCCTGCACCTAGCTTTCCGGCGCTGCGACCGCTTGGCGCGCTGGACCGAATTGCCCATAGCACAGGTCTGGAGGTGGTGCGGGCTGGGGTGCATCAGGCGCAGCCAGCGCACATTGCCTCGGACCACCTGCCGGTCTGGGCGGATCTGCGGCGCGCGGGGTAAGCGCGCGCCGCGCAAACAAAAACCGCCACGCAATGGCGCGGCGGCTTCCGATTCTTCTGATCTGTTAGCAGCTTTGGCTTAGCTGGAGCGACGGCGCTGACCGCCTTGTCCGTTGCCCTGGCCGCTGCCACCTTGACCGCCGCTTTGACCCTGGCCACCGCGGCCTCCGCCGCCGCCACGACGCCGACGGTTGCCACCGGGGCGTCCGCCGCCGCCGGGTTTGCCGCCGCCACCCGGGCCGCCACGACGTCCCTTGGGCGCTGCCGGATCGGGCAGCACTTCCCACGGGCGGCCCGAGGCGACCGGAATGGTGATCTTCATGGTCTTCTGGATCGCTTTCAGCTCATCCATCTCGTCCGGTGCGCAGAATGCGACGGCCTGACCGTCCTTGCCCGCGCGTGCGGTGCGGCCGATGCGGTGCACATAGGCATCCGGTACGTTGGGCAGTTCGTAGTTGTAGACGTATTTCACGTCTGGGATATCCAGACCTCGCGCCGCCACATCTGTGGCCACCAGCACCTTGATCTCACCGGATTTGAAGGCGGCAAGGGCGCGTTCGCGCTGACCCTGGCTTTTATTGCCGTGGATCGCCGCAGCGGCGAAACCGGCCTTGTCCAGCACCCGCATCAGCTTTTCCATGCCGTGTTTGGTGCGGCCAAAGACCAGCGTGCGCTCGTCCTTGTGCTCGGTCAGCAACTCTTTCAGCAGGCTCAGCTTTTCCGCCTTGGCGATGAAATGCACCGATTGGGTGACCTTGGCCGCCGGTTTGCCCGGAGGGGTCACTTCGATGCGCACCGGGCGCTGCAGGTAGGAATTGGCGATCTCGTTCATCTGTTTCGGCATGGTGGCCGAGAACAGCATGGTCTGGCGCTCTTCCGGCAGAAGGGCCGAGATCTTGCGCAGGGCGTGGATAAAGCCGAGGTCCAGCATCTGGTCGGCCTCGTCCAGCACCAGGAAGTCGCAGGAGCCAAGATCCAGCGCGTTACGGTCCAGAATGTCCAGCAGGCGACCGGGGGTGGCCACCAGAATGTCGGTGCCGCGGGCAATACGCTGGATCTGCGGGTTGATCGAAACACCGCCGACCACCAGGCCGATCTTCATCGGGGAGCCTTCGGTCAGCCCTTTGAGGGTCGCGGCGATCTGGTTGGCCAGTTCGCGGGTCGGCGCCAGAACCAGACCGCGCACGGTCTTGGCCGCTGGTTTGCGGCCATAGTCCTGCATGCGGGTGATCAGCGGAATGCCAAAGGCGGCGGTCTTGCCGGTACCGGTCTGGGCCAGACCCAGTACGTCCTCGCCGTTCAGGGCATGGGGAATGGCGCGCGCCTGAATCGGGGTCGGATCCTTCAGACCCATGTCATCAAGGCGGGCGAGAAGCTGCTGCGGCAGCCCCATAGTCGAAAATTCAGTCACTTGTCGTCCTTTCGCGGCCTTCGCATCATGCAAAAGACCGGTGCCGCAGCTCCGGGACCGCGTCCCGGATTGCGGAGATGGGTGGGGCAGGGACCTCGGGCGGGGGCTGGCCGGATGCCAGGCCGCTGGCCTCTGCAAACGCCCCACGCGTGATTTTGGGAACACGGGCATATCACTAAGACGCCGGGAAATGCCTGCACCTCAGGTGCAACCGGGCCGTCTCTGCTCACGCGGCAGGGATGGATGCCTGACGCCCAAATGGAGGCCCCGGCCCGGAATGTCAATGGGCACGACAGGTGATTTGACGGTTTGCGCCCCGAGCTTGGTTCGTTACACAGGGAGCCCAGAAACGGAGAGGACTGCGATGGCAGAATCGATTATCGCCCGCTGCGAGGCCAAGGGCCTGCGTATGACCGGCCAGCGCCGTGTGATTGCGCGCGCCCTGCAGGACAGCGATGATCATCCGGATGTGGAGGAACTCTACGCCCGGGCCAGCGCGCTGGATGCCGGGATTTCGCTGGCCACGGTGTATCGCACGGTAAAGCTGTTCGAAGAGGCCGGTATTCTGGACCGGCTGGAATTTGGCGACGGCCGCGCCCGTTACGAGGACGCGGACCGTGAACATCACGACCACCTGATCGACATCAACACTGGCGAAGTGATCGAATTCTGCGACCCCGAGATCGAGGCGCTGCAAGAAAAGATCGCGGCCAAGCTTGGATACCAGCTGAAGGGGCACAAGCTGGAACTTTACGGCGTGCCGACAAAAAAGAGCTGACAAGCCGCATTCATCACGATGCGTGATGATTAACATCACAACATGTTGCGTCATCCTGTCGCGAAACCGCTTGCCGGTGGCGGCAATGCTGGGCATGCCCGGATTTGCAGGGCGCCTATCGCGGGGGCCTGGCACAGGAAGGGCGCGCGCATGAACAACATCAACGGTATTCTTCTGGTCATCGGAGCGATGGCAGCCTTCACCCTGGAGGATATGTTCATCAAGACCCTGTCCGAGGGGCTTCCGGTAGGGCAGATCCTGATCCTTCTGGGGCTCGGCAGCGGCAGCGTCTTTGCAGTTCTGGCGAAATTGCAGGGGCACCGGATCTTTGCCCCGCGCGCCTGGCGCCGGAGGCCGGTGCTGCGCGCCCTGACCGAGGCGCTGGCTGCGGTCAGCTTTGCCACATCGCTGGCGCTGGTGGATATTTCCGTTGTGGCCGCCGTGTTTCAGGCAACGCCTTTGGTCATCACTATGGGCGCGGCGCTGTTTCTGGGTGAGCAGGTCGGCTGGCGGCGCTGGAGCGCGATCCTTGTTGGTTTCGCCGGGGTTCTGATGATCATCCGGCCGGGGCTCAGCGGATTTGAGCCTGCTGCCCTGCTGGTGCTGGTCTCGGTTGGGGCGGTTGCCGCGCGGGATCTGCTGACACGTGTGATGGACAGTGCCGTGCCCTCCACCGTGGTCAGTTTTCAGGCCTTTGCAGCCGTCATTCCGGCGGCGGCGCTGCTCTTGGTGCTGACGCCCGGAGAGGCGCGGGCGCTGGAGGGGGGCGAAACGCTGATGATGCTGGGCGGCGTTCTGTTCGGTGTGTTGGGTTACTACGGTATCGTTTCGGCGATGCGGGTCGGGGATGCCTCGGCTGTGACGCCCTTCCGCTATACGCGGCTTGTCTTTTCGCTGCTGGCGGGCGTCATCATGTTCAACGAACGCCCCGATGCCATGACCCTGGCCGGGGCCGGGCTGATCATCGCCTCTGGCCTTTACACCTTCCTGCGCGAACGTCGACTGGCCCGCGCCGTTCCGGCGGCGGCCTGATCAGGCACATCGCCGCAGCTGCAAAACTGTTGGCGCAAACAGCGAATTGTTAGCCCTAACCGGTGAAATAAAGGCGCGTTAGCGATAACGGAAACGGTTTACAATCTGCCCTCGGCTGCTATGACGCTGGCAACCAATTGCCACAGTCAGGAACCGACCGATGAGCACCATTATCGACATTCACGCCCGCGAAATCCTTGACAGCCGGGGCAACCCGACCGTCGAGGTTGATGTGATCCTCGAAGACGGCACCATGGGCCGCGCCGCTGTCCCCTCGGGCGCATCGACCGGTGCCCATGAAGCAGTGGAAAAACGCGACGGCGACAAGAGCCGTTACATGGGTAAAGGCGTTCTGGAGGCCGTGGCCGCCGTCAACGGTGAGATTGCCGAAGAGCTGGTCGGCTTTGATGCGACCGAGCAGGTTGCCATCGACAGCGCGATGATCGAACTGGACGGCACCGCCAACAAGGGCCGTCTGGGCGCCAATGCCATTCTGGGCGTATCGCTGGCCGTGGCTAAGGCGGCTGCCGATTTCACCACCCAGCCGCTGTTCCGCTATGTGGGCGGCACCTCGGCGCGGGTTCTGCCGGTTCCGATGATGAACATCATCAACGGCGGCGAACATGCCGACAACCCAATCGACATTCAGGAATTCATGATCATGCCGGTGGCAGCGGAAAACATCCGCGACGCCGTGCGCATGGGCGCCGAAGTCTTCCACACGCTGAAGAAAGAGCTGACCGCAGCGGGCCTCAGCACGGGGATCGGCGACGAGGGCGGTTTTGCCCCCAATATCGCATCGACTCGTGAAGCGCTGGATTTCGTTCTGAAGTCCATCGAGAAGGCAGGCTACCGCCCGGGTGAGGACATCTATCTGGCGCTCGATTGTGCTGCGACCGAATACTACAAGGATGGCAAATACGTCCTTTCGGGCGAAGGCAAGACCCTGTCGAGCGATGAAAACGTCGCTTACCTGTCGGCGCTGGTGAACGATTACCCGATCATCTCGATCGAAGACGGCATGGGCGAAGATGACTGGGACGGCTGGAAAGCCCTGACCGACGCCATCGGCGACAAGGTGCAGCTGGTGGGTGACGATCTGTTCGTGACCAACCCGGCGCGTCTGGCCGAAGGCATCCAGCGCGGCTCGGCCAACTCGATGCTGGTGAAGGTGAACCAGATCGGCTCGCTCACCGAAACCCTGCGGGCCGTCGACATGGCGCACCGCGCGGGCTTTACCAACGTGATGTCGCACCGTTCGGGCGAGACTGAGGATGCCACCATTGCCGATCTCGCGGTTGCCACCAACTGCGGCCAGATCAAGACCGGCTCGCTGGCGCGTTCCGACCGGCTCGCGAAATACAACCAGCTGATCCGCATCGAGGAAGTGCTGGGCGAAGTGGCCGAATACGCAGGCCGTTCGATCCTGAAATAAGGATCAGGCGACAGATCTGATGAAAGGCCCCGTCGGTATCGGCGGGGCCTTTTGCGTGTCCTGCGGGCGGTTCACCCGGCGCTGCGTGACAGCGTCAGGAGGCGGATCAGGCGGCTGGCCAGGAAAAAGGCGAGTGGGCCGACGCCCAGCGACAGGACAAAGGCGATGGGCATCGCGATCACGAACCGTCCCAGCCAGAGGCCAACCCATCCGGGCGCAAAGCCGGTGGGAAAGGCGGTGAAGATACCGGTCATCAGAAAGGCCATCATCAGCGCGATGAAGAACTGGGCGAGGATGACTGTCGTTTTGGGGTGAGGCATGAACGCACTCCGTTTTCTATCTGTGTAAACGGGATGCGACGGGTCATTTCACGATATACCGCAGCACCCCAGTGACGGGGACTGCTGCGGGTTCAGGCAGGGATGTCCAGCCTGACTAACTCTTGCAGGCGCCGCTTTTGGGCGGCGTCCCGCAAGGGCCGGGATAACCGGACCGGCCCTGCGTTTTTCAGCGTAAGCCTCGCTAGCACCCGGTCAGGGCACCGGTCAAGGCGCGCGGTGTCAGATTGCGATCAGGGGCAGGGCGCTTCGTAATAGGTGCCGTCGCCGCGGGCATAGGCGCAGGTGTTTGTGGCCTGGTTCTGGGCCACCACGGTGCCAGCTGCCGCACCGGCAAGGGCAGCGATGATGCGCCAATTCTTGTTGGCATCCAGCGCCTCGGCGGCGATCAGACCGGCCGCGGCGCCGCCGGTGACACCAACGACGGTGCGTTGTTCGGTGGTCAGGTTCTCGCAACCGGTCAGGGCTAGAACGGCAGCAGCGGCGAGTGCGGTGAGTTTTGCTTTCATCGGACATCTCCTGTCAGTGGTCTGAGGGGGAGTATTGCGCCGATTTTAGCGCCCCGATCTGTTCTGGATCAACTTTTGGGAAAAATCCGAAGGACACGCCCAAAGTGGCGAAAACCTGCCTGATGCGCTGTTTGGGGCCTCAGGGGATGAGTCTCTTGCTCATCAGCATCTCGCCTTCGCGCGGCTGAAAACGGGCGCGGGCGTAAAGGCGCTGTGCCTGCTCATTGGCCTGATCGACGGTGAAATGCAGCGCCGTGATCCCTGCTTCGGCAAGGGTTTTGGGCAATTCTGTCAGCACTTCGGTGGCAATGCCGCGGCCGCGTACGGCGGGGCGGATGTAGATCTCATCCACCATGCCGTCCATGCCGCCAAAGGCGACCGACCAGCTGAAGGTGACCACGATATAGCCGATCGGTGCACGGGTGGGGCCGATGATATAGACTGCGCCATAAGGCATGCCCTCCAGCAGCGGCGCGATGCCCGCCTCGCGCTGCTCGGCGTTACTGTCGCGGCCGATCTCCTCGTGGCAGGCAGCAACCAGCGGCAGCAGCTTGCCCAGATGCTCGGGCTTGGCAAGATGCAGGGCGGCGCTCATAGCCGGGCCAGACGGTCGGTGATCAGGGCGAAAAAGCCGTCCGCGTCCACATCCCCCATGAACATGGCATTGGGCGCGTGGTCGGTGACGCCCCACCAGTCGGCGACAGTCATGCCGAGGGTCAGCTCCGATCCGGTTTCGACCTGAACGTTCACGTGACGACCTGAAAAGAGATCAGGTTGCAGCAGATGTGCGATGACGCAGGGATCGTGCAGCGGCCCGCCTTCGGAGCCGTATTTGGCCACATCAAACCGTTCAAAGAAATCCAGCATATCGGCGGTGAAATGACCGGCGCGGGTATCGAGTGCGCGGATCGCAGCGACTCGGGGCCGGGTTGCCAGCGCCTTGTGGGTGACATCCAGCGGCATCACAACCAGCGGCACGCCGGAGGTAAAGACGGTCTCGGCCGCCTCGGGGTCGACGTAGATGTTGAATTCGGCGGCGGGGGTGACATTGCCTACTTCGAAATAGGCGCCGCCCATCAGCACGATTTCCTGCACCCGGTCGATAATATCTGGCGCCTTTTTGAAGGCCGTGGCGATATTGGTCAGCGGTCCCAGCGGGCAGAGGGTGACCGAGCCGGGGGCATGGCGACGCAGGTTGTGGATGATGAAATCCACCGCATGGCCGTCGGTCAGCGGCAATTGCGGCTCCCACAACTCGGGGCCATCAAGACCGGTCTTGCCGTGCACATGTTCCGCCGTCACCAGCGGCCGGGCCAGCGGCGCGTCGCAGCCTGCCAGTACCGGCACATCGCTGCGCCCGGCGACTTCGCAGATCATGCGGGCGTTCTTCTGCGTGAGCGACAGCGGCACGTTGCCAGCGACGCAGGTGATGCCAAGCACTTCCAGCTCGTCCGGGCTGGCCAGCGCCAGCAGCAGGGCAACGGCATCGTCCTGGCCGGGATCCGTGTCGATGATGATCTTGCGTGCGGTCATGAAAGGTCTTTCTGTATCTCTTTTGGTCACGATCAGGTGGCTTTGGCGCGCTGGGCTTCCTTTTCGGCATCCCACAGGGCGTCCATCTCTTCAAGCGTGCTGTCCTCGGGACGTTTGCCCAGATCGGCCAGACGCGCTTCGACGCCTTCGAACCGGCGGATGAATTTCGCGTTGGCGCGGCGCAGGGCGGCCTCGGGCTCAACCCCCAGATGGCGGCCCAGATTGGCCATGACGAACATCAGATCGCCGAATTCCTCTTCCACCGCGTCCTGTGTCAGCTCGTCCCGCGCCTCCGCCAGTTCGGCGGCCTCTTCCTGGATCTTGTCGATCACATGAGAGGCGTCGGGCCAGTCGAAGCCCACCCGGGCGGCGCGTTTTTGCAGCTTATGCGCCCGCAGCAGTGCGGGTAGGCCGACAGCGACGCCATCCAGCGTGCCCTGTTGCGCCTTGCCCGCGCGTTCTGCGGCCTTGATCGCCTCCCAGTCGCGGGTCTGCTGCTCGGGGGATTTATCACGCGATTCGTCACCAAAGACATGCGGATGACGGCTGACCATCTTGTTCGACATGGTGGTGACCACGTCCTGAAAGGTGAAATGCCCGGCTTCCTCGGCCATCTGCGCGTGAAAGACGGATTGGAACAGCAGATCGCCCAGCTCTCCCTTCAGCTCATCCCAGGCTTCGCGCTCGATCGCATCGGCGACCTCATAGGCCTCTTCGATGGTATAGGGCGCGATGGTGGCGAAATCCTGCGCCACATCCCAGGGGCAGCCCGTTTTGGGATTCCGCAGGGCGCGCATGATTTCCAAAAGTCGTTCGATTCCGGCGGTTTCGTCGTGGATGAGCTCTGTATCGGCCATTGCAGCTGCCTATTGATCGGTGTCAGATGCATCATCCCGAGTCTGACCAAGGAGTCCACCCCATGCCGGTCGTCAACCGCATCGCCGATTTTGCCACTGATATGACCGCATGGCGGCGCCATCTGCACCAGATCCCGGAGCTGGCGCTGGATCTGCCCAAGACCGCCGCATTCGTGGCCGAGCGCCTGCGCGAATTCGGTGTGGATGAGCTGCACGAGGGCATCGCTCAGACCGGCATGGTGGCGATCATCAACGGTCAGGGGCATGACGCGCCGGATGCGCGGACGATTGGCCTGCGCGCCGATATGGATGCACTGCCCATCCCCGAGGAAACCGGCGTCGAATACGTCTCGGGCCACGCGGGCAACATGCACGCCTGCGGCCATGACGGACACACCACCATGCTGCTGGGCGCAGCGAAATACCTCGCCGAGACGCGTAATTTCAGTGGCCGCGTCGCGCTGATCTTCCAACCCGCCGAAGAGGCCATCGGCGGTGCCCGTATCATGGTAGAAGAAGGCGTGATGGAGCAATTCAACATCGGCGAGGTCTACGCGCTGCACAATCTGCCGGGGCTGGCCGAGGGCAGTTTCCTGACCACGCCGGGGCCGATCATGGCGGCGGTGGATACCTTCCATGTGCGTATTCAGGGGGTTGGCGGGCACGGCGCCATGCCGCACGAGACCCGCGATCCGGTGATGGCGGCCTGCGGCATTGCCCAGGCGATACAGACCATCGTCAGCCGTAATCACTATGCGCTTCAGGATCTGGTGGTCTCGGTCACCCAGATCCATACCGGCACCGTCGACAACGTCATTCCCGACACGGCCTATATCAACGGCACCGTCCGCACCTTTGATCCGGAAGTGCAGGACATGGTGATGCGCCGCATGGAGGAGATCGTGGCGGGGCAGGCGGTCTCTTACGGCGTCGAAGCGACGCTGGATTACGAGGTCGGCTATCCCGCGACCATCAACGATGCGGACAAGGCGGATTTTGCTGTCGGCGTCGCGCGCGAAATCGTCGGCGAGGACCGGGTTGTCCCCGATGCCACCCGCGACATGGGGGCCGAGGATTTCTCTTACATGCTGAACGCGCGCCCCGGCGCCTATCTGTATATCGGCCAGGGCGATACCGCCGGGCTGCACCACCCCAAGTATGACTTTAATGATGCCATCGCACCCGTCGGGGCGTCCTTTTTCGCCCGTCTGGTGGAGCGCGCACAACCCGCAGCGTGACCGGCTTGCAAGGGCGGGTATTCATACCACCCTCAGCAGGTGACAACATAGTTTCAGTCGGGTATTCCCGGCTGAAACGGGGTTAACAACTTGTAACGGGGCAGGCCGATGGCATTGGAAGACGCAAAGACCCAGGTGGATCAGGCTTTCACCCGCGAAGACCTGAAGGGGCTCAGCTATGAGAACACCTTTGGCGGGGCACCGTCCTTTGCGCGCCGCCGCTACACCAAGGATCTGAGCGCCGCGGATATCGCCGTTACTGGTGTACCCTTTGATCAGGCGGTGACCAACCGCCCCGGCACCCGGCTGGGCCCGCGCGCGATCCGCGAGGCGAGCCTCTTGCAAAGCCCCGATGCCCCCTATGGCTGGGGCTTTGATCCCCTCAGCGAACTGGCGATTGCGGATTACGGCGATCTGGCCTTTGACTATGCCAACGTCCCGGCCTTTCCCGGCACCCTGCAGGCCCATATCAAGGGCATTCTCGACAGCGACACCGCTTCGGTCACGCTGGGCGGCGATCACTACATCAGCTTTCCCATCCTGAAAGCCTATGCAGAGAAATACGGTCCGATCTCGCTGTTGCAGTTTGATGCCCATACCGACACCTGGGCCGATGATGATTTCTCGCGCGTGGATCACGGCACCATGTTCTATAAGGCGGTGAAATCGGGGATCGTGGACCCTGCGACCTCGGTTCAGGTGGGCATCCGCACCACCAACGAGGACACGCTGGGCGTCAATATCATCGACGCCCCCACCGTGCATGAGATCGGCCCGGCTGAGACTGCCCGCCGCATCAAGGACATCCTCGGCGACCGGCCCACCTATCTGACCTTTGACATCGACGGGCTGGACCCGGCTTATGCGCCCGGCACCGGCACCCCGGTCTGGGGCGGGCTGACCTCGGCGCAGGTGGCGCGGATCCTGCGTGATATCGCTGGGATCAACATCAAAGGCGGCGATGTGGTGGAGGTTTCGCCTCCGTTCGATACTACCGGCGCGACGGCGATTGCGGGGGCTCATGTGGCGATGGAAATCATCTGCCTTCTGGGCTGGAATATGACAAAGAAGAATGGCTGAGCAGAGAATGGCAGAGTTCAATCAACCCATCAGTGGCAACGATCTGGCGCGGTTCTCCGGGCCCAATACCTTTATGCGGCTGCCGCAAGCGACCTCGCTGACCGGGCTGGACGTGGCGGTGCTGGGCATTCCGATGGACATCGGCACCTCCTGGCGCTCGGGCACCCGGTTTGGCCCGAAACAGATCCGCTCCGAAAGCGCGATGCTGCGGCCCTATAACATGGCCACCGGCGCGGCGCCCTTTGACAGCCTGAACATCGCCGATATCGGCGATCTGGCGATCAATACCTTTTCGCTGAAGGATTCGCTGCGCATCATCCAGGACAGCTATGCGGCGATCCTGTCGGGCTCGGCTATTCCGGTGGCCATGGGCGGCGATCATTCGATCACCCTGCCGATCCTGCGCGCCATCGCCGCGAAATATGGCCCCGTGGCGCTTGTTCATGTGGATGCCCACGCCGACGTCAACGACGAGATGTTCGGCGAAAAGGAAACCCATGGCACCGTCTTCCGCCGCGCCTATGAAGAAGGGCTGGTCGTTCCCGACAAGACCTATCAGATCGGCATTCGCGGCACCGGCTATTCGGCACAGGATTTTGCCGAGGCGCAGTCCTGGGGCTTCCAGCATTTCCCGGCGCAGGAGCTGTGGGGGCGGCAGCTGCACAATATGGGTGCGGAAATTCGTCGCGATATCGGCAATAGGCCGGTCTATGTGACCTATGATATCGATAGTCTTGACCCGGCTTATGCGCCGGGCACCGGCACGCCTGAAATCGGCGGGCTGACGACACCGCAGGCGCTGGAGCTGATCCGATCCCTGAAGGGGCTCAATATCGTGGGCTGCGATCTGGTCGAGGTGTCGCCGCCCTATGATGCATCGGGCAACACGGCGCTGACAGCGGCGAACCTGCTGTACGAATTGATGTGCGTGCTGCCGGGTGTGAAGACGAAATAGGCAACCTCAGCCGCGGCGCAGGGCACCGCGGTCTGCGGTGACAGCAGACGGGGCGGGGGGAGGCCAGATGGGACGTGTTATGCTGCTTGGGTGGATCGTTCTTGCTGCTGTCGTTGTGGTGCTTGGCTTCATCCGGCTGGCGCCCTCTGATCCCTTGGACTGGAACACCCAGCCGGAACTGTCCGAGGACAAGGAATTTCGCGGTGGTATCTTCCGGGTGGTGAACACAGGCCCGGACGGGCTGCGCCGGTTCGACCGTATCGCCGGGCAGGCGCCGCGCACGCAATTGCTCGCTGGCTCGGTCGAGGACCAGATGGTGACCTATGTGACCCGGACCAAGCTGTTCGGATTTCCCGATTACACCACGGCCCGGCAGGATGGGGAGTTGCTGAAGGTCTACGCTCGGCTGCGCTTTGGCCGCTCCGATTTGGGCAGCAACAAGGCCCGGATCGACAACTGGTTGTCGCAGATGGAGATGGCGGGCGACACTGCTGCGGTGGACTAGGAAACCCGCAGCTTTTTCAACCGGCAGCGATGCTCAACAAGTAGGGGGAGGCGCTCCCGCCCGTCGCAGGCGCATTGTGGAATGCGCGGCTCCCGTTGGGCCGGGCGCCGCACCAAGGTGCGGCGTGCGCACGATTTGGCTGGTCTTGCGCCTAAAGCCTTGGCAGCGGGTGCGCTGTTTCGGTTTGCGGCAACTGCGCGCCGTTCAGCGCGGCTGAAGGGCAGGCCGACTGGACCTCGCGCCACATGGGTACGTTCAGGGACATCTGGCATTGCGCCATGAAGCTGCGCCCATCGACCGAGAGACAGCGAAACTCGCCAAGCTCGACCCGGCTGCCGGATTTGTCGGTGCAATAGCAATCAAGCACTTTGCCGCCCGGACCGCTGACATCCGCCTGCAGGGGCAGGGCGGTGCCGATCAGCGCGGTTGCGATAAGGAGACTGGTATAATGCATGCCCCTAGCATATCACAGGGCGCGGCCCGCGCCAAAGCGCCCCGGCGGCCCATGGCCCTTATGACAAGAACAAAATAGGCGTTCCCGATGGTACCCGAAGATCGGCTGGAGCAGATCCTGCAACGGTTTCAATACCTTGAAGCGGCGATGGCAGATGGTGCCAGCGGCGGCGATATTGCGACCTTGGCCAAGGAATATTCCGATCTGAAGCCGGTGGTTGAGCAGGTGCAGGCCTATCGCAAGCTGGTGGCGGATCTGGCCGAGGCCGAAGCCATGCTGGCCGATCCCGATATGAAGGAACTGGCCGAAGAGGAAATCCCGGCGCTGAAGGCGGCGCTGCCCGAAGCGGAACATCAGCTGCAGCTGTCGCTGCTGCCCAAGGACAAGGCTGACGCGCGGCCTGCGATCCTGGAAATCCGTCCCGGCACTGGCGGTGACGAGGCAGCGCTTTTTGCCGGTGACCTGCTGCGCATGTATCAACGCTATGCCGAGGCGCGCGGCTGGAAGTTCGAGATCCTAGAAGAACAGGCCACCGAACTGGGGGGCATCAAGGAAGTCGTGGCCCATATTAAGGGCGAGAATGTCTTTGCCCGGCTGAAATACGAATCCGGCGTGCACCGGGTGCAGCGGGTTCCCGTCACCGAATCCGGAGGCCGTATTCACACTTCGGCGGCCACCGTCGCGGTCCTGCCCGAAGCCGAGGACGTCGACATCAAAATTGATGCGAACGATCTGCGTATCGACACCATGCGGTCATCCGGCGCGGGGGGGCAGCACGTCAACACCACGGATTCTGCGGTGCGGATCACCCACTTGCCGACCGGCACGGTTGTCACCAGCTCGGAAAAATCCCAGCACCGCAACCGCGAGATTGCCATGCAGGTGCTGCGCACGCGGCTTTATGATCTGGAGCGTCAGCGCATCGACAGCGAGCGTTCGGAAAGCCGCGCCAGCCAGGTTGGCTCGGGCGATCGCTCGGAGCGGATACGGACCTATAATTTCCCGCAGGGGCGGATGTCGGATCACCGGATCAACCTTACGCTCTATAAGCTGGATCAGATCATGCAGGGCGATCTGGATGAGATCATCGACGCGCTGACGGCCGATGATCAGGCGCGTCTTCTGGCCGAACTGGGGCAGTGACGTGACGCATTCGGGAAATACCGCAGCGCAGGCCATGGCTGCCGCAGCATCGCGGCTGCGGGCGGCCGGGGTGCCTGATCCTGCACGCGATGCACGGGTTCTTTTGGCGCATGCCGCGCGAATCGAAGCGAGTCGTGTTACACTGATCGCACCGGAAGAGCTGTCTTCTGAGATCGCCGACCGGTATGAGCAACTTGTGGCCCTGCGCGCCGTGCGCGTTCCGGTGTCGCATCTAATTGGCGAGCGGGAGTTCTACGGTCGCCGTTTCAAGGTCTCGGGCGAGGTTTTGGACCCGCGCCCGGAAACCGAAACTCTGATCGAAGCCGCGCTGTCGCGTCCGTTCAAGCGGGTGCTGGATCTGGGCACCGGGTCGGGCTGTATTCTGGTGACGTTGCTGGCAGAACAGCCGGATGCCTCTGGGCTTGGCGTCGATCTCAGCGAGGCCGCCTGCCTGCAGGCCAGCGCCAATGCGGTGCTGCACCGGGTGGCGGAGCGCGCCGATATCCGTCAGTCGGATTGGTTGCAAAACGTGAGCGGGACATTCGATCTGATCGTTTCCAACCCGCCCTATATCGCCCGGTCTGAAATGGAGGCGTTGGACCCCGAGGTTTTGGACCATGAACCGCAGATGGCCCTGACCGATGGCGGCGATGGGCTGGGCGCCTATCGCAGTATTCTGGCCGGTGTCATGCAGCATCTTGTGCCGGGGGGGCGGCTGCTGGTCGAAATCGGCCCAAGTCAGGGCGCGGATGTCGCGGATCTGTTCCGCGCGGCAGGGCTGGAGGCGGTTCAGGTTCTTCCCGATCTTGATGGACGGGACCGGGTTGTTTGCGGGAATGCGCCTGCCTAGGCCGGGTCGAATGGGAAAATTCGCACTTTAGAAAGAAAAAAGGTCGAAAAAGAAGCTGTGCCTCTTGTATGGGGGCGCTTAAAGTGGTTACTCAAACTGTCGCACAAAGGTGAGGGCGTTTTTCCTCCCGGCGACATCAAGCCCAAAAATGTCGATGACCCGGCGCTGAGGCGCGCTCGATTGGGTCTACGACGCTTACAATCAAGGCTGACGTTAGGCATATGAGATCGTCAAAATCACGTTCGCGTTCCAAGTCGAACCGAAATCGCCCTGCAAATGGCGCCAATGTTGTCAATCGTGTCTTTGACAGCTCTGGTCCCGAGGGCAAGGTGCGCGGAACTCCGCAGCAGATCATAGACAAGTACAACCAGCTGGCTCGCGATGCGCAGCTGAGCAATGACCGCGTTGCGGCTGAAAACTTTCAGCAGCATGCCGAGCATTACCTGCGCCTTCTGAACGAAGCGCAGCGGGAAATCGACGCGCGCCGTGAAGAGCAGGAGCGGCAGAACCGCGAACGCCAGGCCGAACGTGATCGCGAACGCGCCGAGCGGATGGAACGTCAGGAACGCGAAGCGGCCCAGGCCAAACCCGCAGCCGATCCCGCCGATGCGCCGCAGCCCGAAGTGATCGACCCGCGCGAAGCTGGCGGTCAGGATCAGGACAGCGGTCTGGTTGAGACACCGGAAAGCGCGAGTTCCGAGGCTGCGCCGAAGAAATCTGCGCCGCGCAAACCCCGCGCGCCGCGCAAGCCCGCCGCCAAGAAGGCGCCCGAAGGGGCACAAGGCGAGGTCGCAGAATCGGCCGCAGCGGAAGGCAAAGAGGATGAGGCCAAGAAACCGGCCAAGAAGCCCACGCGCAGCCGCTCCAAGCCCAAACCGTCAGAAGACACTCCGGAAGCAGCTGAGTAAGGGCTGCAATGGGATTGGGGCAGATGTGTCCCGTTCCTGCGTCCACCCTGTGGTTCAGGTCTTTTGCGAACGAAATAGAGAACCCCGGTCGCCGATGGCGGGCCGGGGTTTTTCTTTTGCTCTGGGCTACAGGTCTGGAGCACCGTCAAATGAGGGCGTTGCCGCAGGGGCGGCGTCTTACGCGACTGGCTTCAGGCTGCGAGCCAGCGCGCAGAAGGCTTCCAGGCTGACCTGCTCGGCGCGTTCTGTTGGAGGGATGCCCGCAGCCTCCAGGTGCGCTTCGATATCCGGGGACACCCCTTTAAGGCTTGCACGCAGCATTTTTCGACGCTGGTTGAAGGCCGCAGCCACAACACGCGACAGGGTCGCCGCATCCGCCGGGTAGCGCGGTTCGGGTAGCGCCTCCAGATGTACCACGGCGCTGCTCACCTTCGGCGGCGGGGTAAAGGCGCCCGGCGGCAGCGACAGTACGATCTGCGCCTTGGCGCGCCACTGCGCCAGAATGGCAAGTCGTCCATAGGCCTTGGAGCCGGGCTGCGCCACGATGCGTTCGGCCACCTCGCGCTGGAACATCAGCGTCAGGCTTTGCCAGAACGGCGGCCAGTCTTTTGGCGTAAGCCAGCGCACCAGCAATTCGGTGCCGACGTTGTAGGGCAGGTTGGCTACCACCCGCACCGGCGGCGTCAGGTATTGCAGCGGGTCAATCTCAAGCGCGTCGCCATTGATCACCTGCAAACGGTCCGGATAGGCGTCTGCGATCTCCTCCAGCACCGGCAGGCAGCGGCTGTCCTTTTCCACCGCCAGCACCCGGCGCGCGCCCTCGGCCAGCAGGCCACGGGTCAGGCCGCCAGGGCCAGGCCCGATCTCAAGCACATCACAACCAGTAAGGTCGCCGGCCTGGCGGGCGATCTTTGCTGTCAGGTTGAGATCCAGCAGAAAGTTCTGGCCCAGCGATTTGCGGGCGGACAGCTGATGCGTCGCGATGACCTCGCGCAGGGGGGGGAGGGTGTCGATCTGGCTCATCCCCTTCCTATGCGGTGAAATACCGGGCCAAGGCAAGGGGCTGCAGGCGTAAAGGCTGGCGGGAGCAGGCTCAGCCAGAGGTCGCCAAGGCCATGCGCTGCGCCATTTTCAGCGCTTCGATCATGCTCGACGGGTTCGCCTGACCGGTCCCCGCGATATCAAAGGCGGTGCCATGATCCGGAGAGGTGCGGATGAAGGGCAAGCCAAGGGTGACGTTGACGCCGCGGTCGAAATCCAGCGTCTTGATCGGGATCAGCGCCTGATCGTGATACATGCAGACCGCCGCATCATAGCGGGCGCGGGCGGCAGCATGAAACATCGTATCCGCCGGATGCGGCCCGGTCAGAGACATGTCCGGCGATTGCAGCTCGGCGATCAGCGGAGCGATCCACTCCAGCTCCTCGCGGCCCATGGCGCCGCCTTCACCTGCATGCGGGTTGAGTCCGGCAACAGCGATGCGCGGCTTGGAAATGCCGAACTGACGCCGCAGGCCCTCGGCGGTGATGGCGATGGTTTCGCGCAGCAGATCCGGCGTCAGGGCGCGGGGGACCTCAGAGAGGGCAATATGGATGGTTGTCGGCACCACCCTCAGCTGGTCGCTCGCCAGCATCATCACCACCCTGTCGCGCCCAGCCAAATGGGCCAGGAATTCGGTGTGGCCGGGATAGGCAAAGCTCGCGCCGTCGATCAGCGCCTTCTTGTGAATGGGGGCGGTGCAGATGGCCGAGGCCTCGCCTGCGCGCACCAGCGATACGGCGGTTTCTATTGCGGCGATCACACCGGATGCATTGCGTGGGTCCGGTGTTCCGGTATTGGCGTCCCCGGCAAAGGGCACCTTCAGTACCGGCAGCGCCTGCGGGCAGATCGCTGCGGCATCCTGCGGCTGCGCAACCTCCTGATAAGGCGTGCCTGCAGGAAGATGGCGCGGATCACCGAGCCACAGCATGGGGGAGCTGGTCCGCAGCTCAGCCCAGGCCTTTGCTGCGATTTCAGGGCCGATACCGGCCGGTTCGCCGCAGCTGATCGCGACGGGGCGCGTATGGGTCATTTTTCTTTGATCTGGGCGTCGGCGCGCAGCTGTTCCAGATAGCTTTCGGACAGGGAATCAACCCGCTGCGCGGTCAGGGCATTGGCGACGGTTTCGCGGCTTTCACCTTCGCCGAGTTCGGCCGTACGACCACACAGGCGCAGCAGAACCAATGTATTTCCGTTGTTGCGCGTCACTGCGGTCGAGGTTTCGCCGGGATCGAGTTTCGCAAGCTCGATCGCGATGTCGCGGTCAATCTCTGCCGGGGACAGGCTGACACGATCCAGAACCGAAGGATCCTGACCCTTTGCCACCCCATAAAGATCGTCGCAGGTATCTGTCTGGGAGATGATGCCTTGCGCCTTGGCCAATGTCTCGGCACTGCGCCCTCCGGGCAGGTAATAGGCGGCGTAATCGATCGCGGCATAGCGTTGCGCACGTCCTGTGACCTCGCGCAGATCGCGCATCTGGAACAGGGCAACCGCGCCTTGCAACGGCAGCGGGTCGGTCACCTCGCCGGGGCTGAGGGCCAGCACGACCTCTTGCAGCTGCGGCGGTAGCTTGGTGATCGGCATCCAGTTCAACTGACCGCCCCGTTCGCGGCTTTGGGCAGCGGAATACTGGCTGGCGGCGGCGGAAAAGGAATCATAGCTGCGCAATTGCGAGACCTGACGCGCCAGATCCTCGACCTGTGCGGCATTCTGTTCGTTGATCGGCAGGATCAGCTCGGAAAGAAGAACCTGAACGCTGCCGGAGCCAGCCTGACCCATGGCGCGGTCGATCTCTGCCTCGGTCGGGCGGGCGCGTGACAGGAAGCGGGCACCGACCAGATCACGCCAGCCCAGCCCGACGCGGGAGAAATCGCGCACGGTTTCCGGATCGACGCCGCTTTCCTGCAGCGCCGACAGGAATTCGTTCAGCGACAGGTTGGCACGCCCAGCCAGTTCAGTCATGCCTGCGGTGATC
The DNA here is from genome assembly GCF_041300735.1 of Phaeobacter sp. SYSU ZJ3003. NCBI lineage: Bacteria > Pseudomonadati > Pseudomonadota > Alphaproteobacteria > Rhodobacterales > Roseobacteraceae > Phaeobacter > Phaeobacter sp. SYSU ZJ3003. The sequence continues at coordinate 59,789 of NZ_PXNU01000001.1, read as the reverse complement.
TCATCTTCGCTGGGCTCAATACCAGCCTCAGCCATGGCCGCCAGTTTCAGGCGGTCATTGATCAGCTCCTTGCGGGCCGCCTTCATCAGGTCGCCCGGAACCCGCAGCACCCCCATGAAACGGGCGCGCTGTTCGAGTTCGTAATATGTAATGACCGTGTCATCGACCGTGATGGCAGGCGAGAACAACCCCTGCGCGGCGCCAGGCACCGGCGTCAGAAGAACGGCGCAGAGCGTCAGGGCCGTGGCCGACTTGGCCGCAAACCGCAGGCCGCGATGGATCAGGGAGGCCGGAGTCCGGAGGGTCAGGTATTGCTGCATGATCGCCTGTACTTTTTGTTGCCGCTGTTCACGGAGAACCCGTTCAACGCGATGGTAAACCCAAAATCGGTCGAAGGCTCAACACTTGTTGTAGATGTATAACGCCGGTTGAGCGAAACGTCGACGGTGACGCATTCATTGCTGTAGGCAAGGCCGATACCAGCCCGCGTGGCCTGCGCATCAGAGATGTCATAGCGCAGGTTGGCGCTGGCGCGCCAGGCCGGTGAAATCTCGTAGGAGCCGTCGAACCACATTTCCGAGGTCTCTTCGCTGCGCCCTTCGGCCGGGTCGGTGCCAAGCCACAGGTAGGTGCCCGACAACGACCCCTTTTCGTGGCGCCAATCGCCGCGGAATTCCGCCTTGGAAAAGTTCAGCGACCCGTTCAGCAGGCCGCGCGTGGTTAGAGAAAGATCCTGGCTCAGCTTCAGCTGCCCTGCCATCAGGATATCTGAGGTGGTGCCGCCGAGGCCCGAGCTTTTGGTGAAGCGGGTGTCGGCATCCTGCCGGAAGATTTGTCCGACGGTGGCAAAGGCTTGCCATCCATTGACCGCGTAATGCGCCCAGTTGACCCCGTAGACCAGGGTCAGCCCGTCTTCGCGCGCATCGACAGCGGGGAAGCGAGACAGGGCCAGAAGATTGCCTTGATCGAATTCGACAAAGCCGCTTTCGTCGCCGGGCACCGCATCGCCGGTGACATCGCTCCAGCCCAGCTGGACGATGGGCTCCAGATAGCTGCGGTTGCCGGTGGCGCTGACCTTGCTGATCGGCAGGCGCAGGGTCAGGGCGCTGCGCGGCGTCAGCCGGGTTGCGGTGTTGTCAAACTTGGCGTCGTTGTAGATCGAAAACGCATCTGTCGCAGCGCCGGCCTGCCACTCGGCCACCAGGCCGCTCGCGAAATGCCATTGACGGCGCCAGTCGATATCGGCGGTCACACGGGCAATATCCCGGCCCAGCGGCAAGGCGCCGGTACTGGTCTGATCCGACTGTCGACGGTGGCCATGGGCCTCCAGCGTCAGGCGCATTTCGCCACCGATAGTCTGCGGGAAATAGCGGCGCTGGAAGGTGAGATCGGCGACGGCCGAGGGGATGAACTCCTGCTGTTCGCTGTCGCGCAGAGTCTTGTAGTGATAAAGACCGGCCCTGAACATCATGTCGCGTTGCGCCTTGGTCAGCGTCAGATCCGAGCGGAGCCGGTCAAGATCGTCGAGGCCGTAGTCGGCAAGATAGGCGTCGTCCGAGACGGTTTTTACATCGAACCCCAGGCGGACATCATGGGGCAGATCGAAACTGCCGGTCCCGAAGAAATAGCCGCGACTGTCGCCGGGTTGCAGGTCATCGCGGGTATGGGCGCCCTCGAATGTAATCGTGCCGGTACGGAACGCCTGCCTGTAGCGTGCCTCCAGCGTGCGGGTCTTGCGCGAGACATAGGGCGACAGCGTCAGGTCCCGGTGGTCACCAAGCCGGAAGAAATACGGCACTTTGACCCCGGAGCCGAGGTTCGAGGTTGTGCGCAAAGAGGGGATCAGGAAACCGGTGGCTCGCTTCAGCGTCGGATCGGGCAGGCGGATTCCTGGGAAATAGAACACCGGCACATCCAGAACCCGCAGCTGGGCGTTCTCGAAGTAAAGCTGGCGTTCGAGCTGGTCATGGGTCACGCGTTCAGCCCGGATCTGCCAGAGCGGCGGGCTTCCGTCCTCGCAGACGTGACACGAAGTGACGGCGGTCTTGTACAGTTGCGTATAGCGCCCGCTGACTCGCGTCATTTGCAGCGAGGCCAGCTGCAATTGCTGTTGGAACACCATGCGCGCACTGCTCAGAAGACCATTCCGCAGGTCCCGGTCCATTTCGGCAGCATTGGCAAGAATGACGATCTCGCCGCCCTGATCAATCCGGATTGGCCCCTCGATTTCTAGAGTGCCGCTGCTTTGGTCATAGGTGATCTTTTGTGCCTTGAGGCGGACGTCACCCTGAAAGGCCTCGACATGGCCGCTGGCAACCAGCGTCCGGTCCGGGGCGATGAATACCCGGTCTGCAACCAGCATTGCAGGCTGTCGGGGCGCGTCAGCGGCATTGGCGTCCTGCGCTTGCACGGGGACGGTCAGGCCCAGCCACGGCAGCAGCACGGAAAGCAAAAGGGTGCGGCGCATATTAACCGTCCTCGGCATGCAAAAGCAGGCCCATAGTCAGCAGAATCGCGGCGACCGGTGGAGCCCAAGCGGCCAAGGCCACCGGAATCTGGCCGTTCTCGCCAAGAACCTGCGCAAAGTTTCGTATGAAGTGAAGGCCAAAGCCTAGCAAGACGGCAGTGAGTACCGCCAGACCTGTGCCGCCAAAGCGGGCATGGCGCATGGTAAAGGCCGCACCGACCAACACCATGGCCACCAGGAACAGCGGCCGGGCCAGTTCGGCCTGATACCAAACCTCGTAGCGTTTGGTGGAGAACCCGGCTTCATCCAGATCGCGGATGGTGGCGGGTAGGTCATAAACCGAGATCCCGTCAGCGGTGCCAAGCGTGTCGCGGATCCGGTCGGTGGTCAGTGTGGTCGGCACCAGTAACACTTCGTGCTGAGCCGAGCTGGTTTCGGGGTTCAATCCAGCGGCCAATGGCCAGACCTTGGCCTTGGTCAGCAGCCAGTCGCCGCCCTGCAGCCGGGCGCTTTCGGCGACGATCTGACGGATTGGTGTGCCGCCGGGGGCGTAGTCGAGAATGGTGATGTCGAACAGTTTGATACTGTCGGCATCTCCGTTTCCCAGGCTGGAGTCTTGCTGCTCGCCCGCGTAGCCCGACGCGTGAATCACCGATTGCCCCTGCGGGCTACCCTGACGTAGCCATAGCCCCTCGCCGGACAGCGACAGCGCCGAGGGGCCGCCGTTGCGATAGGTTTCCGAAAGGGTTTTGAAACGGTTGGTCGTCGCCGCGACGATGGGGTTCAGGGTGCTGAGGGCTAGAATGCCGATCAGCGCGGCTACCAGAACCGGCGCGGCCAGCGCCCGAATGCCAGAGCGACCGATGGCTCTGGTCACCACCAGCTCACTGCTGCGCGCGAGCCCAACGAACAGCACGATGGTGCTGAGGATCATGATCAGCGGCAGGAATTCGTCAAAGGCGGCGGGGGCGTTCAACAGTGTCAGACCGATCAACTTACCGGCGCCGAGGTCGAGGCTGTCAAACCGGCGGATCTGCTCGTTGAGGTCGATCAGCACCACCAACGTCATTAGGACGCCAGCGATAACGAGGAACCACTGCGCAAATCTGCGCGCATAATAGAGATCGAGTTTCACGCCAGCTGCTCTCCCGGTTCAGCCCGCCGCCGCCTGCGCAGCAGGCTAGGGTGGCTGGCCAGATGCAGAAACAGCAGCGCAATGGCAAGGCCGCTCAGCGCGGGGAGATAAATCAGCGGCCAAAGATCGGGGTTCTTCAGAACGGGTTCCGAGACGATACCGCGCAGGCCCTCGACCCCGATCAGCAGCGCAAAGGCTATCAGCGCCTGCCGCCAGACCCCAAAGCGCGAAAATGTTCCCAACATCAGCGCGGAAAACCCAATCAGGGCGACCGTGACGCAGACCAGCGCCCGGGCAAACCGCAGATGCAGTTCTTCCGTGAGGGCACCCTGCGAAAAGCCTTCGCTGTCGGTGATCGCCTCTTTCGCGGTCATAAGCTCAAGACTGGAAATGGCGCGGATATTGCGGGTCGTTTGACTAATCTTTTGAGTCAGAGAGCTGATATCATAGGAAAAGTCAGAAAAGACGGTGGTCGACATCGTCTGGGTCTTGTGATCCAGCCGCTGCGCCATGCCATCTACCATGATGAGGTGGGCCTTGTCGCCATCGCGCACCAGAAAGGCGCGGGCGCCTGTGTAGGTGACCGATTGCTCCGGATCGCGCCGGTCCGAAAGGAACACGTCGTTGAGAGTGCCGTCAGGGTCGATTTGCCGGATGTAGAAGGTGACGCCCTTGGCTGGGTGCAGGAATTTGCCTTCGGTCAGCAGGCGGGCTGTGACATTGCGTGACACCTCCCGTTCGCGCAGCGCAAGCTGGTTGATCGAGGACGGCAACAGGAAATGCGTCAGCACTGACATCATCAGCGCGGTAATGATGCCAAAAGCCAGCGCCGGGCGGGCCATTTGCCAAGGGCTGGTTCCCGTCGCGCGCAGCACCGTCAGCTCGCTTTCATTGTGCAGCCGGTTGGTTACCCAGACCGAGGCGGCAAAGGCGGCGACTGGCAGCACCATGCGGATCAGATTCGGCAGCGTCAGGGCGGTGAATTCCAGGAAGACCAGCGCCGATTGCCCGTCTCCGATCAGCCGGTCGAACAGCACCACGGCCCGGTTCACCCAGAACACAGCTACAAGGATGAGCGCAAAGAAGCCGAAGAACAGCAGGTATTGCGACAGCACATATCTGTCGTAGCGTGACACCTGATCCCCCCAGATCTTGCGGTTGTGATTGCGCCGCAGCTTAAAGGATTTGTCCGGCGGGGAAAACTGCAATCTGCACAGCCGACAGGCAATGATCAAAGCCGGGCGCGGCGTGCAATCCGCAGGGCTGGTCAAGCCGTCAAGCACAGGGTAGCTGTTGCAAAACCATGTAAAAGACCGACAGGAGCCCATGCGATGAGCACTCTGACCCCGATCCGTTTTGATGACTATGATCCCAAGACCCTGGCCGAAATGACTGGCCATGTCGCGGTTCTGGTGACGCCGGAGGGGACAATGGATCAGGCGGCGCGTACCGCCAACCGTCTGGGCAAGGGTGGCATTGCCCGGCTGATCGAATCGGAAGGGTTCAAGAAGGCAAAAACCGGCTCGGTGATCACCATGGCCTGGCCTGCTGGCCTCGCCGCTGAGGCACTTCATGTACTGGTGCTGCCCAAACGCGCCAGCCAGACCGAGGCCCGAAAGGCCGGCGCTGAACTGGCAAAACGCGCAGGCGGCAAGGCGCTTACCGTTATGGCGGGTCCGATGCCTCGGGCGGCAGATCTGGCGCTGGGGCTGGCGCTGCGGGCCTATGGGTTTGATCAGCACAAGACCGCTGCCGATGAGGCACCGAAGGGGGAAGTGGTGATCGCGCATAAATCACCGGAAGAGATGGCGACGGCTTTCGCTCCGCTCCTGGCGGTGGCTGAAGGCGTGCATATGACCCGCGATCTAATCAACGAGCCGGCGAACGTGCTGACCACCACCGAGTTCGCGCGCCGGATCGAAGAGCTTTCCGATATCGGTCTTGAGGTCGAAATCCTCGACGAGGCAGCGCTTGCAGAGCTGGGCATGCATTGCCTTCTGTCGGTGGGGCAGGGATCGGACAGCCCGTCCAAAGTCGCCGTCATGCAATGGAAGGGCGGCCCGAGCGATGCCGCGCCGCTGGCGCTGGTGGGCAAGGGCGTTGTGTTTGACACTGGTGGTATCTCGTTGAAACCGGCTGCAGGCATGGAAGACATGACCATGGATATGGGCGGCGCCGGAGTTGTGACCGGTACCATGAAGGCGCTGGCCCTGCGCAAGGCAAAGGCCAATGTGGTGGGTCTGGTTGGTCTGGTCGAGAATATGCCATCGGGCAACGCCACCCGGCCCGGCGATGTGGTGAAGACGATGAAGGGCGATACGGTTGAGGTCATCAATACCGATGCCGAAGGTCGTCTGGTTCTGTGCGACGTGCTCTGGTACGCGCAGGAGCGGTTCAAACCGGCGGGCGTGATCGATCTGGCCACCCTGACGGGTGCGATCATCATCGGTCTTGGCCACGAAAACGCTGGCGTCTTCTCCAATGATGACAGCCTGTGCAATGGTTTCCTGAAATCCGCCGCAGCCGAGGATGAAGGCGCATGGCGTCTGCCTCTGGGGCAAGCCTATGATGATCAGCTGAAATCGCGCATTGCCGATATGAAAAACGTCGGCGGCCGTCCTGCAGGTTCGATCACCGCCGCTCAGTTCCTGCAACGGTTCATTCAGGACGGCATGCCGTGGATCCATCTGGATATCGCGGGCGTCGCCTCGGTTAAGACCGAAACCGCCTATGCACCCAAAGGAGCGACCGGCTGGGGCGTCATGGCGCTGAACCGGCTGGTGCAGGATCGGTTCGAGGCCGAATGACACAGCCATGGGGGCCGCCTATTTCTATCATCTGACGCGCAGGCCACTGCAGGATACGCTGCCGGTGCTGCTGGATAAGGCGCGCGGCGCAGGCTGGCGTATTGCTGTGCGGGGCCAAAGCCCGGATCGCATGGCCTGGCTGGATGAACGCCTGTGGCTGGGGGGCGATGACGCCTTCCTGCCGCACGGGCTGGCGGGCGGTCCGCATGATGCGTTGCAGCCTATCCTGCTGACCACCGAAGCCGAGGCGGCAAACACGCCCAGCTGCGTCATGGCGGTGGATGGGGCAGCGGTTTCACCAGAAGAGGTGCAGGCGCTGGAGCGCGTTTGTATCCTGTTTGATGGTACCGACCCCGAGGCGGTGCAGCATGCCCGTGTGCAGTGGAAAACCCTGACCGATGCAGGCTGTTCGGCGCAATACTGGTCCGAAGAAGGCGGGCGCTGGGAAAAGAAGGCCGAGAAGTGATACTTTCCCGCCGGGGCGACGGGATCTAGGAAGCGCGGGACTGTTTGTCCTTGGTCCAGAGCAGGAAGTCGGAGTGCACTGTCACTTCGGCAAAATGGGGCTTGGGTTTACCAAAGAGGTAGCCCTGCAGATAGGTGACGCCGATGGCGTGCAGCAGGCGGGCCTGTTCAACGGTTTCCACCCCTTCGGCCACGGTATGCACACCGAACCGTTCAGCAATCATGACGCTGCCTTCGATGATGGCGCAGCGTTGATCGTCGATCTGCTGAACAAAGGATTTGTCGATCTTAAGCGCCGAAATCGGCATTTCGTGCAAGCGTGACAGCGAGGAATAGCCGGTGCCGAAATCGTCGATGTGTACTTCGATGCCCTTGGCGTGCAGTGCATTTAGAACCGCGATGATCTGGTTTTGATTCCGGGCGTCAAAAATCGTTTCTGTCACCTCAAGGATCAGCGACCGGGCGGACAGGCCGTATTTTTCAAGGTAACCCAGAATGAAGTCTGCGAACCCGGGCACAACCAGCTGCCGCAGCGAGATATTGAGCGCCAGTTTCACATGTGAATCGCGTCCAAGTTCTTCGGTGTAGGTCGAGAGTGCCGTATCCAACACATATTCGCCGATGCGGACGATCTCGCCGATGTCCTCGGCGATGGGAATAAACTCTTCCGGGCTGACACGGCCAAGGATCGGATTGTCCCAGCGCAGCAGAACCTCGTAGGAATGCAACGAGAAATCATCCGCATGCACCAGCGGTTGAAAGGCCAGGTGCATTTCATTGGCAGGCACCGCGTGTTTCAGGCGCTGGGCAATGATCAGGTGGCGCTCTTTTTCTTCAACCAGCTCTTTGGAGAACAGCAGCGTGTTGCCGCGTCCGGTCCGCTTGATCTCTCCGGCGGCCAGATCCGCAGATCTGATCGCCTCGCTGACGGCGACCGGACGGGGGCGCGAGACGGCGAGACCGGCGCTGAACCCCACGGTGACCTCCTGGCTAGAGAAGATGATGGGCTTTTCGATAATGGCGCGCAGTTGTTCGGTGAATTCATAGCCGATGTCGATGCAGCGCTCTTCAGGCACGGCAACCAATCCTACGAATTCGTCTCCGCCCCAACGGCAGAAGGCCGCGTGTTCCGGCGCGGCGTCAGCCAGACGTTCGCCGATTTCTGCAAGGGCGCAGTCCCCGGTGGCATGGCCCATGCCGTCGTTGATCTGCTTGAACCGGTCCAGATCGATGAAGATCACCACAAAGGCATATCCGTCAGGGATATTGGGTTGCTGATCCTCCACCCATTGAATGATGCCACGGCGATTATACAGCTGGGTCAAGCTGTCATGTTCCGCCAGCCGTTTCAGGTCTCGGGTGCGTTTCTTGACCCGGTCTTCCAGCGTTGCATTGAGTTCAGTCAGGGCTTCCTGCTGGACGCGCAGGTCCTGGACCAGTTCGTGATTGCGCAGTTGCAGGCGGATCGAATGGCGTAGGATATTGTAGTTGCGTTGGTGTGTGACCAACATGACGGCCATGAAGACGGCAACCAAAGTGGCGAGAGCGAATTCCGGCACAGGCTGCAGGCACAGTTCTGCAATGATCAGCGTCAGAAGGGTGGCGATATAGATACGGCCCGTGTTTGCCATCGGCGCAAGCACCCCGGTCGCCCCGGAGGCCATGGCAGAGACGACGATGACGGTGAAATACTTCAGGTCCTGATTGCCGCTTTGCAGGGCAGCATGCAGCAGGCCTCCCCAGATCAGACTGCCAAGAAATGTGCCGAGGAAATAACGCCGACTGGCACCGACTGCCAGAGATGAGCCAGGATCGGTTTCCTGCGACAGGTGCTTTTCGTCCCGCGCTGCCAAGATCGTCCGGCCAATGGATAGCGTCAGCAGACAGGCGGTCAGAGTATCGACCAAGGTACTGCCTTGCCCCGTGTACTGGAACTGGGCGTAGACGCCCAAGACGCAGGCAACGTTCACGAAGAGATTGGACAGATGGTTGCGATAGGCGTGCTTAAGGAGGCTCAGCCCGATCCGCTGTTCCTGCGCTTGACAGTCCCTTTCGGCTCCGGCGGCTCCACCGTCTCCTTCTGGGCTATGTTGCGGAAACTGTTCCGTCACCTCGTCCAACCTTCGCACTGCGCCTTGGCAGATCCTGCCTTGCGCCGGACAATTCCGGACCTGTTACGTCCTGAACCGCCTCCTGTGACCAGCCCGCGTCAATACCGCTTGGCACGGGCCATACCAATGTCTTGCTAAGTGTCGGGGGTTACTTTTGTGTTTATATTCAGCAATTCATATGCGGGGCAGAGCGCAGGCTCCGCATCTGACGTGACGGCACTGGCGCGCCGCTCCCCGGGGGCGGCGCGCAAGCGCGCTAAATTGGTCGCTATCAGCCGTAGTGGGCGACGGGCGTACCGGCAATTGCCGCCATGTTCAAAAGCCCCCGTGCGGTGATCGACGGGCTGACGATATGGGCGCGGTTGCCCATGCCCATCAGGATGGGGCCGACCTCCAGCCCGTCCGAGCGCATTTTCAGGATGTTGCGCACGCCACTGGCAGCATCCGCATGGGCAAAGACCAGCACATTGGCCGCGCCTTCCAGCCGGGAATTGGGGAAGATCCGCCCGCGCAACTCAGGATCCAGCGCGGTGTCGATGTTCATTTCGCCTTCGTAGATGAAATCGCGTGGCTTATCGTCCAGAATGTCTATGGCGTCGCGCAGCCGGGCACCGGTGTCGCAATCGATATTGCCGAACTGAGATTGCGAGCACAGGGCAATTTTGGGCTCCAGACCAAAGCGGCGCACGTGGCGGGCGGCGCCCATTACGGTCTGGGCGATCTGCTCGGGGGTGGGTTCGATCCGCACCTGGGTGTCGGCGATGAACAGCGGGCCGTCCTCAAGGATCATCATCGACAGCGCGCCATGCGGTGCATAGGTGCCGCCGCCCAGAACCTGGGTCACATAGTTAAGGTGCCAGCGGTATTCGCCAAAGGTGCCGCAGATCAGGCTGTCCGCCTCGCCGCGGTGCACCATGATGGCGCCGATGGCCGTGGTATTGGTGCGCATGATCGCCTTGGCCAGATCCGGGGTCACGCCCTTGCGCTGCATCAGTTTGTGATAGCTGTTCCAGTAATCGTAATAGCGCGGATCGTTCTCCGGGTTGACGATCTGGAAATCGCTGCCGGGTCGGATGCGCAGGCCCATCTTCTCGCAGCGTGCCTCGATCACATCGGGGCGGCCGATCAGGATCGGGGTTTCGGTGGTCTCTTCCAGCACCTCCTGCGCGGCGCGCAGCACCCGTTCATCCTCGCCCTCGGCAAAGACGATGCGGCGGGCGGCGGCGCGGGCGGCTTCGAACACCGGTTTCATCAACAGCGCCGATTTGAACACGGTCTGGTTCAGTTGGGCGCGATAGGCGGTCAGATCCGCGATCGGGCGGGTGGCAACGCCGCTTTTCATGGCGGCGCTGGCCACGGCAGAGGAGACAACCCCCACAAGGCGCGGATCAAAGGGTTTCGGGATCAGGTAGTCGGCGCCGAATGTCAGTTGTTCGCCCTGATAGGCCGCCGCCGCCTCGGCCGAGGTGGTCCGGCGCGCCAGTTCCGCGATGCCTTCGACGCAGGCGATCTGCATTTCGTCGTTGATCTCGGTCGCGCCGACGTCCAGCGCGCCGCGGAAGATGAACGGGAAACACAGGACGTTGTTGACCTGATTGGGGAAATCGCTGCGCCCGGTGGCGATGATGGCATCGGGCGCCACCTTGCGGGCCTCATCGGGCATGATTTCCGGCGTCGGGTTGGCAAGGGCAAAGATTATCGGTCGCTTGGCCATCTGGGCGACGTGATCCGGTTTCAGAACATTGGGACCGGAGAGGCCGAGGAACAGATCGGCGCCGTCGATCACATCCTCCAGCGTGCGCAGATCGGTTTTCTGGGCAAAGGCGGCTTTCATCGGGTTCATGTCTTCGGTGCGGCCTTCGTAGACCAGACCATGAAGGTCACAGAGCCAGATGTTTTCCCGTTTGACGCCCAGTTTCATCAGCATGTTGAGACAGGCAATGCCCGCTGCGCCGCCGCCAGTCGAGACGACCTTGATGTCCTCGAAGGATTTCTTTGCCACATGCAGCGCGTTGCGGGCGGCGGCCCCCACCACGATTGCGGTGCCGTGCTGGTCGTCGTGGAACACCGGAATGCCCATTCGCTCGCGGCAGATCTTCTCGACGATGAAGCAATCGGGCGCCTTGATGTCTTCCAGGTTGATGGCGCCGAATGTCGGTTCCAGCGCGCAGACCAGGTCGGCCAGTTTCTCCGGATCGCTTTCGTTCAGCTCCAGGTCGAAACAGTCGATGCCGGCGAAATTCTTGAACAGGACCGCCTTGCCTTCCATCACCGGTTTCGAAGCGAGCGGGCCGATATTGCCCAGCCCCAGAACTGCGGTGCCGTTGGTGACAACCGCCACCAGGTTGCCGCGTGAGGTATAGCGCGCGGCGGTGCCTGCCTCTGCTTTGATCTCAAGGCAGGCCTCGGCGACTCCGGGGGAGTAGGCCCGCGCCAGATCGCGGCCATTGGCCATCGGTTTGGTCGCACGGATCTCCAGCTTACCGGGGCGGGGGAATTCGTGATAGCGCAGCGCGGCGTCGCGCAGGTTCGGGGTATCGGACATGGGGCCCTCCAAAACTGATAGTTTAGCGTTAAACTATATTGTGCCGGAGGGGAACAGGGTTTTCGGGGCGGTCTCGGCGGCGGGCGGATCCTTGCATATTTTATCCAATCGGATCACTCTGCCGGGCAGAACCGCACCAGACCGTCTGAGGGAGAAGAGAGATGGCCGAGACCATCGCAGAGATGCGCCTGCCCACGCAGGAGCTACGCGACGATATTCCGTTTTATACAAAAACCTTGGGAATGAAGCTGGATATGATCTATCCGGCGGACGATCCGCGCATCGGTGTCTTCTCGGGGCATGGCCTGCGTCTGCGCATCGAACGGGGCGCGCCGGAGAGCCCTGGAACCCTGCGCATCCTGACCGAAGACCCCGAGGGATTCGCAGGCGGAGAGCGCAGTCTGACCGCCCCGAACGGCACCAAAATCGAAATCGAAGAGCGTCATCAACCAATTGTGATGCCGGACACGGTGCATTCCTTCGTGGTGCGCAGGCTGAAGGATCAGGCGCCCTGGATCATCGGGCGCGCGGGCATGCATTACCGTGATCTGGTGCCGGACCGCTTGGGCGGCTCGATCATCGCCAGCCACATCCGCATCCCCGATGGCGGGCCAGTGCCGGATATGGTGCACTTCCACCGGGTCGGCTTTCAGCTGATTTTCTGCATCCACGGCTGGGTCGATGTGGTCTATGAGGATCAGGGCGAGAAGATGCGCCTGACGGCGGGTGACTGTTTTATCCAGCCGCCCGAAATCCGTCACCGCGTGCTGGAGGCAAGCGACAACGTGCAGGTGATCGAGATCGGCGTTCCGGCAGAACATGTGACCGAGATCGACCACGAGATGACCCTGCCGACCCCGCATTACCGCCCTGATCGCGAATGGCAGGGCCAGCGGTTTGTCTACAATCAGGCAGCGGGCGCAGACTGGGTTCCTTTCCGTCTGCCGGGTTTTGTCTGCCGCGACACCACCATCAACGACAACACCAAGGGCGTCGCCTCGGTGCAGGTGGTACGCCGCGCCGAGGGCGCAGAGGCGGACAACAGCCCCTGGGCCAGCCACGACACCGACATCCTCTTTACCTTCGTGATGGAGGGCAGCGTTACCCTGCACGGGGAAGGGCGTGATCCTTATGAGCTGGAAGCAGGCGATGCCTTTGTCATTCCGCCCGGCATGAAAACGCGGCTCAGCGATGGCTCTGCGGATCTGGAATTGCTTGAGGTCAGCCTGCCGGGTACCTTCAACACAAAGCTGGAGGAAGCATGAGTCTGAAGGAAGCAGCCATCGCCGTGCGTGAGAACGCGCACGCGCCCTATTCCAACTTCAAGGTCGGGGCCGCCATTCGCGCGGCCTCGGGCACGGTCTACGTGGGCTGCAACGTAGAGAATGTCGCCTATCCCGAAGGCACCTGCGCCGAGGCCGGAGCGATTGCCGCCATGGTGGCAGCAGGCGAGACGCAGCTGGCAGAGGTCTATGTGATCGCCGACAGTCCCGACCCGGTGCCGCCCTGCGGCGGATGCCGTCAGAAACTGGCTGAATTCGGCGGCGGAGATGTGCCTGTGACCATGGGTACCACCGCAGGGGCCGAGCGGCGCACCACTATTGCCGATTTGTTGCCCGGTGCCTTTGGTGCCAGCCATATGGCCGGGGCCTGACCCCAAATGGATGCCCGTGCGATCAATGCTGCCCTGCGCCGGGGAGAGACCCCGGGTGACGCCGATCTGCGCTGGTTTGCCCAAGGGCTTGCCGATGGTACGGTCAGCGATGCCCAGGCGGGTGCCTTTGCCATGGCGGTCTGTCTGCAGGGGTTGAGCACGGATGGCCGCCGCGCGCTGACGCTTGCCATGCGCGACAGCGGTGATGTGCTGAGCTGGGATCTGGATGGGCCGGTGCTGGATAAGCATTCCACTGGCGGTGTCGGCGACTGCGTATCGCTGTTGCTGGCGCCCGCGCTGGCGGAATGCGGCGCCTATGTGCCGATGATCTCGGGGAGGGGGCTGGGCCATACCGGCGGGACACTGGACAAGATGGAGGCCATCCCCGGCGTTACCACCTCAGTGTCCGAGGATCGACTGGACGGTCTGATGCGCGATGTCGGCTGTGCCATCGTCGGGGCAACCGCGCAGATCGCCCCCGCAGATAAACGGCTCTATGCGATCCGCGATGTGACGGCCACGGTCGAAAGCCTAGATCTGATCACCGCCTCGATCCTGTCCAAGAAACTGGCCGCCAGCCCCGATGCGCTGGTGCTGGACGTAAAGACAGGTTCGGGCGCCTTCATGAAATCTGACGAGGATGCCCGCGCGCTGGCGCGTTCGCTGGTGGACACCGCCAATGCGGCAGGCTGCCCGACCTCGGCGCTGATCACGGATATGAACCAGCCCTTGGCGCCCGCGCTGGGCAATGCGCTAGAAGTTGCTGAGGTGATGCGCGTGCTGACCGGCGAGACCTCCGGGCCGCTGGCTGAGATCACCATCGCACTTGGGGCGGTGCTGCTGGTGCAGGCGGGGCTGGAAAAAACTCCGGAAGAGGCCGCCGCGCGCCTGTCGACGGTATTGACCGATGGCCGGGCCGCCGCCCGGTTCGAAGCCATGGTGGCCGCAATGGGCGGGCCGCAGGGATTTGCCAGCGACTGGCAAAGCGTTTTGCCTGAAGCCAGCGTCATCCGCGAAGTGACCGCGCCGCAGGCCGGCTATATCTCGGCCATCGACGGTGAGGCGCTGGGCCTTTGCGTGGTTGGCCTTGGCGGCGGGCGTATGGTCGAAAGCGATCTTGTCGATCCTGCTGTCGGCCTGTCAGATTTGTTGCCGCTGGGCGCGCGCGTTGCACGCGGAACGCCGCTGGTGCGCATTCATGCCGCCCGGGAAGAGGCCGCCGACCGCGCCGCGCAGGAGGTTCTGGCGGCGATCACCATCGCAGAGGCGGCGCGGAAGTTGCCGCCGCTCATTCACGAAAGGATCATCTGATGGCGCGCGCCTTTCTGGTGGTGATGGATTCCGTTGGAATCGGCAGTGCGCCGGATGCGGATCGCTTTTACAACGGCGACCTGCCGGATCTGGGCGCCAATACGCTCGCCCATATCGCGCAGGCCTGCACCGAGGGCCGCGCCGAGGACGGGCGCAGTGGCCCGCTGCATCTGCCCAATCTGGACCGGCTGGGACTGGGGGCGGCCATGCGGCTGGCATCTGCTGTGCCGTTTCCGGGGTTGACCGCTGAACCTGAGGGGCTGTGGGGCTGCGCCGCTGAAATCAGCCCCGGCAAGGATACGCCTTCGGGCCATTGGGAGCTGGCAGGCCTTCCGGTGCCATGGAACTGGCATTTCTTTCCAGACGAGACACCTGCCTTTCCGGCAGATCTCAGCGCCTTTGTCGCAGAGGCCGCGGGGGCGCCGGGGATCCTGGGCGATTGTCACGCCTCGGGTACCGATATCATTGCCCGTCACGGGGCCGAGCATATGGGGACCGGTGCCCCGATCTGCTATACCTCTGCCGACAGTGTCTTTCAGATCGCTGCGCATGAAGAGAGCTTTGGCCTCAATCGTCTTCTGGACCTGTGCCGCGCGGTGGCGCCGCGCCTGCATGCGATGAAGGTGGGGCGGGTGATCGCGCGCCCGTTTGTAGGAACGCCAGAGAGTGGATTTACCCGCACCACCAACCGGCGGGATTTTGCGATCACGCCCCCGGCAAAGCTGCTGACCAACTGGGTGCAGGACGCCGGGCAGAAGGTCCACGCCATCGGCAAGATCGGCGACATCTTCACCATGAGCGGCATCGACACCCTGAAGAAAGGCCCCGACGCCGACCTGATGCAGCATCTGGCCGAGGCGGTGGAGACGGCAGAGGAAGGCAGTCTGACCTTTGCCAACTTTGTGGAGTTCGACAGTCTTTACGGTCATCGGCGTGATATCTCGGGCTATGCCCGGGCGCTGGAATGGTTCGACCATGAAATCGGAAAGATCCTGCCACGGCTGCGGGACGGGGATATTCTGGTGCTGACCGCAGATCATGGCAATGATCCCAGCTGGCCGGGGACCGACCACACCCGAGAACAGGTGCCGGTTCTGGTGGCCGCGCCGGGCCAGACACCAGGTCAGGCACCGGGCGCCGGATCGCTGGGCGCGCGGGCCTTTGCCGATGTCGGTGTCTCGGTTGCGCAGCATCTGGGCGTGGCCAGCAGCGGTCCGGGGCGCAGCTTTCTGTAGCGGAATGGGCAATCCGGCTTGCCTGCACCGGGCAAGGGCGCATAAGAGAGACCAAATTTATTCGCAGGAGAGTGCCGATATGTCCGAACATCTGACCGTTGTTGATCATCCGCTGGTCCAGCACAAACTGACCCTGATGCGGGACAAGGGCACATCGACTGCCGGGTTCCGGCGTCTGCTGCGCGAGATCACCCAGCTTCTGGCCTATGAGATCACTCGCGAAATGCCGCTGACCACCACCACCATCGACACCCCGATGGAGGAAATGGAAGCGCCGATCCTGGCGGGCAAGAAATTGGCGCTGGTGTCGATCCTGCGGGCGGGCAACGGCATGCTGGATGGCGTACTGGAACTGATCCCTTCGGCCCGGGTTGGATTTGTGGGTCTCTACCGGGACGAGGAAACCCTGCAGCCGGTGCAATATTACTTCAAGGCGCCCGAAGGTTTGAAGGACCGTCTGGTGATCGCCGTCGATCCGATGCTGGCGACCGGCAACTCCTCGGCAGCGGCCATCGACCTCTTGAAAGAGGCCGGTGCCAACAACATTCGTTTCCTTTGCCTCCTGGCCGCGCCGGAAGGCGTTGCGCGCATGAAAGAGGCGCATCCGGATGTGCCGATCGTCACTGCCTCGCTGGATCGCGAGTTGAACGAAAAAGGCTATATCATGCCCGGTCTTGGCGATGCCGGCGACCGCATGTTCGGCACCAAGTAATCCGTATTTGGTGGCTCTGGTCTCGCTGCCGGTTGTGGCAGCGGAGCCGGGGCAACAATTTGCCCGAACGCCGCCAGATTGTGCCCGGCGCCGGGTTTACTAAGATTTGGTTATCAGGCATCGTATGCCCATATGTTGTGGGGCTCTGGTATGAAGATAACAAGAATTGTCGCGCTCGCCATCATTGCAGGCACGCTGAGCGTTCAAGGCGTGGGTCAGGCCGTGGAGGCGCAGACCCTGCGGGCCTCCGGTCCCCCAGCAGAGGTGCCCCCGGCCTCTTACAAGGGTAAGCAATATGTCGACAGCCGCGGTTGTATCTATATCCGCGCCGGGATCGACGGCAATGTGAACTGGGTGCCCCGCGTAACCCGCAGCCGCAAGCAACTGTGCGGCTACAAGCCTACTACCATCGCAGGGGCTGCTAAACGCCAGCCGCAGGCGAACGCGGGGCCTGAAATCATCACCCTGCCGCAGGAACAGCAGCCTGCCGCGACCGCGGTTGCAACGGCTCCCGCCAAAAAGGCGACGCCCACGTCTCGCACAACGGCTCCTGCAAGCGCCCCTGCAGTCGCCGCAACCACCAAACCGCGCCGCACCGCGCAAAGCACCAGTGCCCGCCCCACGCGGGTCACCACCGCCGCGCCCCGGCGTGTCGTGAAACCGGCTCCGGTTGTTCCGGCGCCGCAGCCTGCACCGCAGCAAGTGCGCACGGCGCCGACGGCTGGAGGCTGCCCCGGGGCTTCGGCGATCAGCCAGCAGTACATCAATAAATCCGCAGGCGTCCGCTGTGGCCCGCAGGCCGAAGCGCCGGTGACTTATGGCCGGGACAGGGCGGGCGATCAGAACTCGTCGCTTCAACTGGCGCCCAACACCCGTATCCTGCCGGCACATGTCTATCAGCAGCGCCGACTGAGCACGGGGCTGACGGTGCCGGAAGGCTACCGCCCAGTCTGGGAGGATGATCGTCTGAACCCGCGGCGCGCCGAGCGTACGCTGACAGCGGCCACGCCAAATGGACAGACTGCGGTGCCGCCGGGTTACGTCCGGGTGGAACGGGATGACGACCGCATGAATACAATGCGCGGCGTGCGCAGCGCTGCAGGAGATGCGCAGATGGCCGAGGTTTGGACCGATGGCCTGCCGCGTAAACTGGTGCGCAAACCGCTGGACCGGCAGACGGTCACATTGTCGGGGCGTCATGCCCGCAGCGCCGCCGAGGCGCGCGAGCCGCTGGCATTGCGTCTGTCGACCAGGTCGGACCCCGAGGCGGGAGCGGCTGCATCTGAAGCCACACCGCGTCGCTACGTCCGTGCGGCGACCTTTGCCGATCCGGCGGCGGCGCGCTCTGCTGCGCGGGATCTGGCCCGCAGCACGGGCTTGCCGGTCCGTCTGGGCACGCTCACCCGCAAGGGCAAGACCTACAAAGTTGTTTTGGCAGGGCCTTTCACTGCCACTGGGGCAGGTGATGAAGCCCTGAACGCCGTGCGCGGCGCGGGGTATCCCAAGGCGCGGCTCAGCAAGTAAGCCCAGCAATAAAAATGGGCGTTCAGACTATGGGGCAGCGCGCATCTCTGCCCCGTTGCGTTGCTCCGTAACTTAACGGGTCAACACAAGGGCGCGGTTCTGGATCTCGATCCGTGACCAGCGTTGCAGATAGCCCATGCCAAGCAGGGATTTATCCATCTCACCGGCGTTGACCCAAACCCGCACATCGCTGTCGGTGATCCCGCCAAGCGACATCTCATCCACCCAGAAAGAGGCGGTGCGCACTTCGCCATTGGCGGTCTGCGCGCGGCCCAGATAGGCCAGTTTGTCGGTGTCGATCCCGGCGCGCTCAGCGTCCGCGTGGCTCAGCACCACCTGACTGGCGCCGGTATCCACCAGGAAATTGACTGGCGTGCCGTTGACCGACAGGGTCAGGTAGTAGTGACCATCCGGCGCCATTGGCACCTCCACCCGGCCTTGTTCGGTGATCACGCTTTGCTGTGGCATTACCGTGCTGCGGATATCACCCCACAGACCATAGGCAGCGATCACCCCAAGGAAGATAAACGCCCAAACGGCGAGCATCTGCACCGTCTTGCCCAGCGACTGCCGGTTCTGCACGAAGACCCAGGATCCTACCGCCACCAGCAGCAGGACAAGATAAATCACCCGGGCATAGTCCATATCAGTCATCAGCGCGCCTCCTGCTTTCTGATGTAGGAAGTTCGCGCCGCGATACTAGCCTGCGGCAAAGCCAAAGGCGCGCAGACCGTCCAGAATGAACTGCACCGAAAGCGCCGCCAGTAGCATGCCCAGAAGCCGGGTCACCACGTTGATCCCGGTCTTGCCCAGAAGCCGCTCCAGCACGCCGGAGACAAGGAACATCACCAGCATCAGCGACAACACCGCCAGAACGATGCTCATCACCAGGGCAAAGCCTTCGATGCCCGGTTTCTGACCGGCGAGCAGGATCACGGTTGCAATCGAGCCGGGGCCTGCGATCAGCGGGATGGAGATGGGAAAGACGGAGGGGTCCTCGACCTCGGTGGCTTCCTCGCCCTGATGCTCGCGGCGTTTGGTGCGCCGTTCGAACAGCATGTCGAGCGCAGTGAGAAACAGCAGCGCGCCACCTGCGACGCGGAAGGCGGGCATTGAGATGCCGACAAAGGCCAGAACCGCCTCTCCGAACAAGGTAAATAGCGCGAGTATGAAGGTCGCGGTCAGCGACGCGCGAATGGCCACGCCGCGCCGCTCGGACGCGGTCATGCCTTGTGTCAGCGCCAGAAAGATCGGGGTCAGGCCAATAGGATCAATAATCACGAAAAGCGTGACGAAAGAGGTGATCATAAAGGCCGTGTCGATCATAGGGCTTCGGCTTTTTCCAGTTTCTCCAGCGCCCGCATCCACAGCATTTCGGCGCGGTCCAGCGCCTCGATGACTTCGGCGTGCTTGCCTTGCCAGACGCGGGCTTCGTCCTTCTTCTCTGCCTCGTAGAGTTCCGGGTCCGCCAGCTTGATGTCAAGCTTGTCCTTCATCTCGGTCAGCTTGCTAACGCGTTCCTCGGCCTTGCGGGCCTCGGCGCGCAGCGCCAGCATGGCATCGCGCGACGGGCGTTTCGGCTTTGGCTTGGCAGCGGCTGGTTTCGGTGCCGGTTTGTCCTTTTCCAGAAGCAGCGACCGGTAAGAGGTCAGATCGCCCTCATAGGGTTTCACCGTGCCCTGCGACACCAGCCACAGCCGGTCGGCCACAAGGCTCAACAGGTGCATGTCGTGGCTGACAAGGATCACCGCCCCGGTATAGGCGGTCAGCGCCTCCACCAGTGCTTCGCGGCTTTCGATGTCAAGGTGGTTGGTCGGCTCGTCGAGGATCAGCAGATGCGGCGCATCCAGCGTCGCCAGCAGCAGCGACAGGCGCGCCTTCTGTCCGCCCGAAAGGCGCCCGACCTCGGTATCCGCCTGCGCGGCGCCAAGACCAAAGCCCGCAAGGCGCGCCCGCAGTTTTGCCTGACCTTCCTCGGGGCGCTCGCGCTGCAGGTGCTGCAGCGGGGTTTCCTCGATATAAAGCTCGTCGACCTGATGCTGGGCAAAGAAACCGATGCGCAGCTTGCTCGATTGCGTCATCTTTCCGGACATCGGTGCAAGACGGCCAGAGAGCATTTTCGACAGGGTCGATTTGCCTTCGCCGTTCTTGCCCAGCAGGGCAATCCGGTCGTCCTGATCGATGCGCAGGTCCAACTTGCTGAGGATCACCGTGTCGCCATAGCCCACCGAAACGCCCTCGGTGGCGATGATCGGCGGCGACAGTTCTTCGGGTTCGGGGAAGGTGAAGACCGTGCGCGCCGCGTCTTCGGGCGCGCGGATGGTTTCCATCTTCTCCAGCATCTTCACACGGCTTTGCGCCTGCTTGGCCTTGCTCGCCTTGGCCTTGAACCGGTCCACGAATGCCTGCAGGTGGGCCCGCTGCGCGTCTTGTTTCTTGGCGGCTGCGGCCTGATTGGCGCGGTTGGCGGCGCGCTGGCGGGCGAACTGGTCGTAGTTGCCGCCGTAGTAGATGAGGCCGCGATCCTCCAGATGCAGGATCCCCCCGACCGAGCGATTCAGAAGTTCGCGGTCGTGGCTGATGATGATGACCGTATGCGGGTATTTCACCAGATAGGCCTCAAGCCAGAGCGCGCCCTCGAGGTCGAGATAGTTGGTCGGCTCGTCGAGCAGCAACAGATCGGGTTCGGAGAACAACACCGCCGCAAGCGCCACCCGCATCCGCCAGCCACCCGAGAAATCGGCGCAGGGGCGCTGTTGCGCCTCTTCGTCAAAGCCAAGTCCCTTGAGGATGGAGGCCGCGCGGGCCTCGGCGGACCAGGCGTCGATGTCGGCGAGGCGGGTCTGCACCTCGGCGATGCGATCAGGATCGGTTGTGATTTCGGCTTCGGCCATCAGTTCGGCCCGTTCGATGTCGGCGGCCAGAACCGTGTTGATCAGCGACACGTCCGAGGCAGGTGCCTCTTGTGCGATGCCGCCGATCCGGGCACGGGACGGCAGCGAGATGCTGCCGCCTTCCAGCGCCAGCTCGCCTTTGATCAGGCGGAAGAGGGTGGTCTTCCCGGTGCCGTTGCGCCCCACGAGACCAACCTTGTGGCCGGTGGGAATGGTGGCGCTGGCCCCGTCAATAAGCGGGCGGCCTTCGACCGAATAGGTGATGTCCTGAATACGTAACATGGCCGCGCTCATAGCAGAGGGTATCGCGCCCGACCAGCGCCTTTGCACGCTGTGTCTCAACTGGGTATCAACTGGCCCATCCCCGGAGCACGTGATAGCCAAGGCGGGAATTCGTCTTTCTCCCGTTCTACGTCCGGTGACTGCCATGCGAGCTGCGCAAACGGCCCCTCATATTGCCACGCTAATCTTCGGCACTGCCCTTTCGGTGCTATCGCTCAACATGTTCCTGCCGTCGCTGGCACGGATCGGAGAGGATTTTCAGGCCGACTATGGTCTGGTGAACCTGTCCATCGCTGGGTATCTGGCGATTTCCGCGGTATTGCAGCTGGTTATGGGGCCTTTGTCGGATCGGTTCGGGCGTCGCCCGGTGGTGCTGGTGTCGCTGCTGGTCTTTGCCCTTGCCTCAATCGGCTGCGCGCTGGCGCAATCGATCTGGGTGTTCCTTGGCTTTCGCTTGCTGCAGGGGGCCGTGGTGGCGGGGCAGGTGGTCTCCCGCGCTGCGATCCGAGACATGCACAGCGCCGAAGAGGCCGCCAGCAAGATGGGCTATGTCTCCATGGCGATGGCACTGGCGCCGATGCTGGGGCCGATGCTGGGGGGCTTTCTCGAAATGGCTTTTGGCTGGCGGGCGGGATTCATCCTTTATACCGTGATGGGCCTTGCCATGCTGGCGCTGGCCTGGGGCGACTGGGGCGAGACGAACGACAACCGCTCGGCCACCTTTGGCGCCCAGATGCGCACCTATCCTGAGCTGTTGGCCTCGCGCCGGTTCTGGGGGTACAGCCTTTGTGTGGCCTTTTCGGTCGGCGGGTTCTTCTCTTTCATCACCGGGGTGCCGCTGGTGGCAGCGGCCTGGTTCGACCTCAGCCCTGCCATGGTGGGGCTGGGCATCGGCATAATCACCAGCGGTTTCATGGTGGGCAATTTCATCACCGGACGGGTGGCGGGGCGGGTGTCGCTGCTGACGCTGATCCTGATTGGCCGTATCAGCGCGACGCTCGGCCCGATTGGCGGTTTGTTCCTGTTCGCGCTGGGGCAGGGCTCGGTTCCGGTGTTTTTCGGCGCCGCGATCTGCGTCGGATTTGGCAACGGTCTCACTATCGCCAATGCCAGCGCCGGGCTGATGTCGGTGCGCCCGCATCTGGCGGGCAGCGCCTCGGGGCTGTCGGGGGCCTTGTCGGTGGCGCTGGGGGCGGTTCTGACCTCGCTGACCGGTGCTTTGGTGGCGCCTGAAAACGCGCCCTTCATGGTGCTGGGGATCATCCTGTGCGCCAGTATCCTGGCGCTGGCCTCGGCGCTGTATGTGCGCTGGGTCGATATACGCGAACCTTTGCCCGAAGCGGGCTGATCGCAGGCCGTGTTGACAGCGTGGATTTGAGCGCCAGGGAGCAACTCAGCCCTTCCCAAGCGAGCGCAGGCATGTTACCCGGCGCGCGATATATGCGGCGCGGGGATTTGCCCCGGCCGAACACTAATGGAGAACGCCCGATGGCACTGGAACGCACCTTTTCGATCATCAAGCCCGATGCAACCCGCCGTAACCTGACCGGCGCAATCAACGCCAAATTCGAAGAAGCAGGTCTGCGCATCGTCGCGCAAAAGCGCATCCACCTGACCAAGGAACAGGCCGGCAAGTTCTACGAAGTGCACGCCGAGCGTCCCTTCTATGACGAACTGTGCGAATTCATGTCCTCCGAGCCGATCGTGTGTCAGGTTCTGGAAGGTGAAAACGCCATCGCGAAAAACCGCGAAATCATGGGCGCCACCAACCCGGCAGACGCTGCTCCCGGCACCATCCGCGCCGAGTTCGCGGAATCGGTTGGCGAAAACTCGGTTCACGGCTCCGACGCGCCGGAAACCGCAGCGGTTGAAATCGCATACTTCTTCTCCGGTCTGGAACTGGTCGGCTAAGCCTGACTTTCCGTGACCCGGATTTCAGGGCCGCCTCGGGACACCGGGGCGGCCTTTTTCGTTCGTCCGTTTCCTTCGGAAGGGGGGAGGAGCGCTTATCCCCGGCGGGGAATGACGCCGATGGCATCGAGCTCGCGTTCTAGCCGGGACAGACCGGCCGCCTCGCTCTTGGCCGTGGTGTTTTCCGCCTTGATCTGGTCGAACCGTTTGCGCAGGGCTTTTTTCTCTTCGCCCTTGCAGTCGTTCCAGGGGCGCCCCTGAAGCCCCATCACCAGCACATAGTACCCGATGAAATGAGGGCGGCTGCCCGCCTGCAGCAGCCGCGCATAGGCCGCATCCGCGCCAAGCTCGCGCAGCTCTTCGGCGGAGTGGATGCCTGCACGGGCAAAGGACTCTTCCGAGGCCGGGCCAAGGTTGCGGATGGATGAGATAGGCGTGGACATAGGGCGAACATATCCGGGGCGCAGGGGGCTGTCACGCTGGTTTCGCAGCGGAATTTTGCGCCGCAGCGATTGACAGTCTCAAAACGACAGCGGACGTTACGGCACGTTCTGGGAGGAGACGACGTGACACAACCGCAAACCGCAACCGATATTCTGAATTTTGATCTGGCAAACCCACCCGAGGGTTTTGTGGAGGATCCGTTTCCGTTCTACGATGCCCTGCTGGCAGAGGCGCCCATTCTGCAGCAACCCGATGGTTCGGTGCTGATCTGCCGCCATGCGGATCTGGACCGGATCTATCGGGACACCACGTCTTTCTCCTCGGATAAGAAGGCCGCCTTTGCTCCCAAGTTCGGCGAAGGTTCACCGCTCTTTGAACATCACACCACATCGCTGGTGTTTTCCGACCCGCCGCTGCACACACGCGTGCGCAAGATCATGACCTCGGCCCTGACGCCGCGTGCCATCGGGCGGATGGAGGCGGGGCTGGTTGAGACCGTCGATCATCTGCTGGATGCCATGGAAGGGCGCGAGGAGGTAGATCTGATCGAGGATTTCGCCTCGACCATTCCGATCCAGATCATCGGCAACCTGCTGGATGTGCCGATGGAGGAACGCGGGCCGCTGCGCGATTGGTCGCTGGCGATCCTCGGGGCGCTGGAACCTGCGCTCAGCGATGAGGAGCTGGAGCGCGGGCATAAGGCGGTGGAGGAGTTCAAAGCCTATCTGACGGATCTCATCGCGCGGCGCCGTGCCCAGCCGGGCGATCCGGAAACCGACGTGCTGACCCGGCTGATCCGGGGCGAGGGCGCGGATGAGCAGCTGAGCGAGATCGAGCTGATCCAGAACTGTATTTTCATCCTCAACGCAGGGCATGAGACAACCACCAACCTGATCGGCAATGGTCTGGCGCTGCTGAATGATCACCCGGACCAGCGCGCGCGGTTGCAGGCGGAGCCGGAACTGATCAAACCGGCGGTGGAGGAGATGTTGCGGATGCGCTCTCCGAACCAGCTGGGCAACCGGGAAACCACGCGGATGGTTGAAATCGGCGGGCTTGAGATCCCGCGGGGCACCAACCTGCATCTGGTGATCGGCGCCGCCAACCGTGATCCGGAGGTGTTCGACCACCCCGAGCGCTTCGACATCTCGCGTAAGCCGAACCGGCATCTGGCCTTTGCCGGTGGCCCGCATGTCTGCGTCGGGCTGACTCTGGCGCGGCTGGAAGGCAAGATCGCTATTGAACGCTTCCTCAGTCGCTTTCCGAATTACCATCTGCTGCCGCGGCGGGTCTCCGGCGGTCGGATGCGGTTCCGGGGCTATGCGCATCTGCCTGCCTCCTTGGGCTGACCGCCGCCAGGCCTAGCGCTGCCCGCATGGGGGGCGCCTTTGCGCGCGACCTATCCTTTTGGGCGCGCTGCGCAGCCCCATGGATAGGCGCTTTTTGTATGAAGTTTCTGTAAACCTGTCGGCATCAGTTTACTCCGGCGAGGGTTGTTATGATTTATCCAGTGGTGATGGCAGGGCAGGCAAATTCTGTGGTTCCGGCAGGGGAAGAGCGCGTTCCGGCGCATTTCTTCGCGGAAGCGATGATCGAAAGCCGGTTCCAATCGGTTATCCGCTGTCTGGATCATCCGATGTTTGCCGCTCCGACGGTGGTCACCTGCGAAGCCAATCAAGGTCTGGCAGCGCAGCAGATGTGCGCGGTGGGCGTAAAGGGCTCCCTGCTGGTCGAGCCGGGGCTGTCGAAATCCGCTGCGGCTCTCGCGGCCGTTGCGCTGCGGTTCCGCGATGCGCCGGATGCGCTGTTGCTGATCATGCCTGCCAGCCATTCCTGCGCCTCCGAAGGCCGTTTGCTTCAGACGCTGGAGGCGGCACTGCCTGCGGCCAAACAGGGCGGTATCGTGGCGGTGGCAACCCGGGATCACGGGTCTTATGGCCGTCTCAGAACCTTGTCGCGGCGCCGGGGACAGGAGCCGATGCAGGCGCTGTACAGCGCCGGAGTGGGGGGGGATGAGGCCGATCCTGATGTCCTGTGGAATTCCGGCATCTATCTGGTGCGGGCGGGCAGTCTCCTTGCAGCATTCAAACGCCATGCGCCGCGTATCCTTCATGCCACCAAGGCCGCTGTTGCCGGTATCGCGCAGACCGAGATCGTTCGGCGGCTTGTGCCCGATGCCTATGGCAAGGTGAAACAGGAAAGCTTTGAGGCTGCGGTTCTGGGACGGGTGGAGATTGTCGACAGCGTCCAACTGGACCACAACCGGTCGATCTGGGAGGACTGGATCCAGGACATGGCGAATGAAAAGGCCGAAGCCGGTGCGGCCCGCCGACGTGCGAAACGGCAGAGGGCGGCCTGATCAAGAGGCCGCACGGCCGGAGAGGAGGAATGCCGCCTCTTGCCAAAGAACAGCTGAATGCGACCAGTGCGGCGCAGTCTGCGGGCGCGGTTCAGAAAAGACCGGCTTCCTTGGCGGTCAGGGCAGCTTGGGTACGGTTCTTGGCGCCAAGCTTGCGGCAGAGGGTGCGCACATGCAGTTTAATGGTGACCTCTTGCAAGTCCAACTCGCGGGCGATTTCCTTGTTCGACAGGCCGCGGCAAAGGCCGTTCAGGACTTCCAGCTCCCGTGGGCTCAGCCGTTCGGCCAGGGGGTGCGTATTTGCGCTCTCTTCCGCGCGCATCAACTCGACCGGAGCATAGATTTCCCCCGCGCTCATGAAGCGGACCGCGTTCAAAAGCGACTGCGCGCCCATGGTCTTGGGAATGAACCCGATGGCCCCGGCATCGAGCGCCGCCCGGGCAGTATTGGCCGGAGCGCTGCCAGAGAGGATCGCAACGCCCTTGCCGCCATTGGCCGCAAGCGCCTCAGCCAGGCCATCCAGTCCTGTCATTCCGGGCATCTGGTAGTCCAGCAACACCAGGTCAAACGGGCCTTCCGCGGAAATCAGCTCCATCGCGCCCGGCAGATCGGTGGCAAGCAACACCTCTGCGCCCCCCTCGGATTTGAGGTAGGCGGAAATGGTCTCGCGAACCATGTCATGATCATCTGCCAAAAGAATACGCATAGAATTCCTAGAGTCTGTTAGCGACAGCGAAGGTCAATCAAGGTCGACACCTACACGACAAGGGTTTCATAAGTATCAATCCCCGGCTGGACGTGTCTTCTCTCTTGCAGACAATAGTGCCCCGGGCCGGTTTTCAATAAAACATTTAGAAAGATAACTGAATTAAGCTGGAGAAGGACAGCTGAAAAGGTTGGGTTTTAATAACCCATCCGGCAGGCGTCCTATCCTTTGGGATAGGCGCATATCCCGAGGCGTTGGTGCCAGAGGGGGCACAATCTGTCAGTGTCCGACGCGGTGAAATTGTGTATTTTCAAAAAAGGAGTGTTGTGATGATCCGCTGGATGAATGTTTTGGGCGCGCTGGTTCTGGCGCTGGGGGTGGGCCTGATGCTCGGGCTTGGGGCGTCGGCGCAGGCCGCCAGTGACGACACCGTGCTGCTGACGGTTCAGATCGAAGGGGATGATGCCTCGACGACGACCTTCACCCGCGATCAGCTAATGTCGCTGGGCCAGACCTCCTTTGAAACGGAAACCATCTGGACCTCTGGCACGCAGGCCTTCACCGGCGTATCGCTGAAGGATCTCATGGCCCATCTCGGGGTGACCTCCGGTGTCCTGCAAGCGCGGGCGATCAACGATTACATGGTCGAGGTGCCTCTGTCCGATGCGATCGAAGGGGGGCCGATCATCGCCTATGAACGCAACGGCAAGACCATGTCGGTCCGCTCCAAGGGGCCTTTGTGGATCGTTTACCCTTACGATAGCAATCCCTCGTATAAAACCGAAGCGATCTACTCCAGAAGCATCTGGCAGCTGGAGGGGATCAACGTCCAACGGTAAAGGTGTGGCCCGGTGACCAAAGAAACGGACTGGCGATTTCCACTAGCGTCGCGCTGGGTTCTTGTCGCGGCCCTAATCGTTCTGCCTTTGCTGGTGGTACAGTCCGTGCGCCTGGGTCAACAGGTTCTCCTCAGGCTCGAGGGCCTATCGACGGCCGCGACGGACAACATGCAATGGGTCATGTCGCAGGCCGAGGTCGAGCATCTGAAACTGGATGCAGCAGCCGGTGCAGCGCGGCAGGCAAAGGACCTGCCCCTGCTGCGCCGTCGCTTTGACATTTATTACAGCCGCATTGCGACCTTTCAGGAAAGCCCGCTGTTTCAGGAGCTGCGCGACAACGAGGCGGGCAGCAAGTTACTGTCCGATCTCAGTGCGCGGCTGGACCGTTTGGCCGATCTGATCGATGTCAGCGACGAGCAGTTGATTGAAAATATCTCTCAGGTCCGTTCGGAACTGAATCAGAACGGCGACAAGGTGCGTGAACTTGCCCTGTTCGGGGTGGTGATGCAGGTCGAGGGAACCGAGGCCAAGCGCCTGCAGCTGTTCGATATCCTCTACCAATTGGGTTGGGTCATTCTGGCGTTATTCGCGGCCATTGCGATCACCGCGCTAATGCTGGCGCAGATGTACCGGCGCGGGCGCCAGCTGGCCGAAGAGCGCAGCCGCGCCGCCGCGAAGATGGAGGCGATGATTTCCTCCTCTCTCGACGCCATTCTGGTGGTCGACACCGAAGGCCGTATTCAGGCGTTCAACGGCGCGGCAGAAACGATTTTTGGCTACAACAGCGCCGAAGTCATCGGGCAGAAGATGCAGGAGCTGATCATTCCGATGCACCTGCGCGAAGCGCATGCCCGGGGCATGGCGCGTTTCCTCAATACCGGCCAGACCAAGGTGATCGGCGCCGGCCGGGTCCAGCTCGAAGGGTTGCGCAAGTCCGGTGAAATTTTTCCGGTCGAACTCTCGGTCTCGCTCAGCCAGTCGGGGCAGGATATGGTCTTTGTCAGCTTCATGCGTGACATTTCGGACCGGATGCAGGCCGAAGAAGAGTTGCGCACCGCCCGCGATGATGCCCTTGCAGGAGAACGTGCCAAGGCCAATCTGCTCACCGTCATGAGCCACGAAATGCGCACCCCTCTGACCGGGGTGCTGGGGGCGATCGACCTTCTGGAAGACACCGATCCCTCGGGCGAACAGATGCGCTATCTCCAGGCAATGCGAGTGTCGGGGGAGCTTCTGCTGCATCATGTGAACGACGTGTTGCAGCTGTCGCGGCTCGAAGCAGGGGTGGACCCGGAAAAGATTCGTGTCTTCGACCTCAGGGAACTGGCCGAAGGTTTGATCGAAAGCCAGCAGGCCACCGCAAAGAGCCGGGGAATCGATCTGTCGCTGCATTGCAGCCTTGGCCCATCCTCGGTGGTGGCAGGGCGGCCCCGCGCCATTCAGCAAGCGCTTCTCAACCTGATCGCAAATGCCGTGAAATTCACCAATGAAGGCGCCGTTTCCGTCGATATCCAGCGCCTGCCGGAGACGGATGTGGTGGACTTCCATGTCGCCGATACCGGCCCCGGTATCCCGCAGGAGGATCTGCAGCGCATCTTTGAAGAGTTCACCATGCTCGATTCCAGCTATCGGCGCGGCAATGAGGGCACCGGGCTTGGCCTGGCGATCACCCGCCGCATCGTGCAGGCGATGGATGGCGAAATCACCTGCGAAAGCGAACTTGGCGAAGGCAGCCTGTTCTCGATGTCGCTGCCGCTGCCGGTGGCCAGCGCGCCCCTGGTCAAGGCCGAGGCGCAATCGGATCAGGAACAGGAGACCAGTGCCGTCCTGATCGTCGAGGACAATGACATCAATCGCCTGCTCTTGGAGAAGATGCTGATCCAGCAGGGCCAACGGGTGACCACGGCCGCAGGCGGGCTGGAGGCGGTCAACTGCGCCGAAGCGGGCAGTTTCGATCTGATCCTGATGGATATCAGCATGCCAGAGGTGGACGGGATCGAGGCAATTCGCCGGATCCGCGCGCGGAAACTGGCGGAAGGTACCGACATCGTAGCCCTTACAGCGCAT
The DNA here is from genome assembly GCF_041300735.1 of Phaeobacter sp. SYSU ZJ3003. Taxonomy (NCBI): domain Bacteria; kingdom Pseudomonadati; phylum Pseudomonadota; class Alphaproteobacteria; order Rhodobacterales; family Roseobacteraceae; genus Phaeobacter; species Phaeobacter sp. SYSU ZJ3003. Next base: position 30,321 of record NZ_PXNU01000001.1, on the reverse strand, counting down.
GCCGCCGCCGAAGATCACGCCCGCATTCTGGACGCGGGATTCGCCGAGGTCATCACCAAGCCGATCAGCAAACAGGAACTTGCCGATGTGATCGCTCGCCGGGCAGGGCGAACCCCGGTGCTGCCGGAGGTTAATCAGGACGAAAACATCGTGCAGTTCTTCGATGCGCTTGGCCCGGAACGCGCCCGCGGCTTCCTTGCGACATATTGCGAGGACGTGGAGCGGCTGAAGGCAACTTTGGCCGAGGCCGAGGAACTGACGACAGAGCTGCGCCAGGAGGCACACCGCCTGGCGGGATCGGCAGCGGTCCTGGGCCTGACCCGGTTCCGCGAGCTGATGCTGGAGATCGAACACGCAGAAGGCTGCGACATCACCCAGACCGAACTGCTCGATGAGATCTGGTGCGAGGCCGAGAGCTTTCTGTCCGTCCATATGTGCGCCTGAAGTCGGCGCACCGCGGCACAGGCTCTCCGCGCTGTTGACCATCAACAGGGGAGGGGGGCTGGCTACGGCGCCGAGCCGGACAACGTGGCAAGCCGGTCGGGCTTTTGGGCCCCCTTGGTGCCGAAGACGCGTGGACAGAGGTCGGTTCCTCAGCGGGCCTGTCAAGGTGACAGGGGGTGTCGGCGCGGAGACGAAAGAGGGCTTAAGACCAATATGTTAGGCAGAAAGCGCGCTCTGACTTTAGGGGCTGAAAAAAACTGCAGCTTGGAGAGAATTTTCTCTGGACGCGGCAGAGCGGAGATTCTATACCACGCCTCACATTCCGGCGTAGCTCAGCGGTAGAGCAGTTGACTGTTAATCAATTGGTCGTAGGTTCGATCCCTACCGCCGGAGCCAACTTTCACGTAAGTGTCTGATCTCAGTAACTTTCCCCTTCGGGGGTTCGTTACTGTGACACCAGACTGTGACACCGCTGCGGCGGTGTTTTCGGGTCGGTCTCCTATCTGGAGCCCGAAAATGACCTCTCTCCCCCACCTGACCTGCCGAGACGGCGTCTATTACTGGCGACGCAAAGTCCGGCCTCAATCCACAAGAATCGCAGACCTGAGGGTCTCGTTGCGCACCACAGACCGCGTCAGGGCGACTATATTATCCCGTGTGTTGAGCGCGGAGAGTGAGCCGATCATGGCAGCCTTGGAACAGGATAGAATCACGCTGGAAGAAGCCCGGCGGTATTTGCAGCACGTGGTGAAAACCCACGTCACGGCACAGAATGATCTGCGACAAGACCTCCGATTCCGCTACGGGTCACCGCCCTGCGAGCTGGAGAGACAGATCACCTCCAATACGACTGAAACCTGGGACATTCTGGCGGAGCAGGGAATCGGCGCGACGATATCCGAGCAGGTCGAGCACGATATGATCGCCAAAGGCCGCAGTCGTGCCGAGGTGGCGATGCTAAGGCTGGTCCTCGACAGTCACGCCCGACCTCTGTTGCGTAGCCACGTCGGCGCAGCTCGCAGGGCCGATGACTTCGAGAAGGTGACCGGTCGTCGGATCAAGGGAGACCGTGAAGCTGTCCAGCTGCTCGAGCTTTTCATCGAGGGCATGCGCGCGGCCAACGCCGCGGTGGCCACCCCACCCGCTCGGGCGCTGGCATCAGACGTTATGGACCAGTTCGATCCGGTCCAAGGCACATTCTCGCAAGACGATGAGCAAAGGGAAGCACCGAGTTCGCCTGACCCCGTAACCGCGTCGACAGTGACCGATGTTCAGGCAAACAAAACCCGCGCAGTGATCCATGAAATCATGCCGGCTGAACAGGACGACTCCGAGCTCGATCCGTCGATTAATGCGGTCATTGAACGAATGATCCAGTTCAAAAAACACGCAGATGAAGGTCTGGAAGAAAAGACGGCGCGTCAGTACCGCGCTTTCGGGATCCTCCTTCAGAGGGTTACGGGCAAGACAGATATCCGATCCCTTATCCAATCAGATTTCGTGAAACTTCGGGCTGTCCTTCTTAAGTTGCCGAAATCCTTCGGCAAATCGCCGTCAGATCACACCCTCCCGATAGAATCGGTCCTCGCTAAGGCCGAAGGTCTCCCGAAGGAAAAGATCGGCTTGGCGGTCGGCACGGTCAACAGATACGTGGACCACGCAAGCGCACTGATTTCGGCGGCCAAGGCTGAGGGCTTCGAACTGCATCCCCGGCTTGATCCTGGCCTCCTGCGACGAAAAGAAAAGGGGCGCGCGCGAGATAAGAAGCGGACCTTCACCCGAGAAGAACTCGAAACCTTCTTTCGGCACCGGTATTGGAGCGATCCCGAGCCGGGGCCTTGGCTACCCCCTCTCGCCGAACGGCGCAGGAGCGGAGTGTATTGGGTCCCCCTGATCGCGGCGTATAGCGGCCTGCGGCGCGAGGAAATCGCCGGCATCGGCGTCGACTACGTTAGACAGGAGGACGGGATCACCTACTTCGATGTGATCACCACCACCGATCGCCGGATCAAAAACGCTACTTCGCGGCGAAAAGTTCCGCTTCACGATGACCTGATCCACCTGGGTCTAATGGAGCTTGTTCGCGATGCCCGGAAAGCTGGTTATGTTCGCCTTTTCCCTGACCTTAAGGAGCCGGCCTCCAACATCATGGGCCGCAAAGTCGGCCGAAAGGTCGAAAAATTTGTCAAGGAAACCTGGGGGGATGCAGGCCGAGGTCTGTCACTTCAGAGCGCCCGCCATTACGTCCAGCACGTCCTGGATCTCGACACAGAGGTCCCCGCTAAAGTCGCCCGCGACATCATGGGTCACGAAGGTCAGGACGTGCATGAATCGGTATATGGAGACCAGTCTCCCGTTCCCGCTCTCAAAGCCGCGATCGATCGCCTGCCGTCGCTGAGCGGCGTTCTGTCATTACCACGGTAGGTGGAACGGGAGAGCGAACCCAGCCGATTTATAGTCTGGTAGATGGTCGCCGTGACGCTTCAGAAGCTTGGACCATTTACGTCATCCTGCGGTTCCGCGGGTTAGGGTCAGGATGCACTGATTTCGGTCGCTCAGCATGGCCGCGAAAAAAAGGGGGCGCGGTCGCCTGATCGGACGACCTAAAGGCGGCATGAATACCAAACTTCACGCCATCTGCGACAGTCAGTGATGACCGATCGACCTGTTCGTCACCGCGGGGCAGGTGAGCTACTATATCGGCGCACGGGCCCTGCTCAGCGGCTTGCCAAGCGTCAAATCGTTGCTTGGGGATCGCGGGTTTGACGCCGACTGGTTCCGAGAAGCATTGCAGGACAAGGGCATACGCGCCTGCATCCCCGGTCGAAAGCAGCGGAAGACGCCTGTCAAATACGATAAGCGACGCTATAAGCGGCGGAACCGGAATGAGATCATGTTTGGCAGGATCTAGGATTGGAGGCGCGCCGCGACCCACTATGAGCGATGTCCAAAGGTGTTCCTCTCATCGATCGTTCTCGCGGCCGTCGTAATCTATTGGTTGTGGAACCTGACCCTAGGTATCGAGATCGCCCTACGTCTGTCGAAATACTCCCATTTGCACCTCATAAAGACGCATCCCCTCAGGAACGAGCGCAAAGCCCCGGGCGCCGAGCGTCCAGCGGATGGCGACACCCTGCACCAGAGACGTCAGCAGGATGGCGACATCCTCCGGGCTGACGTCGCGCTTCAGATTGCCCGCAGCCTGAAGATCACGGATCACGGCAACAAGGCGGCCCTGAAAAGCGCCCAGAAGCCCCCGGAACACGTCGCGCAGGGCTTGATTGTCCACCTGCAACTCGCGCGAGAACAGGATCGACGGCAGGGCAGGCGTTTCAGCAATGGCCGTCAGTTGCGCACCGACCAGCGCTTTCAGGCGCGCCTGCGGCCCGGTGGCCCCCGCCTCGGCCGCAGCCCAGCAACTCTGCAACCGGTCAGCGATATCGTCGGCCACCGCCAGCCAGAGCGCACCCTTGGTGGGGAAATGCCTGAAGATCGCAGGCTGACTGAGGCCGATTGCACGCGCGACATCTGTGGTGCTCAGCCGGTCGGGTCCGATCTCATCGGCCAGTCGCAGAACCTCGGCCACGATTTGCGCCTTTCTCTCTTCAGCACTTTGACGACCCGACATGCGTCACCCCTTGTTAGTTATAACTCACTAACATATACTGTTGACAACCGCAACCTCTATCCCGAGTCGCGCACCCTGACCGAAAGGATCCTCGCCATGCCCGCCAAAACCGCCCCCACCGGCTATTCCCGCCTTCAGATCACGCTGCATTGGCTCGTCTTCGCACTGATCGCGCAGCAATACCTTTTCAAGGACGCGATGTCGGCCGCATGGGACCGCATCACCGATGGGCTGGAGGCTGGGTTCGACCCGCTCGTGCTGGCCCATGTTGCGGGCGGCGCGCTGGTGATGATCTTCGCGCTGTGGCGGCTGACCCTGCGCGCCCGGCGTGGGGTGCCCCCGGCGATCGAGGCCAGCAAGGTGCAAGGCATTTTCGCGAAGCTTACCCATGTCGGCCTGTACACGCTGATGATCCTGATGCCACTCAGCGGGTCTGTCGCGTGGTTCGGCGGGGTCGAGGCCGCGGCGCAGGGGCACAATGTGTTGAAGATTGTCCTGCTGACGCTGATTGCGCTGCATGTGATTGGCGCGCTCTACCACCAGTTCATCCTGCGCGACGGCACGCTGGCGCGGATGCGCCGGGCGCAGGGCTGAACCCATGCGCCTCGTCCCGCTCCTGGCGCTGCCACCCATCGCGCTCGGCATCGCCGCGGCGGTCTGGATGATCGCCTCCGCCCCCGGACCCGCGCAGGTCGAGGGCGGCGCATCCGCGCTGCCTGTCCGGGTCATGACGGTTGCGGCGGAAGACATCCGTCCGTCCGCCACTGCCTGGGGAAACCTGCGCGCAGCCGAGACCTGGGTCGCCGTGGCCGAGGTGCAGGGCGAGGTGATCTGGAGCCATCCCGACCTGGAGCCAGGTCGCCTGATCCCGGCGGGAATCGAGGTGCTGCAGATCGACCCGACCGATTACGAACTGGCGCTGGCGCAGTCGCAGGCCGATCTTGCTGCACTCGCTGCCGAAAGCGCGCAACTGACCGCCGAGGCGGCCAATACGGGCCGCATCCTCGATCTGGAACGCGCGCGATTGGCGTTGGCCGAGGCCGATCTGACGCGCACGCGGACCTTGGCCGAACAGGGCACCGTCCCACAATCGCGCGCCGACGAGGCCGAGCGCGCGACCCTTCTGGCCCGCCGCACGGTGGCGGAACTGGAGAACACGCTCGCCCTGATCCCGTCTCGCCAAGCGCGGATCGCGGCGCAGGTCGCACGCAGCGAGGCCGCCATAGACCGGGCGCGCCGCTCGCTCGACCGCACGACCCTGACGACGCCGTTCGACCTGCGGGTGACCGAGGTGAATGCTGAGCTGTTTCAGACCGTCGCCCCAGGTCAGGTGGTGATCCGTGCTGACGGGATCGCGGCGGCCGAGGTCGTGGCGCATTTGCCGGTAGACAGCTTTCGACGGCTATTGGGAGATACACCGGAGGGCATCACCCTTGGCGACATGATGCGCGACATGCCCGCCACGCAGATCGAGGTGACGCTCAGCCCTATGGCGGACCCGAGGCAGATCTGGAGCGCCCGTGTTGTCGGGATCGAGGGCGTGCTGGATGCCCGTGCGCGCACCGTGCCGGTCGTGGTCAGGGTTGACGACCCCTATGAGGGCGCGGATCCGCCCCGCCGCCTGCCGCTGGTGCCCAACATGCAGGTACAGCTTCCCTTTTCGGGCGCTTCCATGACAGGCCTCATCCCTATCCCCGAGGCGGCGTTGCATGGCGACATGGTGCGTATCCTTGGCCCCGATGACTTGCTGGAATTGCGCCCCGTCACCGCCGCCTTTGCGCAGGATGGCCGCGTCGTTATCGCCGCTGGCCTGTCGCCGGGCGACCGCGTGGTGATCGACGACATCGCGCCGGCCATTCCCGGCATGGCCCTGACCCCGGTCGAGGTCCAGCCGTGATACGCTGGTTCACCGGCCACCCGACGGCGGGCAACCTGCTGCTTCTGTTGTTCCTTGCAGCGGGCATCTTTGCCGCGCCGGGCCTGTTGCGCGAAACCTTCCCCGATTTCCGCGCCGTCGAGGCCGAGGTCACCGTGCCCTACCGGGGCGCTGCTGCCGAGGATGTGGAGGCCGCGATCTGCGCGCCGCTCTGGGACGGCGTGCAGGGTGTCGAGGGGCTGGAAACCTTTTCCTGCACCGCGCAGAGCGGCCGCGCCCGCGCCGTGGCAACCATGGCGCCCGGTAACGATGCGCTGCGCTTCGTCAATTCGCTGCGCACCGAGGTGTCGGCCATCGACACCTTCCCTAACCGTGCCGATCCCGCGGTGGTACGCGAACTGCACCGCTCCGATCCGGTCACATCGGTCGCCATCTCGGGCGATCTGCCGCTGGGCGAACTTGACCTTTATGCTGACGGCCTGTCGGACCGACTGACCGCCTTGGCCGGTGTCGCCCGCGTAACGCGCGGGGGGCTCGGAACCCGAACAATCTCCATCACCTCTTCGAACGCCCTGCTCGACAGCCACGGCTTGACACCTGCCTCACTGGCAGCCGCCATCGCCGCACAGAACATCGACCTGCCCGCCGGTACGCTCGAAGGGCCGGGCGCGGACCTGACCTTGCGCTTCACCGCCGAACGCGACACGGCCACGGCGCTAGCCACGATTCCGGTTCTGGTCTTGCCGAATGGCGCGACATTGACGCTTGGGGACGTGGCGGTGATCGAGGAACGCTTCGAGCCGCCGCAGGACCGCGCCTTTGTCGACGGCGCGCCAGCCATATTGATCGACGTGGCCAAGTCGCTCAATGCCGATGCGCTGCGCGTGCTTGACGGGGTCGCCGCGCTGGTGGCCGAGGAGAGCGAACGCCTGCCGGACACGATCACCGTCGAGGTGGTTCAGGACGTGACATCCATCATCCGCGACCGGCTGGTGATGCTCGTTCAGAACGGGGTGATCGGGCTTGTGCTGGTCGTCGCGGTCATGAGCCTCTTCTTCCAACCCGGGTTCGCGATATGGGCCGCGATGGGCCTGCCCGTGGCCTTTGCGGGAGCCTTTGTTTGGATGGGGCTGACCGGGCTGAGCCTGAACATGATGACGCTCGTGGCCCTGCTGATGGCGATCGGGATCGTGATGGACGATTCCATCGTGATCGCGGATTCCATCGCAGTGCATGCCGCCAAGAGCGCAACGGTCGAAACCGTCGCGGCGGGCGTGGCAGCCGTGGCGCCCGGCGTGATCTCATCCTTCCTGACAACGCTAGCGGTGTTCCTGCCTTTAGCCTTCCTTTCGGGGGAACTAGGCGCGGTGCTCGAGGTCCTTCCGATCGTCTTGCTGGCCGCGCTCGCCGCGTCGCTGATCGAGGCCTTTTTCATCCTGCCGCATCACCTGAAAGGCGGAATGAAGGACATCGCCGCGTCCCGTTTTCGCATCCGGTTCGACGCGGGTTTCGATGCTCTTCGTGAGCGTGGCGTGGGCCGCATGGCTGATGCCGCGATCAAGGCGCGCTGGCTTGTTGTCGGGCTGGCCATCGGGGCCTTGATCCTGACCGTTGGTGCCTTGGGCGGCGGTGTCGTGAAGCGCGAGGCGATGCCCGAGATCGATGGCGACGTGCTGGAGGCCCGACTGATGCTGCCCGCAGGCACACCGCTTGTGCGCACGACCGAGGCCGTCGCTCAGGTTGAGGCGGCGCTAAACCGCGTGAACGCGCGCTTGACGCCGGAGCAGCCGCAGGCGCAACCATTGGTGATCCGCCGCATCACGCGGCTCGGGAGAAACCTTTCGGCTGGCGAAAGCGGTGCCCATGTCGCCACCGTTGCCATCGATTTGCTTGGGGCCGAGATACGCGCCAGCACGCTTGATGAAATCGTCACGCTCTGGCGCGAAGAAATCGGCATTCTGCCCGGTGTTTCTTCGCTGATCCTGACCGAGCCGGGGATCGGCCCGCAAGGCATCGCGGTAGAATTGCGCCTGACCCACCCCGACCTTTCCACGTTGGAGGCGGCGGGGCGCGCCACGCTGGCGGAACTCGAATCGTATGCCGGTGTGCGTAACGCGATCCTCGACCTGCGCACCGGCGCACCGGAGTTGCGGTTGAGCCTGTCGCAAGGCGCCGAAGCTCTCGGGCTGACCGCCACGGACGTGGCCGGCCAGATCCGCGCCGCCTTTCTCGGCACGCAGCTTGCGGAAATCCGGCGCGGCGATCTGGCCTGGGATCTGGAGATACGGCTGACGGCCAGCGACCGCGCTGTCCGCGATGACCTGAATACTTTCGAAATCGCCCTGCCGGGTGGCGGCACCGTGCCGTTATCCAGCGTTACTACGATTACCGAGGCACGCGGCTGGGGTAGCATCTCGCGCCGAAACGGATCGCGGACACTGACCGTTTCAGCCGATGTCGAGGGCCAGATCGGCAATGCCGACGCGATCACGGCCCGGCTGGCTGAGGGTTTCCTTCCTGACCTTGTCACCGCCACTCCCGGCCTCAACTTTGATATTGGCGGACAAGCAGCGAATTCGGCGGAAACCGTTGCCTCGATCCTACGCGGTTTCCTGATTGGGCTGGTGGGCATCTACCTGGTGCTCAGCTTCCAGTTCCGCAGCTATGTTGAACCGCTGATCGTAATGATCACCATCCCGCTCGCGTTTCTCGGGGTGATCTGGGGTCATGTCCTGATGGGCTACAACATCTCCATGCCGTCGCTGGTGGGCGCGGCCTCGCTTGCCGGAATCGTGGTCAACAATGCGATCCTGCTGGTTGGCGTCATAAACGCCCGCCGCGTCGATGGATTGTCGGCCGCGATGGCTGCGGGAGAGGCTGTGCGGTCGCGGTTCCGCCCGATCTTCGTCTCGGTCTCGACCACCATCATGGGCATGGCACCTCTGCTTCTGGAATCCTCGACCCAAGCACAGACCCTCAAGCCGCTTGTGATTTCGGTCGTGTTTGGGCTGTTGGCAGCGACGGTTCTCATTCTGTTGGTGTTGCCGGCATTCTATGCAGCGCTCGAGGACATTCGACCAAGGAAACAGTGCAAAACGGATGCCCGCTGAATGTCATGGTTTTTTTGCTCGAGGTGCGGCTCCTCGAACGATACGTGAATTGCAATCCAGTTGTTCCATGCTCAGAAGCCAGGTTCCTGATCGTCGGAGGGGGTGTTCTTGTTGGCTAGAATTCCTTCGTTATTCGTTTCGTCCCCTGATAAGCTTTCTGGGGCGCATTGCCCCGATTTTTGTGCGATGGTCGATGCAATCCGGGACAACTCTCTGGCTATCGTGATAGTTCCATCGGGCAGCACACAGGTCATGTCGGGGCATGTCGTGATCACATCGGTCAAGATGGACGTCAGCTTCAGGTCCTGTGCTTGCAAGCGCTCCTGCGCGCGTAAGCCGAGTACAAGAACTCGCGGCTGATTTTTTCCCAACAGCGCGAAGCCGTCCGTTATTTGAAGAACGGGTCCCTTGATGTGCACCCCTTCGATCGCCCCATGAAAAAGTTCCACCAACTCACTGACGGGATCGAGATTGAGCCCCAGACACATCAACTGAACCCGAGGCCTTTTCTTCTTCGAGTGATGTCCCTTTGATTGAGCAGTTCCACAGAGCGTCATCGCCGGTGTCAACGGTAGATTAGGATCAAGAATGTTCTCCAGCACATCATGGCGTTCAAAATCCGACGCAAAAGCTGATGTGAAAAGGCGCGCGTCTTTCGAAAGCGAATCACCTGCCTCACGCAGGGTCACGCTGCCCGGCATCACGTCAACCGCGCTCTTATCCCTGAACTTCAACCGCATACTTCGGGCAAAAATATCGAGGCTATGTCTGAACCCCGGAGTGACCCGACCCGCGATTTTCAACACGCGCGCAACCCAGCCGAGTAGCGTTAATCCACCTCGCTGTTGAGTACTGTGTCCAGGCGATCCAGTATTTCGGCCATGGTGTCGGATTTTTCCTTGATCATCAGCACCGCCTCTTTGACGTCCGCCACCTCGGCCTCGATCGCTTCCTGCCTGGTTTTCATGTCCGCGATCATCTTGATCAGACGAACCGCTGCCGTCCCGCCCGGGCCTGAGCCGTCCGGGTCCTCCAGCAGGTCTAAGAGGGGATGCAAGATCAGCACGTCCCCCCTGATCATTTTCAACCTGGCGGTTAATTTTTCCATCTCGTCCGGGATCTGGTGCACCGTTTTTTCGGTCTTCGGCGGCATCGGGCGGGTTTCCTCTCAAAGAATGTCTGTGGTCTGATTTTTCATGTTCGGCGTGGTCTAGGGCCCTAAGAATTTCAGGCGTTCTCAAGAGGATAGCCATGTCTAAGTTGAGCCGCGATCGCGTGAGCTGTGCTGCCCAGTCGATCCTTTTCTTCAGGTTTACGGGAAAGAAGGCGTCACCCAACGCGCTCGGTCGAAGCCGGCGCGTTGGACTCACGCAGACGAGGCTCGGGTGGCCATACGAGTTGATGTCTTCACTTATCTGATAAGGGCTCGCCAGGGCTGACAGCGCATCGTTCAAGGCGTCCAGGTTTTCCGGCCATTTCGAAAGGCCCGCATTGAGGTCATCCGCCAAACGGCGATATTCGGTGTCCCGGTTCAGCCGTCTCAAGGGGACACTGCCGTAAAGACGAGGTGGTGCGGCCGGTGAGAAATAGTCAGGTATCGGCAAGCCCAGACGCTCGGCCAGCAGCTGGTGAGTTTCCGCTGTATGCGCTTTTGACCGGATCGGCCTGATTTCCCGAAACTCGAAGGTCTCGCGTGCCGCAAAACAGTGGACGTGGTCACCGGGGGTGTCGGTATGGCGCGCCATGACCCAAGGGGTCAGTTCAACGGGAAACTGGTGGCGTTTCATCACGAAGCGCATCGAGGCCAGCCACGTCTCTCGATCAAGCCAAACCCCCTCCGGCGCTGACAGCGTGATATGAACAAAACCGCAAGCACCGAACTGTTCGAAATGATCGCGCAACTTTGATGCGGACCGCGCGATCACGGTCCCGCCGAGTACCTCACTGCCTTTCCGCAGATCATATCGCGCCAGTTCGACGGCCGAGTGATGCGATGTGAAATGCGGACGCATTACCTTTTTTTCCTCAATTCCGCGATCAGCCTGTCGCACAGACCTTCCCAGGTCCGAACCATGACCTTCACTTGATCAGGGGAGATCGGTGAGTTTTCTGCGTGCGCTGCCGCGCGGATGTCATGCAGGACTTCCGCAGCTTCGCCCATTTGAGCGGCCACCATACTGATGCCATGCGTTCCATATTGACGAAGCGCGTGAGCCGCGAGGGCGTTCACACTGCGAAATCCATGTTGATGCGCTTTGCGCTCCATCCCGGGGAATTCTTCGTCATGGACTCGAAATTTTATTTCGCGTTTTCCGCCGCGCCCGCTGAGTGGTGTCAGTTCGATCGTCACCCTTACCGGTCCCTTCCATTAAGTGCTGAGACGCCGGGTCAAAACCATCAACCACGGGCTGCTCTCGTCATTGTCTAGTATATGCCGAAGGTGCTCCGATCCGAAGTCGAAGGGACGGTAAATAGGGGGTTTGTCCCCATAAAAAAATCCGGATGCGTTTCTGCATGGACGGTCGTTCATAGAGAGTTTGGGCCCAAACCCTATAGGTTCTCGTATGCGCGCACGCGCGTACGAGCAAAAGGGACCGCCCCACCAGGAAGCACGGTCTCCCGACTTGACCCTTCGGTTTTTCATGGGTTCCGGCGATCTTCGTAGAAGAAACGGAGAACGCGATGACCACTGGCAGTACCAAAACATCTCTTCCGGGCTCCCTGACACAGGAGGGTCGACAGGAGGATTGTAACCTGTTCGCCGACATCAAGGTTGCCGACTGGCTCGGCGAGCGGGTGGGGAGGCATACGAACGACGTGGATCTCAAGCAAGAGTCGAGTGGATCGGGCTTGCTCGATGATATCCGGGCCATGGATGTCGTAAACATGGTGCTGGCAGCGGCAGACGAGCCCCTTGATCGGATGGCTGATCCGATATCCCTGAAGTGGGTGAAGAGCGTCGGATGGGTCCGGTCCGGAATACCCGTGGTCGTACCAGGGAAAACCATAAGGTTCGCGCCTCCCACCGAACAGCCGGGGACCCTATCAGATCGGGCATGCCTGAGCGTGGGGCCGTTCGCTGTATTCACCACATTTTATGCGCGATGGATGCGTCCACAAGGTCGGGGGCCTCCAGTCTGTAAGGCGCACCGGTCGCATCGGGTCACCCTTAAATTTCTGAACCACGATCACGCGTCAGTTGCGAACCAACCGGCGCGCTCAGGGGAAGCTTGTTCAAGTCAGCGCGGATTTGCCGCCAGCCCGGCATATGTCGGTCGAGCACGGCCACGAAAACGTCGTCATGCCTTCGCGACACGAAATGCGCCATTTCATGGAGGATCACGTAATCGAGGCAGACCAGCGGCTTTTTGACCAGATCAAGGTTGATCCAGAGGCGCCGAGTATCCGAATTGCACGATCCCCATTTCGTGTGCATCGCGCGGATGCCCCACGCGGGTTCCGCCACGCTAAGACGGTCGGCCCATTTTGAAACCCTGGGAGCGGCTTTGTCCCGGAGTTCTCTACGATACCATGCGGACATCCACCGAGCTTTATCTGACCGGCTGGCGTCATGGGGGACCACCATGGTGATCCGGTCGGCGCTGTCGACACTGATCTGCCCGGCACGGACCTGAGCCTGCCTGACACCCAGTCGCAACGGACGCCCGAAATAGTAATGTGTCTCGCCCGATACGTAGAGCCGCTCCGGTTCCCGAGCCTGGTCTGCGAACTGACGCTGCTTGTTCTTTATCCAGCCCAGCCGAGTGACAATCGCCACCCGGATCGCGTCTTCGCTGATCGCCGGAGGGGCCGCGACCCGGACCCGTCCGGCGGGAGGATAGACGCCGATATGCAGGTTCTTGATCGGCTTCCGGACCAGTTCAACCGACAGACCCGCGACCTCGATCTGCTCAGTATTCATGATGGGACCGGATAATCTCGATAATCTGTTCGACGGCTTCTTCGTCTTCAAGAACCTCCGACAGCTTGCGCCGGAGCATCCGCTCTTTCATCTTGTTTCCACGCCACCCGGTCTGGGCTGTTTCACGGATCGCCTGGTCGACCGATTGTGTCCGCGCTTCGTCCTGTCCGAGGTTGTCGTACAAGGCTTTGCGCCCCGCCGTGTCCATGCACGGCGGATAATCACTGCCGTGACCAGCTTTGACCGACCGGACCAGGTCCGCGATCCTTTCCAGATATTCCGCGTAGGCGAGCGCGTCGTCCTTCCGTTTTTTGACGAGGTCCGTCAACAGTTCTGACATGCGTTCATAGAATTTCGGGTTCACCGGCGTTTCATCGATGATGAGCTTGCGGACGTTGTTCTCGATCGCCTCGGCGACGTTCTCCCGCTTCGCCTTCAAGGAGGGGGGTAGCTCTTCCTCTACGGACGCCCCCTTGCTGGCGACCAGGTCGATCAGGCTGATATCGTCGAGATGCGAGATCACGTCGGACCCGTCCGCCTTTATATAGGTGTCGATCAGATGCCGCATGGCGGGCTCGAATTGTTTCATGTCGACCCCGTCTTCACTGTGAAGGCGCACAGCGTCCCGGAGCGCAAGCGCGCGATCAACTTCCCCCCGGTACTGGGCGATCTGAAGGTCGTTCACCCCGGATGCCGCCGGGTCTTCCGCAACCGAAGCAAAGGCCCGGGCATAGGCTCCAGCCAGCTTATAGAGCGCCTGGCGGCGGCGGGCTTTCTCATCCGCCTCAGGATCAACCTCCCAGCCGCCCGGGCTTGAAAAATATGCGAGGACCTCGGCATCCCCTTTCGGCTGTTCAACCGGGTCCAGCAGGCCGAACCATGCGTCGCGCGCTGTGGTCAGATCGACGCCAGCCTTCTCGGCCCGCGAAGAAATCAACCCGTCCACATCGCCGGCATCGAACGCGTCGAACGCGCCTGAGGTGTAATCATCGACCGCTGTCTCGATGTTCTTGAACAGGTCCTTGTAGTCGATCACATACCCGAAATCTTTGTCGTCCCCATCCAGCCGGTTCACCCGGCAGATCGCCTGGAACAGCCCATGATCGCGCATCTGTTTGTCGATATAGATGTATGTCGCCGTGGGGGCATCAAAGCCGGTAAGAAGGCGGCTGACCACGATCAGCAGCTTCATCCGGGCCGGTTCCTTACGGAACTTCCGCAGGGCCTCGGTCTCGTAGGCCTCCTCGTCTGTCGCAAGGTCCGTCATCAGCCGGTCATAGACACGATATACGTATTGTTTTTCCGTCTCGCCCATCCCGGCCTCTTCGCCGGTCAGTTCCGAAGCGTTCCGGGTATAGGAAGTGACGATCGCGCATTTCCCAGCGAGGTCCGAGCCGGAGTTCCGGAATATCTCGAACAACCGACAGGCCTCCGGGATCGAGCCCGCGACCAGCATGGCGTTGCCGCGGCCAGACTTCAGGCGCGGCTTAAGCTCCATGTCCATGATGATGTCGCTGGCGATCTGTTCCAGCCGGTCCTTCGAGGACAGGACCCGCTGCAGCGTACCCCAGCGCTGTTTCAGGGTCGCCTTGGCGACAGGGGTCAGCCCCTTTGTCTTAGCCTCGAACCACTCGTCAATCTTCGCGGGCGACGCTACGCGCTGGTCGATATCGCGCGCCTCATAACGCAGGTCCAGAACCACCCCGTCCTCGACCGCCTCGTTGAAACGATAAGGCGTACCGATATAGGGGCCGAATACCTCAAGAGACGTCTGCTTGTCCGACTTGAGCAGGGGCGTTCCAGTAAAACCGTAGAACACCGCATCCGGAAGGATCATCCGCATGGCCCGGGCCAGCTTGCCCGACTGGGTCCGGTGCGCCTCGTCGATAAACACGAAGAACGAGCCGACCGGCGCGCCGATCTGACCGCGCTGTATGTTGGCGATCATCTCCCCCAGTTCATCCTCTTCGCGCCGCCCGAACTTATGTACGAGGGAGGAGACCACCCGCTCTTTCGGGTCGGCCAGTGCCGCTAGCAGGTCGGCACCGGATTTCGCGCGGCGGACCTTGTCGCCGGTGTTGCCGAAGACGGTTTCGATCTGCTCGTCCAACTCCTTCCGGTCCGTCACCACCAGAATACGGGCATCGGGCAGAGTCTCGCGGATCCAGCGGGCCAGCATCACCATGATCAGGCTTTTCCCGGACCCCTGGGTCTGCCAGATGATCCCCGACTTGCGGGCCCGAACGGCCTCCTGTGCGGCCTTCACGGCGAAATACTGGTTCGGGCGCGTGACCTTCTTGATCCCGGCGTCAAACAGGATGAAATCGTTGATCAGCTCCAGGAACCGGTCCGGGGTCAGCATCTGCGACACGTCCCGTTCCAGCGGCATGATGATCTCGCTGTCTTCCTTCCACGCCAGCCAGTAGGGCTGCGGGGTCTGGATCGCGGCGTAGCGCAGGCCCTGCATGTCGTTGCCTGCAAAGGTGATCTGGACGGTTGTGAAGAAATGCCGGATGAATTCGGCCCGTTGGTTGTCCAGCGTCTGGCGGATACCCTCGCCGACCTCGACAGTGGATTTCTTCAACTCCACCACGCCCAGGGCGATGCCGTTTACATACAGGACAAGATCGGGACGTTTGTTGTAGGCCTTCGGGTTCTTCGCGGTGATCGCCACCTCTACGGCCACGCCCAGATCGTTGGAAGCCGGATTATCCCAGTCGATAAAGCGCACGGTGACCGGGGCCTCGCCGGGGCCAGGGGTGACCTGAACGCCGTAGCGCAGCATGTCGAATGTGACCCGGTTCGCTTCGAAGAGCTTCAGACCGTCCATCCGGGCCGCGCGCTGCAACTCGGCGATCGCCTTCGTGATGACCTCCGGGTCATACCCGCGCGCGGTTAGCCAGGGGCGGAGCAGGTCCGGTTCGATATTTGCGTTGCCGGGACGCTGGTGCCAGTCGCCCAGATACCGCCAACCGAGGCCGCCCGGGGCACCCGAGGTGTCGCCGCACATCTGGGCGATCATGCGGTTTTGCGTCGCGCGCTCCGGCTGGCCGATGGTCATGTGTGAATATCCCTTAAAGTAATGTCATACTAATCAGACGAGCCGGACCCGCCCTGTCAAAAGGTTTTGCATCATCCCCTCTTTGACTGCCCGCGCCTTTGTCAGGCGAGACTCGAGGCTCTGGATTTCGGTTTCCATGTCAGCCAGAACATCGCCGATGGCTTCCTGTTCCTTTAAGTCAACCGGAACCTGAATCTGATAGGTTGCGATTTTACCCCAGTCCGCGCGTGGCATGTGGGTGCCGTATGCCTCACAAGCGGCAGCTATGAAGCCATCAGATTGAACAACCTGATAGAGGAAACCGCTATCAATCCCCTGGCTCATCAACGGCCAGATTTCCGTTGAACATACGCCTTCTTTGTTTGCGCGATGGAACTTGCGCAAATAGGGCCGCAGACGCCCGAAGAGAACATCGCCCATCTCGAATGCGTATTTGACTGTCGTCCGGGTGGTCGCGTCCGCCCAAAATAGGATGCGCCCGGTCTCATGTTCTACCTGCTCCAATTCGATGCAGTTCTGGGCGACGGGATTGCCGAAAGTCTGAACTTTGGCGTTCCTGATCTTTGCAATCTGGCCGAAGAACTTAACCTCCCACTCGCCCGTGAACCCCGGGAGGCGGCGGCGGGCGGTGAGGAGGTCTTGCATCGCCCCCTGTTTGATCAGGCGCTTCTTCGCGATCACCCGCTCCAACCCCGCGACAACCCCATCCGCATCCGACAACGCGGCGGCAATGGCCTGTTGTTCGTGGAAGGGCGGAAGAGGAAGGGATAACCTGCTGAGAGCGTCAGGGTAAATATGTACGACTGCATCGCCTTGTGCCCGCTGAGCCTTTTGTTTTGCAATAGAGGCAGAGTTGAGCATGTAGGCGAGAAAACGTGGGTCCGGTCCATTAGGGCGGAAAACGATAATATCGCCTCCGGCAAATGCCTCATAGTCCCCCAAGAAACCGGTGCATTTACCTATTTCCTCTTTCGTTTCCCCTGACCCGGCAAAAAGGATATCTCCACATTTAATCTGGCGAGCGGATTTACTAATTTCTAGAGAAATGAAAGATCGGTGCGCCCGCAAAATTTCGGGGTGGTCAGTATATAATTCGCCGTATCGAACCGCTGGAATTTCACCACTCAGGGCTTCATCTTTGCGAATGCCCGCGCCTTTGGCGAAACTCCCGAGAGTTCCGAGATTAACGAGTTCCCAGTCATCGGGTATTACGTCATTCATACGGCCACCCCCATCGCTGCGACATGCCCGGCCACCCGCGCCTCCAACTCGGCCAGATCCTCCATGATCTGCGGCAAGGTCTGGCCGTAGCGTTCGGTCAGCACCCGCACGCGGGCGGTCAGGGTTTCCGTCCGGGCCTCGACCTCGGCCCCGATGGCCGCCGTGATATCGGCCAGCCACTTATCGTGGACCACAAGGTCGCGGATGTCGTCCCCGGTTAGTTCCGGGTATGTCTTGAGTACCGCCTCGGTCAATTCCGCCTCGGCCTCTTTCGCGGCTTTCTTCGCCGCGGCCTCGGCCGCGAGCAGCTTGGCCGCCTGTTTCAACAGGGGCCGTTCCTCGGCATCCGCCTCACCGGATTTCCCGCGCGCCTTCACTGATGCAGCGGTCAGCTTGCCGGTATCCGTCAGCGCGTCGGCCAGCAGCCCGCCCTCGGCCCCATGTTCCTCGGCCAGTTCCTCGATCTCCCGGCCCAGTTCCTCGGCCTTGGCGGTGGCGGTGTCCAGCGCCTCCTTGAGGTCTGGAAAGAAGCGGTCGACGATAAGCGCAGGGGGGATCACATCGGCTACGAGCCGGATCTTGTTCAAGGTCAGGTCGCCATCTTCCACCCACTTTGTCTTACCGTCCTTGACCTCCTTGCGGGCCTCGCGAAGATCCCGCGCGGCCAGCCAGCCGCCGCCCGAGATGATGAACACATCGTCCTGCATGGTATCCGACCAGTAGGACATGAGGCGCTGATAGGCCTCGTATTTATCCACCAGCGGGGCCGGTTCGAACCGGGTCAACATATCCTCGGCGATCGTGTGGATCAGGTCGCGGGGGTGATCACCCGGCTGGATACCCGACAGCGCTGGCGTATTCGCGGCGATCCAGCCATTCAGGATTTTCGTGATCTGCGCGCGAAAGGCGGCGAAATCCGGGTGGTTCCGGATGGTGCTGCGCACCTGATCGGGGGCAACCAGCGGATCGGCATACCCGGGCCGCGGGTTCGGCCCGAAGAGCGTGGCGCGTAGAGTCGGCATGACGGCCCAGAAATCATCCAGCGCATCAATGTCCCGCTCTGGCACGCCGCCATGCAGGTGGGCGGTGATGTCCTGCAGATCCTCAGGGTCGGAGCCGTCAATGTAGCGGGGGATGTTCAAGTTGAAATCGTTGCGGGTGATCTCGGTATAAGGGACCAGCCGGGAATAGCCGGGGATTTCCTGTGCGCGGGTGAAGGCGTCGATGATCTTGTGGATGTCACGCGCGCGCAGGCGGTTCTTGTTCCCGTCCTTGATGAACCCCTTGGAGGCATCGATCATGAATACGGGCCGGTCCGCCTGTGCTTCGGATTTGTCGAGAACGATGATCGAGGCAGGAATACCAGTGCCGTAGAACAGGTTAGCCGGCAGGCCGATGATCCCCTTGATAAGCCCACGTTTCAGGATATTTTCGCGCAAGCGGGACTCGGCATTCCCCCGGAACAGGACGCCGTGCGGCAGGATCACCGCGCCGGACCCGGTGGCCTTCATCGAGGCGAGGATGTGCAGAAGGAACGCGAAATCCCCGTTTTTCGCGGGTGGGTCGCCATCCACGAAGCGGTCATATTTTGTTTCCTCGGTTAGGCCCGAGGCCCAGGCCTTGGCCGAGAAGGGCGGGTTGGCGACCACAAAATCGAAGGTCTGGAGGGTGTGTGCATCGGTCAGGAAATGCGGCTCGGCGATCACGTCGCCCTGGGCGATTTCGGCGGTCTCGCGGTTGTGCATGATCATGTTCATGCGGGCGAGACCCCGGGTGGCGATGTCCATCTCTTGCCCGAAGATGGTGATGGGCACGCGGGCGGTTTCGGCGGCCTTGAGGAGCAGCGAGCCCGAGCCGCAGGTCGGGTCATAGACTGTCTGACGTGGACTGGTGGCCCGGTCCACGCCTGCCACGGCCGCCACGACACGCGAGACCTCGGCCGGGGTATAGAACTGGCCCTTCGACTTACCCGCCTCGGTCGCGAAGTTCCGCATCAGGTATTCGTAAGCATCGCCAAGGATGTCGTCGCCGTCGGCGCGGTTCTTTGAGAAATTCAGCTCCTCACGGCTGAAGATGTTGATCAGCGCGGTCAGCGTGTTGACCATCTTCTGACCGCGCCCGAATTTCTCGGGGTCGTTGAAAAAGGCCCGGTCGATCACGCCCGACAGGTCGTTTTCCTCGGCGATCCTCGCGATGATGGTGTCCATCTCCTCGCCGATGTTCTTTGACCCGCGCAGGGCTTTCATGTCGTTGAAGGAGGAACCCGATGGCACCTCGATCAGCGCATCCGGCTGACCGGCCCGGTCCGAGACGTATTTCACGAACAGCAGCGTGAGGATGTAATCCTTGTAGAGCGAGGCATCCATGCCGCCCCGAAGCTGGTCGCAGCTCTCCCACAAGGAGCGGTAAATGTCGCTTTTCTTGATGGCCATGCTGCCCCCCGTTGATCCGTTTTTTATGCTTTCACATAGGAATAGCCGGAACTGCTCCCGAATGACAGCGTGGAAAGCACGCCCAGCCCGCGCGTCGGAACAACATCAGGCCAGCAGAGCTGTCCCCAGTCATCCCCGGAGTTGTTGTCCCGGGGGCACATCTGATCCGAGGTACGGAAAGAGGTTTGAAATGATGTTGAAAAATGGTGGTATAAGGACCTGTTCGTCTGAGTGTTCAGAAGCAGAAATCCCCATTCCGACGAGCCGTGCGAACGCAAGCTTGTAGGAGGAAAGCGTGATCTGCGCCAGTACGTGAGTTGCAGTGACCGGGGTCACGATTATCATTATGCTGCCTTGCCTGTAGCAGCCTCATCGACGGCCAAGCCCTTGGCAGTCTGGGGTAATGCTGACATTTTAGCCGGTGTCAAAAATATGGGTGGGCGGAATGGGTTTACATGATCAGAAAATTGAAGGCGTCCCGCAGTTTGTCAGCTATTTTGCGCCCGTGATCGAGATCATGCGGGATTTGGGCGGCCAAGCCCGCCCGCGTCAGGTCTTTGATGAGTTGATCAAGCGGAATGACATCCCAGAAGATTTTCTTGCGCTGAGCAACAAGAATGGCGGCTCGAAGTTCGAGAACAGGGTACATTTTGCTCGGTCTTATCTATACTCAGCCGGCATCATAACCGCGCCCAGCCGCGGTGTCTGGGGGTTGTCAGATCAGGGATGGAAGGCGGAACTTTCCCCTGAATGGGCAGCCGAGATTTTCAGGACGGCCCGGGTCAATTTCTCTGGGGATGAGGATGAACAAGAAGCGCCCAAGGATGATCTTGCACCCGAGGGGGTGAGCCACTGGTATGTCGGGGCATCATGGGGAGGCGAGGACCAGACCGACCGGTTCTTGAACGAAGGCGTCTGGCAGAACGGCTATGACGACAAATTCTCCAAGCTTGTCCGGCAGATGAAGCCCGGGGACCGGATTGCCATCAAAGCCTCGTTCACTCGCAAGAACGATGTTCCTTTTGAGAACCACGGCCGTGCCGCGAGTGTCATGCGGATCAAGGCCATCGGGACCATCACTGCGAACCGTGGCGATGGCAAGACAGTCGAGGTGGACTGGCAAGAGCTTAACCCGCTTAAGGACTGGTATTTTTACACTTATCGTACAACCGTTGCCCGTGCCCGTGTGGAGGATGATGACATGGCAAGGCGGCTTGTGGCATTCACCTTTGACGGAGAAGATCAGGACTACGGCTATTTCCTCAGCCATTCCTACTGGGCAGAACGTTTCGCCCCAGAGATCGATCCCCTGAGCGCAAGCGAGGCAGAGGACGCTGCGGAAGATGACAACGCCCCCGGGCCAGAAATCGTGCCCTACACGGTGGATGACATTATCAATGAGGGCGGCTTTATGGAGCGCGATACCTTGTCGGGGCTTGTGGATCGCCTGTCATCCAAGAAAAACCTGATCCTGCAGGGGCCACCCGGGACGGGGAAAACCTGGCTCGCCAAGCGACTAGCCAAGGCTTTAATCGGCCGCAGGTCTCCTTTGCCCGATCAGCTGCGCTCTGTCCAGTTTCACCCCTCGCTATCGTATGAGGATTTTGTGCGGGGGTATCGCCCCTCCAGCAATGGGTTGACCCTAACCGACGGGATTTTCCTGCAAGTGGTCGAAGCCGCACGTGCCCACCCCGATGTCCCTCATGTACTGATCATCGAGGAAATCAACCGTGGCAACCCCGCTCAAGTATTCGGCGAGATGCTGACGCTTTTGGAAAACACCAAACGCAGCCGAGCGGATGCGATGGAGCTGGCCTATCGTAAAGTCCCGGGTGAAAAGGTACATATCCCCGACAACCTGCATATTATCGGCACGATGAATATCGCGGACCGCTCCCTTGCTCTGGTCGATCTGGCCTTGCGTCGCAGGTTCGCCTTTGTGACGCTGGACCCCATGTTGAACATGGCT
Source organism: Phaeobacter sp. SYSU ZJ3003 (assembly GCF_041300735.1). NCBI lineage: Bacteria > Pseudomonadati > Pseudomonadota > Alphaproteobacteria > Rhodobacterales > Roseobacteraceae > Phaeobacter > Phaeobacter sp. SYSU ZJ3003. Next base: position 8,658 of record NZ_PXNU01000001.1, on the reverse strand, counting down.
TGGGAAGACTGGTGTCGTGATAGGGATTTCCCGGATGACGTGATCTCCCTGATGCGTGAGCGCATGACCGCGCTGAATGACACAATAGCACAGGATCGGGCCCTAGGGCCGCAGTTTCGGGTGGGCCATTCCTATGTCACCCCCGGCGATGATGACATTCCAGACCCGCGGGCATGGTTCGTCGAGGTCATCGATACCGAGATCGAGCCACTGTTGCAGGAGTACTGGTTTGATGCCCCGGATCGAGCCCGTGATACGGTGCACACCTTGCGTGCCGGGCTGTAATGGCCACAGCGATCCCCTTGCGCAATATCTGGCTGCTTTTTCTGTACGCAGCCGATCTGGTGCAATTCAAAGGCCGGTTTGATAATCAGGTCGAAACCGCCCGGGATCTTCCTGATCTGGTGGCACGGCTTTTGACCCATGTGGTCGAGGAACGACTGCGCAGGAACCTCTCGCGTGGATACCGCCCCCGGGTGGCTACCCTGTCGCGGGTGCGCGGTCGCATCGATATGCTGGAAACCACGACACGCCGTTTGATGGACCGTGGTCGCATCGCCTGCCGCTTCGAAGAACACACGATGGACACGCCCCGCAATCGGCTGGTCAGGGCAGCCCTCGCACAGCTCGCAACACGCGTTGCGGATGATCTGGTGGCGCATCGCTGCCGCCAACTGGCCGGGGATTTTACCCGCATGGGCGTTGTCGGCCCCCGCCCGTCCTGGGCAGAACTTGCCAGTGACCAGATTGGTCGAAATGAGGCCACCGACCGTTTCATGGTGGCACTGGCCCGGATGGTGTTTGACACCATTATCCCGATGGAGGAGCCCGGAGAGGTATCAGGCGCCCTGCCTGACAGCACCGACCACCTGATCCGCCGCCTTTTCGAGCGGGCCGTGGGGAACGCCCTGCGCCTTGAACTGCAGCCTCAGGGCTGGAGCGTGACTCAAGGTAAACGACTGTCATGGCCGGTTACGGCCGCATCCCCTGGAATCGCCGAAATCCTGCCCGGGATGCAGACCGATATTGAGTTGAACCATGCCACAACGGGACACCGTATTGTGATTGATACGAAATTCACGGCCATCTTTACAGCGTCCAGCTATCGAGACCGGATTCTGAAAAGTGGCTACCTGTATCAGCTCTACACCTATCTGCGCAGCCAGGAACGGCTAGACGATAGCGCCAGCTTAACCGCTGTCGGGATGCTACTGCATCCGCAGACAGGGGGGGCAGTCGATGAAGAGGCGACAATCCAGGGACACCGAATGCGCTTCAAGACGGTTGATTTGGCCTGCGATCCTGGAGAGTTCGAGATGAGCTTACGGGGGCTAGTCTCGGAATGAGGGCGTATTAGCCGTAGATCGCTCAGTTTCCCTTGGCCACGGAAGCCAACCTTTCTTCAGCACGCTCTGCGCGCGCTTCGGCCTTCTCGAGGACACCCCGGAGGTCAGAAACTCTTTGCTCTAATCCGGATATTTTTTCCGTGGCGCGCGCATGTTCTAAGGTTAGAGCTTCATAGGCGGCCCGGAGCATATCGAGCTCATTCTGCACATCATTCAGTGCGGTTTCTGCGTCCTCATGCTGCTGCCTTGCGAGTTCGAGATTCGCTTTAAGTTCAGCTTCTTTTTCGGAATAACTCTCTCGTAGCTTCTTTAGCTCTCTGCGCAGAGCTTCCGTTGCTACGCCAGCCTCTTCTTGCGCATCGCGCCATATCCGCCCAGCCAGTTCTTGAGCGAGCTGCTCGATGGGTTCGGGCACATAGCGCTCTGCGAGAGCCTGACGTTCCTTCTGATCTTCTTTCCAGGCCCGCACCAAGGGAGTAATTGTGGTCATAGAACCGCCACCCAAAAGGCTGTGGACGGCTTGATTCGTCACTGGGCGGCCTCGCGAGATGAGTTTTTCGGCAGCCTCGGCGACTGCTTCGGGCGTTATGGACGACTGACGTGGCATGGCGCTGCTCCCTCGTTGTAATATCGTACATTATGATACGCAGGACGCCCACAGGAGAAGCGCGGGCGCCAGATTCTTGGTATGTGACTTCGTGATTGGTGTAATTAATTGTAATTGAAGGCTTGAACAAGGGGGATTGTATCACTAAATTACATTCAGGTCACCGGGCGCCCGATAAGCGGGCGAGAACAGAGATCCTACCCTCTGCCCCCGCCCTGACCGCCGAAGAGTCCTAAGGAGACCCTACGATGGCTAAGAACTATGTAACCCGCTGCGCGAGCGGTTTCAATTCCGCGCTTCCCGCCCACTCGTCCATCACCCCGCTCGTCATCACTCGCGCGATGACCCGTGCGCTGGTCGATCTGACCGCCGCCGAGCGCGACCTTGGCGACGATGGCGGCTTCGACCCGGCCCTCGCTGCCTATCAGGCCGCCGTCGATGAGGCCCGGGCTCGTGTCCTCGGGCACTGCGAGGCGCTTATCGCCCATCCCCTCGTCACGCTGCAGACCGCCGGTCTCCAGCGGGTCGCGATGCTGATCGCGACGGTCATCCAGTCCGCTGATCCGGCCGAGGTAGGGCGCATCCGGTCTGCGCTGACCGTGGCGCGCTGGGTCTGGCAGCTGCCGGCCACGGTGGCGGGCCACGCCTTCTATAATTCGGCCCTCGATGCCGCGCTGGACGCACTCGGCGGCTATATCGACGGGCCCGACGAACCGGAGCACACCCCGCCGACGGCGGGGTCCCAGAAGGTGATGGAGGCCCGTGCGGCGGTGGAGAGGGGCGATCATCCTATCCCGGTCGCCCATACCGAGGTGAGCGTCGCCTTCACCGCCCTTCTGCGCGATCTCGACGCCTGTGTGGCTGCCGAGCGGCGCATCCAGCGCGGGGCCGTGTCCGACGTGTTCGCCCCGGAGGTCGCTTCGGACCTGGCTGCGGCAGAGGCAGCCCACGAAGATCTCCTCATTCGGCTCGCAGAGGTCACCGCGCTGCCGGAGCGGCGCGATCTCGACCGCCCGCTGCGCCTGTTGGCGAAGGGGCTTCATGCGCTCCTCTCGGTGGAGGATGACGACGATCGCCAGCATATGCATGCGGTAATGGCCGGAAGCGCCGACCTGCTGCTCGTTCGGGGGGATGCCCCTGCGGTGCGCCGGGTGCGCGCGTTGCAGCGTCATTATTTCCGCGGCGTCGCGCGGCTCATGTCGATGGCGGACTTCGGAGGGAGGGGAACCGGGCCGGAGGATGACGGCACGGACGACGCGCCCGGGCTCGCGGCCTGAGCCGTCCCAGACCTCGCAAGGGGGGCCCGCGGCCCCCATTCCCTCTTCTCGAACGAAGGAGGCATGCATGACACAGCTTCTTCTTCCCGGCATCACCCTGCCGACCCGCCCCGCCGAGCCCCGCGACGCCCGTGACGCGCTGGCGGCCTATCCAGACATGTCCACCCAGGACCTTTGCCGCTATGCGAAGATTCTCGGCCATTCGGCAGAGCTTGTCGTTGCCTCGATCCTGATGCGCCTCGGGGAAAGGGACTATCCCGCGCTCGAGTACGAGCGTCACGACAGGGTCCTGTTTCTTCCCGGTGACACGCCCCTGCGCATCCAGGTCAAGACGCGTCACACCCGGACGCCTGCCGGCGACTACGTCTTTAATTTACGGCAGAGATCGGAGAGGGGCGCGACTGGGCGTGGTCCCTATTCAGCGGAGGATTTCGACATTCTGGCGATGGTCGCGCTGCCGGAAATGGCCGTCCGCTTCACCGCCGACTGGCAGACGCGCCATACGATCTACGCGAGCGAGATCCCTGAGCTTCGCCGCCATCCGCGCGAGTCTCTGGACGAGGCCCTGATGCGCCTTGGCTACGCCAACGCGATCCCCGGTCGCGTCGACCAGTCGGGCTGGCTCGACCTCGCCGCCTGACCACCGGGTCACTCTTTTCCCCTCAGATACATCCTCGGCCCGCTCCTCGGCAGCGGGCCGACGGTCCCCCTTTTTCTCTGGAGTTCTCCCATGACGCAGCCCTCGACCGCCCCTTCGATCCATCCCGCTGCCACCCCGGTCACCGATACCCCGGACTGGACCCGCCTTGCCGCCCAGATCCGGGACAGCCTGCTCTCCGGCACCGCCAGTTGGGCCGTCACCGCCTACACCGCTTCCGGCCCCACCGAGGATGACGACGCTGAAGCCTCCGTTGTGACGGCCGCCGACGCCGGCAATGGCGATAAGGCGACAGTCGACACTGGCACCCGTCGTGATACGACGCTGGCCGACACCGCCCGTTCGAGTTCCCACAGCGACACCTGGGATCTCGACGGCATTCTCGACCAGATCGAGGCCGAGGCCGATGGGGCCATGACCAGTTTCGCCGACGCGCTGCCTCCGGTCCCGGAGGACGCCACGGCGCAGCACCGGCGCTACCGCCTTCGCCCGGAGGCTGCGCTGGCCGTCGTCCGCGTCGCCAAGACCTTCGGCTCTGCCGAGGCCATGGTCCGGGCCCTCGGTGCGTCGGGTGCCGTGACCCTGTTCACCACCGCTGACCCAGCGCTCGACGAACACGTCATCCGGCTGATCGAGCATCTGGCCCAGCCCCACACGCTCTGGCCGCGCGGCGCGGCGATCCCCGTTGTCCTGAGCGCAGAGAAGGCCGCATCCGCCAAGTCCGGCGCGTCCGAACCGGCTGTCGCTGCACTTTCGGGTTCCCTGCGGCTGGCGCTCGACACGCGCCGCCCGGCCGCCCTCATCGCCCCGGCGGCCGGAACCGCGCCGAAGGCGCTCAAGCCCCTCAATCCGGAGATCATCGCGCTCGCGCCCCTCGACCGCGCGATGTTGGCGCAGATCCTCGGCGATGCCTATCCGGAGGCAGAGGCCCACGGCACCGCGCTCAGCGCACTGCCCGCCGACGCACCGGTCGCGCGGCTCACCCCCGGCGACCTGCTCCTCGCCCTGCGCTGGCCCGACCCCGGCCGCGCCGTCGCCACGCTGGCCGCCGCGCTGACCCCCGAAGAGACCGAGACCGGGCCGGGACTGGCCGAATTTCCGCTGCCGGACGAGGTCCGTGGTCCGTTGGAGCAACTCGTCGAGGATCTTCGCGCCTGGCAGGCGGGCGAGATCCCCTGGCGCGACGTCAGCCGCGGCCTCTTGCTCGCCGGCCCTCCGGGCACCGGCAAGACCGAAACGGCCAGGCAGGTCGCGCGCGAGGCGGGCATCGGCATGATCGCGGCCTCGCTCGCCACGTGGCAAGCGCGTGGCGAGCGGTCCTCCGATCTGCTTCGGGCGATGAAGGCGGATTTTGCCAAGGCCGCCAGCGAAGGGCCCTGCATCATTTTCGTCGATGAGATCGACGTCTTCGGGGACAGGAACCGTCGGGACCACAATGCCTCCTGGACGGAATATGTCGTCGGAAGTTTGCTGGAATGCCTCGACGGCTTTACGGCTCAGGAGGGGGTCGTGGCCATGGCCGCGACCAATCACGTCGACAGGGTGGACCCCGCCTTGCGTAGGCCTGGGCGTTTTGACCGCATCCTCCATCTGCGCCACCCAACGGTCGAGCTGATGCCGCGAGCGCTGCGCTGGCAGGCCTGGCCCGACCTGCGCGACGCCGACTTGACCGCCATCGCCGTGCAGGCCGTCGGCATGAGCGGCGCCGACGTGGCGGGCCTGGTTCGCGCTGCCCGGGCAAAGGCCCGGCGGGCGGGTCGCCCACTTAGCGTGGAGGATCTCTCCGCGACCCTCGCGGAAATCCGGCCCGCCATGCCGGACGCCGTCCGCTGGCAGGTCGCGGTGCACGAGGCGGGGCATGCCCTGGTCGGTGCTGCCACCGGGGTCGCCACGCTCCGCGTGCTCGCCCTCCAGGGCGACGGCGGCGTCACCCATGCGGATCGGCATGTGATCCACCAGCGCCGCTCCGAGCTCGAGGCCGCGCTGGCCCTCGACATGGCCGGACGCGCGGCGGAGCGCATCGTCTTCGGTGTGGCATCGGCCGGCGCCGGGGGTGCCTCGGATTCCGACCTCGCCCGCGCAACCACCGTAGCTGTCGCTATGGAGACCGCCTGGGGGCTCGGGGACCGGCTTACGTGGTCCGGTGACCCCGAGGCCATCGTCGCGCGCTTGCGCCTCGACCCGCCGCTCGCGGCGCGCGTCGAGGACCACCTCCGCCGTGCGGAAGACCGTGCGCTCCGCATCTTGCGGGAGCAAAGGTCGGCCCTCGAAGCCATCGCCACCGCGCTCCACAACAGGGGCATGCTCACCGGTTCCGCGCTGGATGAGCTGATCTCCCAGGTGAAGCCGGAGGCTGCGCTCCAGAGGCACGAAGAGGCCGCGATGGCGATCCCGGGTGAGATGGACCGGTCCGGGCTCGGCGACGAACGAGCGGACAATCCGCATGCGGACTGGTCAGCGGCCTACCGGCCCCTCGATCACGCCGCCTGATCCGCCCAGTACCCGGCCGCCTGTTCGACCCTGCGCAGGCGGTCGGCGAAGCCAGCGCAGACGCTAACCGTGGTCAGGACGCCCGTCTCGAGGGTGGTGCGTTCGATTAGGGACTTCCTAAGAATGGGAAGGCTTGATCACGTGATCCCAGTCTCGATCGCAGAGCGGCGCCGCGCTCGATCTATTCTCCACCGATACCTTCATGCCTGGTTCTTGTTCAGAGAAACGCGCCTATGGCGCGCGGCGCCCGTCCCGTATTCTCGGGGCGTTGTGTTGAGATCGACATAACCTGCTCGCGGTTTGCCTGCACCAGCTTGAATTCCAAGGTCGGGTGGCACACTGTGACACCTGACTGTGACACCACGGACCGACCTAAAATTTTTTCTGGTTTAATATCAGTCACTTATTTGTTGTTAAAATATGGCTCCGTTCCCTACCGCCGGAGCCATAAAAAGCCCTCAGGTCGCGCAGACCTGAGGGCTTTTTTGGTGTCGGAAAGTTTGACGCCATAGCTCCATCCTTTTGATGAAAGCCTGCGCCTTGGGGGAGGCACTGCACCTACCTTAAGGGTGGCCAACCAACCTGAGTTGCCAACTGATTACCTCTGGCGGCCGGACTTCCAAATGCACAGATAATTCTTTCCTCTTTATTGGAAATCAAAACGTCTGTCTTTGGGTTTGAGCTCAAAAAGCATGGCGCAAGGGCAGTGCCCCACTGCACTCTCTTTCACATCTCGGAGGACGGCAAGGAACACAAAAAGCTGTCGCATTAAATGGACTAATTGATGGCCTCAAAGGCCACATCCACGGACACAGGGTTCGGACCGCAGAACGCGGACGTGGTACGTCGCCATTCTGGACTCTAGCACTCAATTGGAGACCAGAATGTAACTTAGAAGGTAAGCGATGCATCTGGCCCCCAACTGTAGCTCTTTCGGAGATACCGCCCTCCTCGTATATTGGCGCTATGCGCCAATACAGCGGTTTCGATACGACGCGTTTGCAGCCCAATATGGTGGTAGCAAACTAGAGACTCTTACATTTCAAAGCGCCCTTCGTGGAAGTCGACCACTGAACGAATGAATTGCGCAGCAACAAAAACGTAATTTCTCCCGGTGGCATCAGATATGTTCCAAGAGGTACCAATATCTGCATCTACACCATGATCCGCCGCATTTCGGATGTGCCCCAGATACTTGCTTGCATTTACGAGTTTGGGAGGTAGATGTCCTGCGCCACGTAGGGATTCAACTTTAGCGTTTAGGCCGTGTGACCCTCCAACTGAATGACCGCGTTCATTCCCATACCAGTTCAAAAAAGACTCGATTGCGTTGCCCGCGTTGACAACGGCTTCCCGACCTGTACCACCGCCAGAAGCATGGCGAGCACCAGCGGCCAAAGGAGCAATGACTTCGTCATGGTCACAGACTGCGGCAGCGTTAGCTCCAATTTCCTCTCGGACTCGATAAACTGCAGCCGCTTCCTCACCGCTACCAGCGGCCAGTTCCGCTAGTAGATTACTCATGCTCTTGTTGTCCCGCTCATAGTTGTTTCCGTGGCTAACGGTCAGCGCTCCGCTGAACGTGGCGAGGCTTACTAATGTGTCCTTAATTTCCTCGCGATGACAATCGAGGTCTAGGCGAGCTTTGGTTCTGTTCGCCGCTGTTGAAGCATCAGCAGTAGCCTCAAGCTCCTCGCGAAAGATAAGGAAGGGTTCAAAAGACTCTATCGTGACGCGCAGGACCGCTGCACGCTCCTTCTCTTGTGGCGTTCTCAGCAGTTTGCAGAGTGGGCTGACAGGCGAGAACACACCAGCACCTTCACCCAAAAGTCCCAGATCAACAGCCAGCGCAAGCGCCTTGTCGGTCAACCCTGTAGGAAGGTCAGTGTAAAGGCCTATTCTCGCACTATCAGCAGCACCCTTTAGTGCAACTGCGGCTTCAGACACTCTTATTACTTGCTCTGCAGTAGCCTGAGAGAACGGGCGGGGCATTGGACTTGCCCTGATTTAGTGGAGAGCGTTTAGCTCACTTTCCGGGCCTTTCTCTCGAATGCGATGGGGCTTAGAAAGCCGAGCGATGAATGTCTCCTGACGGGATTATAGAACCCGTCGATGTATCTGGCGATTGCGTTTTCGGCTTGCTGGCGGGTTTGCCATGCGATCGGCCAGATCAGCTCCGACTTGATGGTTTTGAAGAAGGTCTCGACCATCGAGTTGAAGCTCCTATATCGGTCAAGCCGTGATTTCCGCTGTTTTTGGCACACAAAGCTGACTGTAGAT